>NZ_JCAFRI010000007.1:0-183215 GCF_059367915.1 Stenotrophomonas sp. YJH_SMC_19
TGGAGGCTGGGCTGGTGGAATACATCCAGTACTACAACCAGGAGCGCATCAAACTGAAACTGAAAGGTCTGAGCCCGGTAGAGTACCGGGAGCGGGCCCAATCGGCCGCCTGACCCCGTCCAAGTCTCGGGGGTCACTTCATGGACGGGTTTACGGCGTCCCCCACAACCTGGCCCACCCCGCCTACCCACAGGAAACCAGCTTTTGCCGTTGCTCTGGCTGTTGCTTCGGCCTCTGCGGGTTCCGGGCGCCGCCCGGACGACTACAATCCCGCTCATGCTGAAATTCTCGAATGAACCCCGCCGGGGGCGCCTGTGAGCGGCCGTGGGGGCAATGACGGCCAGGTCCGCATCATCGGCGGTCGCTGGCGCAATACCCGCCTGCCGGTGCCGACCCTGCCGGGGCTGCGGCCCAGCAGTGACCGCGTGCGCGAGACCCTTTTCAACTGGTTGATGCCCAGACTGGGCGGCGCGCGGGTGCTGGACCTGTTCGCCGGCAGTGGCGCGCTGGGCCTGGAGGCGGTCTCGCGTGGTGCCGCCCACGCCACCCTGGTCGAGCGCGACGCGCAGCTGGGACGCAATCTGACCGCGGCCGTGGCCAAGCTGCAGGCCGCCGATCAGATCACCGTGGTGCAGGCCGATGCCCTGCGCTGGCTGCAGGGCGCGCCCGCGCAGCAGGCCGATCTGGTCTTCATCGACCCGCCGTTCGCCGATGGCCTGTGGCAGGACGTGCTGGCGCAGCTGCCGCGGCACCTGGCCGCCGATGCCTGGCTGTACCTGGAATCGCCGGCCGGCCACGTGCCGGTGCTGCCGCCGGACTGGCTGCTGCACCGCGAGGGCGGCACCCGCGAGGTGCGCTTTGCCCTGTACCGCCGCGCCACTGCTACACTTTGACCTCATCTGAACATCTGCATCCGCCCATGACCGTGGCCAACCGCCGCATTGCCGTCTATCCCGGCACGTTCGACCCGATCACCAACGGTCATATCGACCTGGTCAGCCGGGCCGCGCCGCTGTTTGAAAAGGTCGTGGTGGGCGTGGCGCAGAGCCCGTCCAAGGGCCCGGCGCTACCGCTGGAGCAGCGCGTGCAGCTGGCGCGTGGCGCACTGGGCCACCATGGCAACGTCGAGGTCATCGGCTTCGACACCCTGCTGGCCCATTTCGTCCGTTCGGTCCAGGGCGGGGTGCTGCTGCGTGGCCTGCGCGCGGTGTCCGATTTCGAGTACGAGTTCCAGATGGCCAGCATGAACCGTCACCTGATCCCCGAGGTCGAGACCCTGTTCCTGACCCCGGCCGAGCAGCACAGCTTCATTTCGTCCTCGCTGGTCCGCGAGATCGCGCGCCTGGGCGGCGACGTGTCCGGTTTCGTGCCGGCCGCGGTGCTCGAAGCCCTGCGCAAGGTCCGCGAAGCGAAGGCGGCACAGTCGTAAGTCCTGCTGTACCCGCACCCCATTACGTACAACACCACGCACCATTCCGGGAGGAAACCCATGAACACCACCATGCGCGCGATGCTGATCGCTTCGTTGGCCCTGGCCTTCACCGCCTGCAAGAAGGAAGAGGCCGCTCCGGTCGATGAGGCCAAGCAGGCCCTGGTCGCCCCGGCCAAGGATGATGATGCAGGCTGGAAGAAGTACCTGCAGGAAGTGGCCATCCAGAACATGGGCAACATCAACAACAGCCCGTTCCTGTACTACCTCTCGCCGGAATCGGACCCGGACTTCCAGGCCAAGTACGAGCGCCAGACCGAGAGCGCGACCCAGGCCGTGGCCCGTGGCGTGCAGCCGGGCAACATGCTGGCCTTCGGTTCGTCGGCCTCGGGCAAGATGGCTGACATGATCCAGGCCGTGTTCAAGGACGTGTCGCCGGATTCGATGAAGGGCGTGCGCGTCGTCTTCATCGGCCAGTCGGCCGACAACGCCCGCGTTCAGGCTGCGATCCAGCCGACCGGTGCCGAGTACATTTTCGTCGAAGCCAAGTAAGACCGAGCCATGGCGGCCATGCTCCGGCATGGCCCGGGCGGCGTCCTGCAAGGGCGCCGCTGATGACCTGACCGGCCCGCGCGCCCGCGCTGGCCGGTCCTTTGTCCCAGGGCGCGGGCGAGGAGTATCGCCGTGTCGCTGAAAATCAACGAGCTCTGCGTCAACTGCGACGTCTGCGAGCCGGCCTGCCCGAACCAGGCCATTGCGATGGGTGAAACCATCTACGTGATCGACCCTGCGCGCTGCACCGAATGCGTGGGTCATTTCGACGAGCCACAGTGTGTGGTCGTCTGCCCGGTCGAGTGCATCGACCCGGACCCGGAGATCGTGGAAACGGAAGACCAGCTGCTGGCCAAGCTGCGCCAGCTGCAGCACGATCACCCCGAACTCTATGCGGAGCCCCCATCCGAATGAAGACGCTGATCGTCCGCCGCCTGTTGCTGCTCGGCCTGCTGCTGAGCCCGATTGCCTGGGCCGACAGCCCGGCCCGTGCCGAGCGCCCCGACGGCGCGGCCATTGCCAGCGGCCACGCGCTGGCCACCCAGGCCGGCATCGACATCCTGGCGCAGGGCGGCAACGCCTTCGACGCCGCGGTGGCGGTATCGTCCACGCTGGCGGTGGTCGAGCCGATCAGTTCCGGGCTGGGCGGCGGTGGCTTCTTCCTGCTGCACGACGCGGCCACCGGCAAGGACGTGATGCTGGACGCGCGCGAGACCGCGCCGGCCGCGGCAACGCCGCAGGCCTTCCTCGACAAGCAGGGCAACCTCGACCGTGACCGCTCGGTCAACGGTGCCTGGTCGGCCGGTATTCCGGGCCTGCCTGCGGCGCTGGTCGAGCTGTCGGCCAAGCACGGCAAGCTGCCGCTGTCTGCATCGCTGCAGCCGGCGATCCGCATCGCGCGCGAAGGCTTCCCGGTCTACGACCGCATGGCCAAGGGCTATGCCTCTCGCCGTGAGGTGATGGAGCGCTATCCCGGCACCCGTGAGGTCTACCTGCGCAACGGCAAGCCGATCGCCAGCGGTGACCTGTTCAAGCAGCCGGAGCTGGCACAGACGCTGGAGCGCTTGGCCGCAGGTGGCTTCGATGGCTTCTACAAGGGCCAGACCGGAAAGCTGTTGCTGGCCGGCGTGAAGCAGGCCGGCGGCAAGTGGACCGCTGAAGAGCTGGCCGGCTATCGCGTGAAGCAGCGCGAACCGATCGTGTTCAACTACAACGGCTGGAAGATCACCACCGCGCCGCCGCCGTCGTCCGGTGGCATCGCGCTGGCCAGCATGCTGCAGATCCTGGAAGGCTGGGACATCAACAAGATGGACCCGGCGCACCGCACCCACCTGGTGGTGGAGTCGATGCGCCGTGCCTACCGCGACCGCACCTTCTTCCTCGGCGATCCGGACTTCGTGCAGATCCCGCAGAAGGTGCTGACCAGCAAGGACTACGCACAGGGCCTGCGGGCGACCATCCATCCGGAGAAGGCCACGCCCAGCGACCTGCTGTCGGGCAACCCGACCCCGCTGGAAGACGACGAGACCACGCACTTCTCGATCATCGACCGTGACGGCAACCGGGTCGGCGCGACCCAGACCGTCAACCTGCTGTACGGCTCGGGGCTGATTCCGAAGGGCACCGGCGTGCTGCTGAACAACGAGATGGACGACTTCGCGCTGAAGCCGGGCACGCCCAACGCGTTCGGCGTGATGGGCTACGAGGCCAATGCGCCGAAGGCGGGCAAGCGCATGCTCAGCTCGATGACCCCGACCTTCATGGAGAACGCCGACAAGGTGGTGGTGCTGGGCACCCCGGGTGGCAGCCGCATCATCACCATGGTGCTGCTGGGCATCCTCGGCTACGACGCCGGCCTGGACGCGCAGCAGGTTGCCGCGCTGCCGCGCTATCACCACCAGTGGCTGCCGGACCTGATCGAAGCCGAGGACGATGCATTCGACGCGGCCACGGTGAAGCAGCTGCAGGCGATGGGTCACAAGATCGACCTGCCGGGCAATGTGGCCGCCGGGGGCCGCGGGTCCAGCCACGTGTGGGGCAACCTGCAGACCGTGGAATGGGACCGGAAGGCCAACAAGCTGTTTGGCGGCAGCGACCCGCGCAACCCGGTGGGCAGCGCCCTGGTCGTGCCGGCACGCTGATCCGGTCGTGCCGGCCGCTGGCCGCCAATCTGGCTGTTTACCGAAAACCCCGCCCTTGACGGCGGGGTTTTCTGTTTCCTTTCTAGCGATTATTTAACGAGCCGGCGCCGATAATCGACACATGAAACTCTGGTCTATTCGTGGAAACTCGCAGCGCCTCGACGGCGGCGCGATGTTCGGCAACGCGCCGCGCGCGTTGTGGGAAAAATGGGCGGCACCGGACGAGCTCAATCGCATCGAGCTGGCCTGCCGTGCGCTGCTTGCCAGCCCGCTGGAAGGCAAGACCGTGCTGTTTGAAACCGGTATCGGGGCGTTCTTCGATCCGCGCATGCGTGAGCGCTATGGCGTGCAGGAAAGCCAGCACGTACTGATCGATTCGTTGCGCGAAGCAGGTTTCGAGCACGAGGACATTGATGTCGTCGTGCTCAGCCACCTGCATTTCGATCATGCCGGTGGCCTGCTGGCGGCATGGAGCGAAGGGCGTGAGCCGGAACTGCTGTTCCCCAATGCGACTTATGTGGTCGGTGCGCAGCATTGGCAGCGCGCCATGCAGCCGCATCCGCGCGACCGTGCCAGCTTCATTCCGGAGCTGCCTGGCCTGCTGCAGGCCAGCGGTCGCCTGGAAGTAGTGGACGGCGAGTATTCGAAGGTTCTGGGTCGCAGCGTTCGCTTCAGCTACAGCGATGGCCACACGCCGGGGTTGATGCTGGCCGAGATCGTCGGCCACGCGCACGCCGGCGAAGATGCGCACGGCGGGGTGGTGTTCTGTGCCGACCTGATCCCGGGGCGCTCATGGGTACACGTGCCGATCACCATGGGCTACGACCGCAATGCCGAGCTCCTGATCGACGAGAAGCGGCAGTTCCTTGAGGACAAGCTGGCGCGCAACGTGCATCTGTTTTTCACCCACGACCCACAGGTGGCGCTGGCGCAGCTGGGTCGCGATGACAAGGGGCGTTTCGTGACCCTGCACGAGCAGGGTGAACTGAAGGCGCGCGCGCTGGGGTGACGGGTGTTCGGCAGGGCTGCTCCCTGCACCTGCACAAGCCGAAGCAAGATCAAGAACGGCATTCCGTGGGATGGCGGGGCGGTGTGGGTGGTCAGGACACGCCGTAAACCCATCCATGGGGGCTCGATGGCGCCATCCACGGCGCCTGCCCACCCACACCGCCCCCACCTCTGACAGGTGGCCGGTGGCTATTGGTGGGTGCCGACCGTTGGTCGGCACATCAGTCAGATATCGATATTCAAATGGGGTCGAATGCCATTGCTGTGCAACGGGCTCTGCCCCCATTCGATTGAACTGGACGAGCGATGCTACGACGCCTTCAGGCAGCTGCTCATGAAGGTCTTGCGCGCGTCACCGGCCAGCTTCTTGGCACCCGCGTCAGCGTTGCACTTGCGCATGCGTTCCTGTTGCGCGTTGGCCGGCTTGGCTTCGGCAGCGTGGCCACTGAGGCAGGAACTCTGCGCGGTCTTGTAGGCGTCACCCTTCGAGCCCTTGTTCTTGGCCGAGCAGTCGGCCATGCGCTGCTGCTGCGGTGTGGTGGCATTGGCAGCCAGGGGCAGGCCGACCAGCAGGACAGCGGCCAGCAGGAAAGAAGCTTTCATCGAGAGCACTCCAGGCGGTGGCGGGTGCGCGGAGCATTGGCCTGCAGGCAGCAAGGCCACGTGAAGAATCGTGCCTCGGCAGCGACCGCTTGCAGGGGCATTCAGATCGGCGTATTACTTAGCCATATGGGTAAGTATGATCCCGCCATTCAAGACGTGTTTCAGGCACTGGCCGACCCCACCCGATGCGCGATCGTGGCGGCGCTGGGGCAGGGGCCGCGCACGGTGTCGACCTTGGCCGAGCCTTTTGAGATGGCCTTGCCCTCGCTGATGAAGCATCTGGCCGTGCTGGAGCGCAGTGGCGTGGTGCGCAGCCGCAAGCAGGGGCGTGTACGCACCTGCGAACTGGTGCCGGAACGGTTGGGCCAGGCCGAGCAATGGCTGGCCGCGCAGCGCGTCGTGTGGGCAGCGCGCGCCGACCGCATGGTCGAGTTTGTCGAAACCCTTCACCGACAGGAGCAGGCCCATGGCCGTAGACGCAGCTAGCAACCCCGAGACCGATCTGGTCATCAGTCGCGTACTGAACGCACCGCGCGCCGCCCTGTGGCGGGCGTGGACCGACCCGGAGCTGCTGCGCCAGTGGTGGTGCCCGAAGCCGTGGTCCACCGAAGTGCGTGCCTTCGACCTGCGCCCGGGCGGCGCCTTCCACACCTTCATGCAGGGCCCCGACGGCGGCAGCAGTGACAACCCGGGCAGCTTTCTGGAGATCGTGCCGCAGCAGCGTCTGGTGTTCACCTCGATGCTGGGCCCGGGCTGGCGGCCGCAGTCACCGTGGCTGGGCTTCACCGCCATCATCTCGATGGAGGATGAGGGCCAGGGCTGTCGTTACACCGCGCAGGTGATGCACCCGGACAAGGCCCTGCGCGACCAGCATGAGCAGATGGGCTTCTTCGACGGCTGGAACACCGTCATCGGCCAGCTGGAAGCGTTCGCGGCCGGCCTGTAGGCCGGCATCCGGGGTGGGGTCAGAGCCCTTTCTGCGAAAGGGATCTGACCCCGGTTCACCGGATCAACCGACGCGGGTACCGAAGATGCGGTCACCGGCATCGCCCAGGCCGGGCAGGATGTAGCCCTTGTCGTTGAGCTGGGCATCGATGGCCGCGGTGTAGATTTCCACGTCCGGATGCACGGCCTTGACTGCTTCGATGCCTTCCGGCGCGGCCACCAGGAAGATGCCCTTGATGCGGCGGGCGCCAGCACGCTTGAGCATGTCGATGGTGGCGATCAGGGTGCCGCCGGTGGCCAGCATCGGGTCCAGGATCAGCGCGTCGCGCTCTTCCAGGCGGCCGGTCAGGCGCTCGAAGTAGGGCACCGGCTGCAGGGTTTCCTCATCGCGCTGCAGGCCGACCACGCTGACGCGTGCCGCCGGGATCAGCGACAGCACGCCGCTGAGCATGCCCAGGCCGGCGCGCAGGATCGGCACCACGGTGATCTTGGCGCCGGCGATGCGCTGCACGGTGACCGGGCCGGCCCAGCCGGCCAGGGTGTGCGGCTCGGTGTCCAGGTCGGCGGTGGCCTCGTAGGCCAGCAGCGTGCCGAGCTCGTTGGCCAGTTCGCGGAAATCCTTGGTGCTGAGCGCAGCGTTGCGCATCAGGCCGATCTTGTGCTGCACCAGCGGGTGGCGCACTTCGACGATCTTCATGGTCGGGAAGGGGGATAAGGAGAGAGGACGCCATTTTGCCGGATTGGGCGCCCAACCCCAAACCGGGGCCGGAGGCGGCCCGCATGAAATGTGCAGATGCATGTCATTGCCATGCAACCTTGCGGACATACCGTGCAGACCCATTCTTAACAGGAATGGGGATTCCCAGTGCATATCAAGACTCCGTTGGCCGTTGCCATCACCCTGACCCTGGCGATGGGGGCTGCTGCACCACTGCAGGCCGCCGGGCAGCAGGCGGTTGCCGCCACCGGTGCAGTGGCCGCCGATGCGGTCGACCTGGACCGCATTGAAGTGCGCGCCCAGCTTGAATCGCAGATCCGCGCGGTGGACCTCAAGCGCAGCAGCAACGCCATCGAGGATGCGGTGTCGTCCGACGCGCTGGGCCAGTACCCGGACAAGAACGTGGCCGAGTCGCTGCAACGCCTGCCGGGCATCAGCGTGACGCGCGACCAGGGCGAGGGCCGCTACGTGGTCGTGCGCGGACTGGATGCCAACCTCAACAGCGTCAGCGTCGACGGCATCGCCATCGGCACACCGGACAACTCCAGCCGCGCCGCACCGATGGACGTGATCCCGTCCGATTCGACCGAGCGCCTGCGCGTGGTCAAATCACCGACCCCGGACATGCCGGGCGACGCCATTGGCGGCGCGATCCTGGTCGAGACCGCCTCGGCGTTCGACCGCGAGGGCCGCAGCCTGCGTGGCAAGATCGAAGGCAGCCACCAGCAGCTTTCGGGCGAGACCAGCCCGAAGGCCGCTTTCAACTACAGCGAAGTGTTCAACGACACCTTCGGCATCGCCGCCGGCGTGAACTACCAGAAGCGGACGTTCGAATCGGACAACAGCGAAGTGGAGTACGGTGATGTCAGCGGGAACAAGGATCCGACCACCACCCGCCCGGGCGAAATCACCGCGCTGAACCTGCAGAACCGCAAGTACGAGATCGAGCGCAAGCGCATCGGCGCCAACCTCAATTTCGACTGGCGCCCGAACGAGGACAGCCGTTACTACCTGCGCACGCTGTACAGCCAGTTCGACGATGCCGAAACCCGCCAGCGCGTGATCTTCAACTTCAACAGCGCCGACATGATCGCCACCGGCACCGACCAGTATCGACTTGCCGGCATGCCGAAGGATTCGATCGACAAGCGCATGCGCTACCGGACCAAGGAAGAGAACACCTTCGCCGCCAGCCTGGGTGGCGAGAACAAGCTGACCGACGCGGTACTGGACTACAAGATCGGCTATACCCGCACCGAAGAACGCGTGGACGACGAGATCGAATCGCGCTTCAAGCTCAACGGCAAGGCCTTCAATGGCACGCTGGACCAGCGCAGTCGCCTGCCCACCTACACCTTCGACAACGACCAGTGGCTGGACAACGCCAACTACAAGTTCGACCGTGTGGTGGCCAAGCCGAAGAAGGTGGACGACGAGGAGCGCAGCGCGCAGGTCAATATCCGCTTCGACGGCGACAACAGCAGCTACAAGTTCGGCCTGCTCGGGCGCTGGCGCGACCGTGACGTGAATGTCGATGAGGCGTCGCTGCGCGTGGGTCCGGCGATCAAGCTCAGTGACTGGACGACCGGCTCGCCGGAACATCGCCACGGCCCGATGGGGCAGGGCATGGACTCATCGGCGATGCGCAGCTACTGGTCGCAGCACGGTGGCGAATACAGCGCGCGTCCGCAGGATGTCGGTGGCAACGCCGCGACGTCTCTGGAAGGCGACTACACCGCGCGCGAAGACGTGTTCGCCAGCTATGCGATGGGCACCTGGGACATCGGTGCGCTGCGCGTGATCGGCGGCGTGCGTGTGGAGAACACCCGCTTCAGCGCCACAGGCAATCGCGTGGACGTGGCCAAGGACGGGCGCTCCTACACCGCGACCCGGGTCACCGCCAGCAAGAGCTACAACAACGTACTGCCGGGCCTGCACCTGCGTTACGACGCCAGCGACGACTGGGTGTTCCGCTTCGCCGCCAACAAGACGGTGGCGCGCCCGGGCTTCGGCGATGCCTCGCCGCGCATCGGCCTGGTCCGCAACGACAATGAAGTGCGCCTGGGCAACCCGGAGCTGGATCCGTACGAGTCGACCAACATCGACCTGTCGGTGGAGAAGTACATCGGCGAAAGCGGCATCCTCTCGCTGGGCGTGTTCCACAAGTCGATCGACGGCTACATCGTGCAGGTCCGCCAGGCCGGCGCCGACGGCATCTACGACGGCCTGCCGGTGGTGACCTCGGTCAATGGCGACAAGGCCAAGGTGCGTGGCGCCGAGTTCAACTGGCAGCAGCAGCTGTCGTTCCTCCCGGCTGGCTGGGATGGCCTGCTGGTGGGTGCCAGCGGCACCTGGCTGGACACTGATTTCGACCCGGGCCTGGCCAAGCGCGCCGGTGAGGACTTCACCCTGCCGCGCGCCTCGAAGAACGTGTACAGCGCGCACATCGGTTACGAGAAGTACGGCCTGAGCACCCGCGTGGCAGCCGTACACCGCAGCGAGTACCTGGATACCCTTGGTGCCGGCCGTGCCTTCGACATCTACGTAGCGCCGAACACCCAGCTCGACTTCTCGCTTGACTACAGGTTCACTCCGCGCGTGAGCATGTATTTCGAGGCACAGAACCTGCTGGACAAGCCGCTGGAACTGTACCAGGGCACGCGCTCGCGCACCCTGCAGATGGAAGAATATGGCCGCACCTACGCACTGGGCCTGAAGGTGGCACTGTGAGCGGGCCTCGCATCACCCTGCTGGCCACCATGCTGGCCGTGACGTTGGTGGCCGGCTGCACGCCGGCCAACGGCAATGATCCGGCCGTGGCCAAGCCCGGGGCGAAGGCCACGAACGAGCGTGCGGTGACCACCATCGCCGAGGCATTCCTTTCACCGATGACGCCGGCTGACAACATCGATTCGCCTGCCGCCTGGCGTGCACCTGACGGAAAGCTCTGGCTGATCGCCACTGCCAAGGCCACCGACAAGCTGGTGGTCTACGACGGCAGCAGCGGCCAGCACCTGCGCGACGTAGGCAGCAGCGGCACCGCGCCAGGGCAGTTCGATCGCCCAAACGGCATCGCGGTGACCGACGATCTGCTGTGGATCGTGGAGCGCGACAATCACCGCGTGCAGGTGCTGAGCCTGCCGGACTTCACTCCACTGGCGACCTTCGCTGCGGACGATCTGCGCAAGCCGTACGGGCTGTGGGTCGACCGCCGTGCCGATGGCTACAGCGTCTACGTGACCGACTCCTGGGACAACGGCGAGGATGCACAGGGCCGTGACATCCTGCCGCCGCTGACCGAGCTGGACAAGCGCGTGCGCCAGTACCAGGTGACCCGCGATGGCGCGAAGGTCGAAGCGAAGCTTGTGGCCAGCATCGGTGATACCACTGAGGCGGGTGCCCTGCGCGTGGTCGAGTCGATCTGGGGCGACCCCGAGAACGATCGCCTGCTGATCGCCGAAGAGGACGAGGGCTACGCCAGCGAGTTCAAGGTCTACACGCTGGCCGGGCGTTTCACCGGCACCACCTTCGGCCGCGACGTGTTCAAGGCGCAGGCCGAAGGCGTAACCCTGCGCACCTGCGGCAAGGATGGTTGGTGGATCACCACCGAACAGGGCAAGCAGCGCAGCGTGTTCCACCTGTTCGACCGCCACACCCTGAAGCCGGTCGGCGCGTTCCAGGGCAATACGGTGGCCAACACCGATGGCATCTGGATGATGCAGCAGCCCAGCGCGCGCTTCCCGCACGGCGCGTTGTATGCGGTGCATGACGACCAGGGCGTGGTGGCGTTCGACTGGGAGAGCATCGCCAAGCAGTTGGCATTGCCGCTGGAGTGTGGTTCGTGAGCGGTCGTTGCCTGATGCGTACGTTGGCGCTGGGCCTGCTGCTGGCGGTGCCGTCGTTGTGCTTCGCGGCGGCTGAAGCGAACACCCAGGTGCCGCCGGGCAGCCGCCACTACGCAGCGACGACGGTGCCGGACCGCATTGTCGCTTCGCCGGCAGTCGATCCCGGCCATGGGTTCGCCGTGGCCTGGCGCACCGACGGCAGCGTGCAGGCGCCGCTGCTGGAGATTGCCCTTGCCGGTGATTCACCGGCCATCGAGGGCATCCGCCAGGTGCGCGCCACGACCCGCGCGCTGCAGACCGAGAACGGGCTGTCGCACCACCACCGCGCTGATGTCAGCGGCCTGCGGCCCGATACCCTGTACGTCTACCGCGTGCAGGGCAACGGCAGCTGGAGCGCCTGGAACCAGCTGCGCACGCTGGCTGCGCCCGACCAGCCGCTGACCCTGCTGTACTTTGGAGATACCCAGAACAAGAACGTGAGCCATGTCAGCCGCGTGGTGCGCGCCGCGCAGAAGGCCGCACCCGAGGCGCGCCTGAGCCTGTTCGCTGGCGATCTGGTCAGTGGGGGCGATGGTGCCGATGACAGCGAGTGGGGCGAATGGTTTGCCGCCGCCGGTTGGCTGGCGCAGGAAACCCTGGTCGCGCCGGCGATCGGCAACCACGAGTATGTCGAGGAGTTCGAGGACACTCCGCAGGAACGCCGCGTGCTGGGCAGGCACTGGCCGGTGACGTTCGCGCTGCCGGGCAATGGGGCATCCGCCGCACAGCAGACCAGCTACTGGTTCGATGCGCAGGGCGTGCGCGTCGCCGTGGTCGATGGCACGTCGGCACTCGACCTTGGCACGGCCAAGGCGCAGGCCCAGTGGCTGGACAAGGTACTGACCGGCAATCCGCAGCCGTGGACGCTCGTGCTGCTGCACCAGCCGTTCTATTCGCCGCGCGAAGGGCGCGAGAACGGCGCATTGCGTGACGTGCTGCTGCCGGTGGTTCGTCGCCACAACGTCGATCTGGTGCTGCAGGGCCACGATCACACCTATGGCCGCCGTGGTGAAGGACAGGCCGCGACGCCGCAGTATGTGGTGACCGTGGCGGGGCCGAAGCAGTACCGTCTCTCCGACGAGGCACGTAGGACGATGGATCCGGTGGCCGAGGACACCCAGCTGTTCCAGGTGTTGCACATCGATCCGCAGCACCTGCGCTATGAAGCCCGCACGGTGACCGGGCGACTCTACGATGCCTTCGAGCTGCGTCGCGACGCCAAGGGCGGCAAGCAGCGCACGGAGCTGACCGAAGGCCGCATCACGCCGCGTGACTGCCCGCGCGCGCAGACTGCCAAGGGCCGCGCCGATCGCTGCTGGGAATGAGGAGGAGATCCAGATGAAAACCGTACACCGTCTTGTCCCCATGGCTGCCATCGGCGGGGCCCTGCTCCTGCTCGCGACCGCGGTGGCCGCCGCCGATGGCGTGCTGCACCCGTTCCTGGTGGCGCAGCCGAAGCAGGCGCCGCAGGAAGTGAACCTGGCGGTGGAGATTCCGGCCGGCAGCTTCACCAAGTACGAGATCAAGGAGGACGGCCTGGTGCATGTGGATCGCTTCCAGTCGATGCCGGTCGCCTATCCGGCCAACTACGGTTCGATGCCGCGCACGTTGGCTGGCGACAACGATCCGCTGGACGCGCTGGTGCTGACCCGTGAACCCCTGCATCCGGGCGTGATCGTGCGCTTCCGGCCGATCGGCTACCTGAAGATGGTCGACGGCGGCGAGCACGACGAGAAGATCATCGGCGTGCCGACCGACAAGGTTGACCCGACCTACGCCAACATCCGCGACCTGGCCGATCTGCCGGAGATCGAACGACAGCGCATCGAAGCGTTCTTCCGGGTCTACAAGGACCTGCCGGCCGGGCGCAACCCGGTGCAGCTCAACGGTTGGGGCAACGCTGCCGAGGCGCGGACGCTGATCAGCGAAGCGATGAAGCGCTTCGAGAAATAGATCCACGCCATGGCTGGATTCAGTCCAGCAACGTCTCGATGAACAACTCGGCCTGCAGGCGGTCGCCCAGTACCCGGGCCACCGCCTGTACGGCTGCCTCCCGGTGTTCAGGACGGATGCCGCCATCGTCATCGTCGTTGTAGAGGTCATCGCCGGCATCGAGGTACACCGTGCCTGCAGCAGCCAGAGCCGCCATCAAGGTTGGCACATCGGCAGTGATCTCGCCGGCATCCAGCAGGCCGGCGCCGTGGTGGCTGAACAGCACACGGCCGTCGTCCAGGTCGAGGATGAACGGATCAGCGCCGCGATCGGCAATCACCAGCCAGTTCGATGGCCAGTCGTTGATCCGTTCGCCGCTGACGCCATGCCATCGATAGCCGGCCTGCTGGCTCCACAGGCGCTGCAGTGGCGGTATCCAGACATCAAGGCCGGGAACGGTGATGCCGGCGCGGCCAACCTTGGCATTGATCTCTTCGCCCAGCGGCCCGACCTGCGCGTAGAACGACGCCAGTGCCGTGGGCAGCGGGAACGGGCCCTGCCAGTCACGCTCGTGCTGCGCATGCAGCAGCCCGAAGCGGGCGAATGAGGCGTGCAGATCATCCATGTCAGAGTCCAACGGGTAGCGGCCGTGCAGCCTAGCAGACGGCGTCTGCGCGCATCCCCTTCACCACCGCTGGCTATCATGTGCGCCTTCCACAACGAAGGCAGTACCTGTGTCGGTAGCGTTGGTATGGTTCCGCCGTGATCTGCGGCTGCAGGACAATCCGGCCCTGCAGGCCGCGCTGGATGCCGGCCACGACGTGGTGCCGGTCTACATCCATGCGCCGCACGAAGAAGGTGAGTGGGCGCCGGGTGCCGCCTCCGATGCGTGGCGCCACCGTTCACTGGCCGCGCTGGATGCGGACCTGCGCACGCGCGGTTCCTCGCTGGTGCTGCGCAGTGGTGACAGCCTGCCGGCCCTGCAGTTGCTGATCGCGCAGACCGGCGCCGAGGCGGTGTACTGGAACCGCAAGTACGAACCGGCCACCCAGCCACGCGACGCCACCATCAAGCGCATGCTGCGCGAGCAGGGCATCGACGCGCAGAGCTGCAATGGCAGCCTGTTGTTCGAGCCTTGGGACATCGCCACCCAGCAGGGCCAGCCGTACAAGGTATTTACGCCGTACTGGCGCAATGTACTCAGTCATTGGCGCCTGCCGGCACTGCAGGCCGCACCGGAAGCACTGGCGCCGCACGCGGTCGACAGCCTGGCATTGGATGATCTCCAGCTGGCGCCGACGCTGGACTGGGATACCGGCTTCTGGGAGCACTGGCAGCCGGGCGAAGCCGGTGCGCTGGAAGCACTGTCCGTCTTTGAAGACGGTGCCCTGCGCGGGTATCGCGAGCAGCGTGACCTGCCGGACCGTGTCGGGACCTCGCGGCTGTCGCCGCACCTGCATTTCGGCGAAATCGCGCCCTGGCGGATTGCCCATGCGCTGGAAGGGCTGCGTAGCGCCGGCACCGACGCCGACATCGACGGCTACCTGCGCCAGCTGGGCTGGCGTGACTTCGCCTACCACCTGCTGCATCACTTCCCGAAGACGCCCACTGACAACCTCAACCCGCGTTTCGATCGCTTCCCATGGGCAACGCCCAGTGAGGCGCAGCTGCACGCCTGGCAGCGCGGCAACACCGGCGTGCCGATCGTCGATGCCGGCCTTCGCGAGCTGTGGCACACCGGCTACATGCACAACCGGGTGCGGATGATCGTGGCCAGTTACCTGTGCAAGCACCTGCGCGCGCACTGGCTGCATGGCGCACGCTGGTTCTGGGGCACCCTGGTCGATGCCGACCTGGCCAACAACACCATGGGCTGGCAGTGGGTGGCCGGGACCGGTGCCGACGCGGCACCGTACTTCCGTGTGTTCAACCCCGTGACCCAGGCCGAGAAGTTCGATCCGCAGGCACGGTACATCAGCCGCTGGGTGCCCGAACTGGCCGCGTTGCCGGTGAAGGCCCGGTTTGCGCCCTGGCAGCATCCGCTGCTGCTGGCGGCACATGCCCCGGGCTATCCGCGTACGCCGCTGGTGGACCTGGCCGCGGGCCGCGACGCCGCATTGGCGGCTTACCGCCAGTCGGGGGCGGGGTAAAGGGCGACCTGAGCGATCTGGTCAGTTAGCTGAACGCGGCCCTGTCGGTGTGCCCGATCATCATTCCGGCATCGCATCGGGCTGTTTATTCTCTTTGCGCCCGCAGGCCGCCGGCCGACCGGAAACCAAGGAGAACCTCATGATCCGCAACACCACCCGCAACGTCGCACTGGCCCTGATGAGCGCGGCCGTCCTGTCGGCCTGCGCCACCGGCGGCTCCTACGTACAGAGTGACCAGTACGGCAACCCCACCGAGCAGCAGAACCGCACCGGGCGCAACGCCCTGATCGGTACCGCCATCGGCGTGGCAGCCGGCCTGCTGACCGGCGACAGCGCCACCGAGCGCCGCCAGCATGCCCTGATCGGCGCCGGTATCGGTGCGCTCAGCGGCGCCGCCGTCGGCCAGTACCAGGATCGCCAGGAACGCGCACTGCGCGAGCGCACTGCCAACACCGGCATCGATGTGCAGCGCCAGGGCGACAACATCATGCTGAACCTGCCGGACGGCATCACTTTCGACTTCGGCAAGTCGACCCTGAAGCCGCAGTTCTACGGCGCGCTCAATGGCGTGGCAGGCACCCTGCGTGACTACAACCAGACCATGATCGAAGTGGTCGGCCACACCGACAGCATCGGCAGCGATGCGGTCAACAACCGCCTGTCGAAGGAACGTGCCGACTCGGTCGCGCAGTACCTGATCGGCCAGGGCGTGCAGAGCGTGCGCATCGAAACGCTGGGCGCCGGCAAGTCGTACCCGATTGCCGACAACAGCACCAACGCCGGCCGCGCCAAGAACCGCCGCGTCGAGATCCGGGTGATTCCGCTCAAGCAATAACGCGTAGCGTTACTGCTTGAGCCGGTCCGGCCATCGGCCGGAACGAAAATGCCGCCCTTGCAGGCGGCATTTTTGTGGGTGCCGAGCGTTGCTCGGCACGCCGATAGCGCATCCCTCTGTAAGCCATGCCGACCAAGGTCGGCAACTACCAGGAGATGGGTAGGCGCTCTTGTTGCAGGCTACGCCGCAGAAGCGGCCACCTTCTCCAGGATCCGCTTGCCGCTGCTTTCCAGAGCGGCGTCTTCCTTTTCCTTCTGCTGCTGCGCCAGCTTCGCACCCGGGCACTGCGCCAGCATGTAATTGGCGTCGAAGTTGAGCTTTTCGACCAGGAAGTCGACGAACGCACGCACCTTCGGCGAAACCAGGCGGCCGCCGGCGAACACGGCGTTGAAGTCCACTTCCGGGCCGGTCCAGCCGGCCAGCACGCGGCGCACCATGCCCGATTCAACGAACGGCTTGGCCATCACGTCGCCGGTCAGCAGCAGGCCTTCGCCACAGACCAATGCACCATTCAACGCAGACATGTCGTTGGCGGTCATCAGCGGGGTGACCGGGAAGTCACGCAGCTCGCCGCCGTTCTCGCCCAGCTGCCAGGTGAAGCGCGGCGAATTTCCGGTGTGGTACGGCTTGCGCATCGCCAGGATGCGATGGAACTGCAGCTCTTCCGGATGCAGCGGCTCGCCGTAGCGCTCGATGTAGGCCGGGCTGGCGAACACCTGCGTGCGCAGGCTGCCGAGCTTGCGTGCGACCAGGTTGGAATCGGGCAGGGCCCCCACGCGCAGCGCAAGGTCCGCTTCACCTGCAATCAGGTCCAGCTTCTCGTTGCCCATGTGCATGTCCAGGCGGATTTCCGGGTACTGCGCATGGAACTGGCCCAGCAGCGGGGCGATCCAGGTGATGCCGATCGAATAGGGCACGGTGAAGCGCAGCCAGCCGCGCGGGCCGGACTGCAGCTGGCTCACCGCGCTCTCGGCCTCTTCCAGTTCGCGCGCGATGCGCTGGCAATGTTCGTGGTAGATCGAACCGGCTTCGGTCAGGCCGAGGCGGCGCGTGGTCCGGTGCAGCAGGCGCGCGCCCAGGCGCGTTTCCAGCTCCTGCACTTTGCGGCTGACCGTGGTCTTGGGCAGGCCGAGCGATTTGGCAGCGGCAATGAAGCTGCCTTGCTCGACCACTTTGACGAAGATCAGCGTCTCGTTGAGATCGTGGGACATGGTCGGGGATCCTGGACGTCGGGGATGGGACAATCGTGACAGAACGATTGGACCGGGAGCGGGATGATTATTCCCCTTAATCAGGACTAATCAAGTAAAGGTTTGAGGTCTATCGTGGCGCCATTCGTTAATTGGAGCCCGTCCGCCATGAGCCTGCGCAACATTCTTGCCCGACTCCGGAACGCCGGCCAGAACACCCTGGACCTGGCGATGACCGTCGAAGCCCGTCCGAGTTCCTTGGTACACAAGGACTTTCGTGAGTTTACCGCGCCCATGCGTCAGCAGCGTGGCGGTGCCATCCGCCTGGCCCCTCACAAGGGTGACCGCCTGCGCCGAATCGGGACTATCCCGGATTTGGGAGGAAATGTCCCGTGAATGGGATGCTGACGCCTGAAGTCCTGGTCCTGGGCGGCACCGGTGCCGTCGGCCAGGGTGTGGTTGGCGCGCTGCTGGAGGCCGGCAGCCCGGTACTGGTTGTCGGCCGCGATCCGGGCCGGCTGGCGGCGCTGCACGAGCAGTTCGCTGACGAGCCGGGCCTGGAGACGCTGCTGGGGTCGCTCAGCGACGACGGATCGGCGCGCGCGCTGGCCGAACGCATCGCGCAGCGCCCGCGCCCGTTGGCGGCGGTGATCGCCGCAATGGGTGGACCGTACCGCCGCGGTCGCGTGGTCGACCGCAACGGTGACGAACTGATGGGCGCGATGCAGGCCGATCTGATGCCGCACGTGCACGCCGTGCGTCACCTGCTGCCGCTGCTGCAGGACAACGTGCATGCGCGCCGCTACGTGATGATCGGCAGCCCGGCCAACGCCAAGCCATGGGCGGGCTACGGCGAGACCTCGATCACCACCGCCGCGCTGCGCATGTACGCGCAGGTCGTGCACCAGGAAGCGCAGGCGCTGGGCGTGCGCGCGCAGATGCTGGAAGTCTGCAGCCCGGTGTGCACCCCGGCCAATGCGGCCAATGCCTGCATCGAGTGGCCCAGCTCGCTGCTGGTGGGTCGTCGCGTTGTGTCGCTGCTGGATGGTTGCCGTGACAACCGTGCCATCGTCCGCTGTGACAGCAGCGATGCCGAACTGCCGCGCGGCCTGCTGCACCTGGAAGTTCCCCCTTTGTGGCGCGATACCGCAGGCGTTGCTTGACCTCGACCATGGTTGAGGTCGCAGGATACGCCGCCGATTTTTGCAACACGTTCTCATATAGCTGTACCACCCCTCCGTACGGATGCATGCCATGACTTCCCCCAATACCACCCCACATCGTTTCGGCCATCGCATTGCGATGGTCGGCGTGTCGATCCTCGCCGCAGCCGTGCTTGCGGCCTGCAGCGGCGGCCACGCCGAAGAAGCCGGTGCACCGCCGCCGCCGCAGGTCAGCGCCGCTCCGGTACTGGTCAAGCAGGTCAGCCAGTGGGACGAGTTCAGCGGCCGCGTCGAAGCGGTGCAGAGCGTTGAACTGCGCCCGCGCGTGTCCGGCTACATCGACAAGGTCAACTACGTCGAAGGCCAGGAAGTGAAGAAGGGCGAAGTGCTCTTCACCATCGACGCGCGCAGCTACCAGGCCGAGTACGATCGAGCGGCTGCCGAGCTGGCCCGCGCCCGCACCCAGGCCACGCTGGCCCGCAGCGAGTCCGAGCGCGCCAAGCGACTGTCCGAGCAGCAGGCGATCTCCACCGAGACCGCCGAACAGCGTCGCGCGGCCGCCGACCAGTCCGGTGCCGCCGTGCAGGCCGCGCAGGCTGCGCTGGACGCGGCCCGGCTCAACCTGGAGTTCACCAAGGTGCGTGCACCGATCGACGGCCGTGCCGGTCGCGCGATGGTCACCGCCGGCAACCTGGTCACCGCCGGCGACAGTGCCAGCGTGCTGACCACGCTGGTCTCGCTGGATACCGTCTTTGTCTACTTCGATGCCGACGAAAGCACCTTCCTGCGCTACGCCCAGATGGCACGCAAGGGCGAGCGCCCGAGCGAGCGTGACAGCGAACTGCCGGTGAAGGTTGGCCTGTCCGGCGAAGAGGGCTACCCGCACTCGGGCAAGGTCGACTTCCTCGACAACCAGGTCGCCCGCAGCACCGGCACCATCCGCGTCCGCGCACTGCTGGACAACGCCGACCGCCAGTTCACGCCGGGCCTGTTCGCCCGCGTGCAGCTGCTCGGCAGCGGCCAGTTCCAGGCGCTGCTGATCGATGACAGGGCCGTGCTGACCGACCAGGACCGCAAGTACGTCTACGTGGTCGACAAGGATGGCAAGGCCCAGCGCCGCGACATCCAGCTCGGTCGCACCGCTGATGGCCTGCGCATTGTCGAACACGGCCTGGCTGCGGGCGACAAGGTGATCATCGACGGCGTGCAGAAGGTCTTCATGCCGGGCATGCCGGTGCAGGCCAAGGCGGTGGCGATGCAGCCACAGCCGGCGCCGGCACCGGGCCGCGATGCCACCGCCGCCCTGAAGCACTGATCCGCGTCCCCGCTTAGCTGCCGGCGCCAGCGGCAGCCTTCCCTGCCTTCGTCATTTCGGCGAGGGGCAGGGTGGCTGTTGCCCGCCGAATGCCTTTCCCAGGAATTCCTCCATGGACTTTTCCCGTTTCTTCATCGACAGGCCGATCTTCGCGGCGGTGCTGTCGATCGTGATCTTTGCCGCAGGCCTGATCACGATTCCAATCCTGCCGATCAGCGAGTACCCGGAAGTGGTGCCGCCGTCGGTGGTCGTGCGCACGGTCTATCCGGGCGCCAACCCCAAGGTCATCGCCGAGACCGTCGCCACGCCGCTTGAAGAAGCCATCAACGGCGTCGAAGGCATGATGTACCTGAAGTCGGTCGCCGGTTCCGACGGCGTGCTGCAGATGACCGTCACCTTCCGCCCGGGCACCGACCCGGACGCAGCGGCGGTGAAGGTGCAGAACCGCGTGGCACAGGCGCAGGCGCGCCTGCCCGAGGACGTGCGCCGGCAGGGCGTGACCACGCAGAAGCAGTCGCCGACCTTCCTGATGGTGGTGCACCTGACCTCCCCGCAAGGCAAGTACGACACCCTGTACCTGCGCAACTACGCCCGCCTGCACGTCAAGGATGCACTGGCGCGCATTCCGGGCGTCGGTGATGCGCAGATCTTCGGTGGTGGTGACTACGCCATGCGCGCCTGGCTGGATCCGGACAAGGTGGCGTCGCGCGGCCTGACCGCCAGCGACGTGGTGCGCGCCATGCGCGAGCAGAACGTGCAGGTGTCGGCCGGCCAGCTCGGCGCCGAACCGCTGCCGGACAGCAAGTTCCTGACCCTGATCAATGCCCAGGGCCGGCTGAAGACCGAAAAGGAATTCGGCGACATCGTGCTCAAGAGCGGCACCGATGGCGAGATCGTGCGCCTGTCCGACGTGGCCCGCCTGGAACTGGGTGCGGGTGACTACACCCTGCGCTCGCAGCTGGACGGCAAGAACGCGGTCGGTATCGGCATCTTCCAGTCGCCGGGTGCGAACGCGCTGGAAATCCGTGACCAGGTCATCTCGACGATGGACGAGATGCAGAAGACCATGCCGGCCGACGTGAAGTACGAAGCGGTGTATGACACCACCATCTTCGTGCGGGACTCGATCAAGGCTGTGGTCTCCACGCTGCTGGAAGCGATCGCGCTGGTGGTGCTGGTGGTGATCCTGTTCCTGCAGACCTGGCGTGCCTCGATCATCCCGTTGATCGCAGTGCCGGTGTCGGTGGTGGGTACCTTCGCCGCGCTGTACCTGCTGGGCTTCTCGATCAATACGCTGAGCCTGTTCGGCCTGGTGCTGGCGATCGGCATCGTGGTCGACGACGCGATCGTGGTGGTGGAGAACGTCGAGCGCAACATCGAGGAAGGCCTGTCGCCCACCGCCGCGGCCCACCAGGCCATGCGCGAAGTGTCCGGCCCGATCGTGGCGATCGCGCTGGTGCTGTGTGCCGTGTTCGTGCCGATGGCGTTCCTGTCCGGTGTCACCGGCCAGTTCTACAAGCAGTTCGCGGTCACCATCGCCATCTCCACGGTGATCTCGGCGATCAACTCGCTGACCCTGTCGCCGGCCCTGGCCGCGCGCCTGCTGAAGGCCCACGGCGCACCGAAGGATGGCCCGAGCCGCCTGATCGACCGCCTGTTCGGCTGGGTGTTCCGCCCGTTCAACCGCTTCTTCAAGTCCAGCTCGGAGAAGTACGAGCGTGGCGTGGCCCGCATCCTCGGCCGACGTGGCGCGGTGTTCGTGGTCTACGCGATCCTGCTGGTCGGTACCGGCGTGATCTTCAAGCTGGTGCCGCCGGGCTTCATCCCGACCCAGGACAAGCTGTACCTGATCGCCGGCGTGAAGCTGCCGGAAGGTTCGTCGATCGCGCGTACCGATGAAATGCTGCGCAAGGTGGCCAAGATCGCCCAGGAAACCGATGGCGTGGCCCACACCATCTCGTTCCCGGGCCTGAACGCGCTGCAGTTCACCAATACGCCCAATACCGGTGTGGCGTTCATTCCGCTCAAGCCCTTCGCCGAGCGTCATGGCCGTACCGCTGCGCAGATCAATGCCGAGATCAACCAGAAGATCGCCGGCCTGCAGGAAGGCTTCGCCTTCGCGATGATGCCGCCGCCGATCCTCGGCCTGGGCAACGGCAACGGCTACCAGATGTTCATCGAGGACCGCGGCAACCTGGGCTACGGCGCGCTGCAGAATGCGGTGCAGGCGATGCAGGGCACCGTGGCGCAGACGCCGGGCATGGCCTTCCCGATTTCCAGCTACCAGGCCAACGTGCCACAGCTGGATGCCGAGGTCGACCGCGTCAAGGCCAAGGCACAGGGCGTGCAGCTCACCGAACTGTTCGACACCCTGCAGACCTACCTGGGTTCGGCCTACGTCAACGACTTCAACCAGTTCGGCCGTACCTGGCAGGTGATCGCCCAGGCAGACGGTCCGTTCCGCGAGACGGTCGAGGACATCGGCAAGCTGCGTACCCGCAACGACCGCGGCGAGATGGTGCCGATCGGTTCGATGGTCACCATCAAGCAGACCTTCGGCCCGGACCCGGTGCTGCGCTTCAACGGCTACCCGGCAGCGGACCTGGCCGGTGAAGCCGACCCGCGTTTGCTGTCCTCGGCCGAGGCGATGACCAAGCTGACCGAGATCGCCGGCAAGGTGCTGCCGGTGGGCATGACCACCGAATGGACCGACCTGAGCTACCAGCAGGCGACCCAGGGCAAAGCCGCCTTCATCGTGTTCCCGGTGGCGATCATGCTGGCCTTCCTGGTGCTGGCCGCGCTGTACGAGAGCTGGTCGCTGCCGCTGGCGGTGATCCTGATCGTGCCGATGACCCTGCTGTCCGCGCTGTTCGGCGTCTGGCTGACCGGCGGTGACAACAACGTGTTCGTGCAGGTCGGTCTGGTGGTGCTGATGGGCCTGGCGTGCAAGAACGCGATCCTGATCGTCGAGTTCGCCAGAGAACTGGAGATGGGCGGCAAGGGAATCGTTGAAGCTGCGCTGGAAGCCTGCCGCCTGCGCCTGCGCCCGATCGTGATGACCTCCATCGCGTTCATCGCCGGCACCGTGCCGCTGGTGCTGTCGCACGGTGCAGGCGCCGAGGTGCGCTCGGTGACCGGTATCACCGTGTTCGCCGGCATGCTGGGCGTGACCCTGTTCGGCCTGTTCCTCACCCCGGTGTTCTACGTGGCCCTGCGCAAGTTCGTCACCCGCAACGGTGGTGGCCAGCTGGTGCAGCACGGCGAGCCGACCATCCACCACTGACATGGAACCCCGTCGCCGCCGGTCAATGGCCGGCGGCGGCTTCCCCCTCACAAGGCATGCATCCATGAATACCCATCAGAACAAGATCGCGCTGGTCACCGGCGCCACCCGTGGCATCGGCCTGGAAACCGTGCGCCAGCTGGCCCAGGCGGGCGTGCACACGCTGCTGGCCGGTCGCAAGCGTGAGACCGCCGTTGAGCTGGCGCTGAAGCTGCAGGCTGAAGGCCTGCCGGTCGAAGCCCTGCAACTGGACGTGACCGACGCGGCCAGCATCGCCGAAGCGGTCGAGCAGGTACGCCAGCGCCATGGCCGCCTCGACATCCTGGTCAACAATGCCGGCATCATGATCGAGAATCCCGCGCAGGCGCCGTCGGAGCAATCGCTCGAGACCTGGAAGCGCACCTTCGACACCAACGTGTATGCGCTGGTGGCGGTGACCCAGGCATTCCTGCCGCTGGTCAAGCAGGCCAAGTCCGGCCGCATCGTCAATGTGTCCAGCATGCTCGGCTCGCAGACCCTGCACGCGGATCCCTCCTCGGGCATCTATGACTTCAAGATTCCGGCGTACAACGCCTCCAAGGCCGCGGTGAACAGCTGGACCCTGAGCCTGGCCTACGAACTGCGCAACACGCCGATCAAGGTCAATACCGTGCATCCGGGTTACGTGAAGACCGACATGAACGGCGGCAACGGCGAGATCGAAATCAGTGAAGGGGCGCGGTCCAGCGTGGAAATGGCACTCATCGGTGAATCCGGTGCCAGCGGCAGCTTCACCTACCTGGGCGAGGTGCTGCCATGGTGATCCGCACGTTGGCGATGGCCGTCTCCAGCCTGGTGCTGGCGGGCTGTGTCAGCGTCGGCCCGAACTACAAGGCGCCGGTGCAGGAACCGGTGGTGCTGCAGGGGGCGCAGCAGCCGGTGTTCAGCACTACCTCGCCGGTGGCCAGCTGGTGGGCGCAGTTCGATGATCCGGTGCTGGAAGAACTGGTGCACGGTGCACTGTCGGATAACCTGGACCTGCGCGTGGCCGTGGCCCGCGTCAGCCAGGCCCGTGCGGTGTTCGTCGAAAGCCGTTTCGACCAGGCCCCGCACATTACCGCGGGCGGCAGCTACGACCGCCGCAAGCAACCCGATCCGCAGCTGGGTGGGCAGCGGGTGTTCAGTGAAAGCTACCAGCTCGGCTTCGATGCCGGCTGGGAGCTGGATCTGTTCGGCCGCAAGCGCCGTGCAGCAGAAGCCGCGCGCGCCGACCTGGACGCCGAGCAGGCCAACCTGGCCGATGCGCAGGTACTGGTCGCCGCCGAGGTGGCACGCAACTACTTCGAGCTGCGCGGTACGCAGAAGCGCATCGCGGTGGCCCAGCACACCCTGGTCAACCTGCGCGATACGCAGAAGCTGACCGAGGCGCGCTGGGAGCTGGGCGCCGGCAGCGAGCTGGACGTGCAGAGCAGTCGCGCCCGGCTGAAGGCGATCGAGGCCGATATCCCGCTGCTGGAAGTGGCCGAAACGCAGTCGCGCAATCGCCTGGCGGTTCTGCTGGGCCAGCGTCCGGAAACGCTGACCGCCATGCTTGCGCCGCACGACGTGCCGGCATTTGCCAAGGCGCTGCCGCTGGGCGATACCCGCGAGCTGCTGCGCCAACGCGCCGACGTGCGCGTGGCCGAGCGTCGCCTGGCCGCTGCCACCGCGCGGGTGGGCGTGGCCACTGCGGACCTGTTCCCGCGGCTGTCACTGTCCGGTTTCGTCGGCTTCCTCGGCGGCGACGCCAGTGGCCTGGTCAATGGCAACAACAAGGCCTGGTCGCTGACGCCGTCGCTGAGCTGGGCCGCGTTCGACTTCGGCACCGTGCGTGCACGCCTGCGTGCCAGCAAGGCTGAAGCCGAGGGTGTGGCTGCGCAGTATGAGCAGGCCGTGCTGCTGGCGCTGGAAGACACCGAGAACGCGCTGACCCGCTATTCCAAGCAGCAGGCGCGGCTGGCGATCGTGGTCGAGCAGGCGCAGGCGGCACGCCGGGCTGAGTCGCTGGCGCAGATCCGCTACCGCGAGGGCTCGGAAGACTTCCTGACCCTGCTGGATGCGCAGCGCACGCAGCTGGCGGCCGACGATGCGTTGGCGGCGGCTGAGTCCGAGGTCAATGTCAGCGTGGTGGGCGTGTACAAGGCACTGGGTGGCTGGGGGCAATCACCGCAGCCGCCGAGCGTGGCGCAGGTGCAGTAACCGCAGGGGACGGAAGCAGTGGCTTCCGTCCCTTTCTTCTGTCAGGGCCAGTGATTGGCCGGTGTGTCGCGCTCGCGCATGCGCACGATGCAGAAGCGATGGCCGGTGGGTGCTTCCATCACCCACCAGCGTTTGACGAAGCCGATCCGGCGCGCGCCGAGTTTTTCCAGTCGATCTGCCTCGGCATCGATGTCGTCGCTCTCGATGTCCAGGTGCACCCGTGAGGGGTGAGCGACACGTTGCACTTCCACGTTCAGGCCCGCGGGTGCGCCCTGCAGGTCGGCGTACTCGGCGCCATCTTCGCCATACGACGGCTGCGCCTGCAGACCGAGTGCGGCCGCCCAGAAGCGTGCGCCTTCGTCAGCGGGCGTGTCCTGGCAGTCGATGATGAATCCGGCCAGACGGCTCTGGTGCGCCATGACGTCCTCCGCAGATCGGGAATGGAGGGAGGGTAGCGCGTCGCGTGCTGTGGACGTTGTCACAGTCATGACGTTTCTGACTCTGCCAGAACCGGGGCCTGCGGTGTAACTAGTGGGGCAGATTCCAGGAGGGAAGGCGATGAGCGACGACAAACGTGATACCCAGCGCATGCTGTTTGGTGATCCGGGACCGCCTGGCGCAGGGCTGTCGGTAGCGGTCGTAGTGCTGATGGTGTTGGCTACCATGGCGGCTGCGATCGGCTTCATGCGCCTGCCGGACCAGATGCTGGGGCTGGGCCTGATCGGCATCTCCGTGTTTCTGGCGGTCGGTGCCCGCATCTGCCAGGCACGCAACCAGCATCAGGCGCTGTACCGGCTGATGTCGCGACAGCCGCCGCCGTAGCTGCGGCTGCCGTACAGGTTCAGTGCTTCGGCCAGTCCAGCTCGACCACCAGCGGGAAATGATCCGACGGCAGCACGCCGTCGATGCGACGGTCATCGGTCAGGAAGCTGCGTGCATGGAAGCCACGCACCAGCACCCAGTCCAGCTGCACGGTGGCCTTGCCGGTGAAATCGTGGAAGGTCAGGCGTGGCCCCTGCGGAACCTTCACCTGGGTACGGGTGTCCTGCAGCAGGCGGGTGAATGCCTGGTAGGTGTCACCACTGGGCTCGCTGTTGAAGTCACCCGTCAGGACCACCGGCAGATCGGCCGGCAGGGCTTCCACGCGCTTGCCGATCAGCTCGGCACCCTTCACCCGGCGCGGTTCATCCTCGTCGCGGTAGGGCAGGTGGGTGTTCATGAAATAGAAACGACGGCCATCGTCCAGGCGGCGGAACAGGGCCCAGGTGACCATGCGCGGGTACAGGTTGCCCCAGGTGATGCTGCCGGGTGCGTCGGGCGTATCGGACAACCAGAAGTTGCCGGACTCCTCGATGGCCAGCACCTTGCTGTCGTAGAACACGCCCATGTGTTCGTCACCGCTGCCACCGCGGCGGCCTTCGCCGAACCAGTGGTAGCCGGGCAGGTGTTCGGACAGGTAGTCGGCCTGCTCCTTCACCAGTTCCTGGGTGCCGATCACAGCCGGGTGCGCATCGAGGATGACCTTGACCATGGCATCGCGGCGGTCGGGCCAGCGCTTGCCCGGTTCGGTATCGGCCGGGGTGCGTACGTTGAAGGACATTACTTTCAGTGGCGCCGGTGCAGCAGCCCAGGCGACGGCAGGCAGCGCAAGCACCAGCAGCGCACACAGCGCGGGGCGACGGAAACGCGACAACATCGTGGAATCCCTCCATTCCATGAAAACGGTTTCATGAAGCATGCCATGGAAGGCGAGGGCAGCGGTATGCCGGGATGGGCGACTGGGAGATGCCGGACGGGCGCTGGACGCTCCGCCCGGCAGATGCCCCTTGCCCGATCAGGGGTCGTAGATCATCCCGTTCTCGTCACGGTTGTAGTGACCGGTGGCTTCGCGGGTGCCGTCGTCGTAGACCACGTACGACGTGCAGCGCTGGTGGAACACGTTGCCGCTGATGCGGAAGGGCACGCACTCCTCCTGCAGGCCGACCTCTTCGGCTGCATTCGCCGGCGGCGAGGGCACCAGGGCAGCAAGTGCAACTACTGCAGCGAAAGAAAAAGCGGTCATTCGATTGTGCAGCGTCATTGATCACACTCCTTGGAGTCGTAGTCGGTGTCCGATGCAGATCAGTCTGCCGGGAGGTACCACTGACCGTTCTCGTCTATCCAGTACACCGACGTGAGAACGGTGCCGTCTGCCAGAGTGCGGGTGACGGTGCAGCGCTGATGCACGAGGTTGGGCCCAAGTCTTACGGGCACGCAATCGGTCGTCGATCCGGGGGACCCGGCCGCGTGGCCGGTTGCCGGTACCACACTACCCAATGCCAACATCAATGCGGCCGTCGCGGCCAGTTGCAGTTTCATAAGCATCATCCTTGCTTTCTGCAATCGCGCACATGCGCATGGCGTGTGTAGCACGCGAACCAGACTGCCGGAAGTGTCTTGCCCGGATCAGTCCTCGATCTCGCCGCGCCGACTGGCAGCGCGTACCGCCTGCGCGGTGGTTGCCACCCCCAGACGCTGGCGCGCGCGACGCAGGTGATTTTCCACTGTACGGGCGGAAAGCCCCAGCGTGGCCGCGATCTCCGCCTGGCGGCGGCCGGCGGCGACCCAGCGCAGCACCTCGCGTTCGCGCGTGCTCAACGCACTTCCGGAAAGCTCGCTGGGTGTCTCTGCAAGCCGGCGTGCGGCACGGAATGCTGCAGTTGCAGCAGCATCCAGCAGCAGTCGCGCGCTGGCCGATGCATCGATCGCTGTCCCGGCAAAACTGATCGCGCCTTCCAGGCCGGTGGTGCCGAACACCGGCACCTGCAGACCGTGCAGGCCTTCACCACGTGGCTGCTTCACCACCTGATAGCGTTCGCCGCGAACACCCTGGCGCTTGCTCCAGAAGAACGGCGCGTCACTGTCCAGTACGTGCCGATTGACCGGGCAGGCGTGCAGGTAGCGCGCGAGGTCGGTACTGCCGCCGTCGCCGAACCAGTCGCCCTCGATCCAGTACACGCGCTGTGTACCGCGTTCCAACCCCGTGCCGGTGGCGAACACCAGCACGCGGTCGTAGCCGAGTGGTGCAGAAATGCTGCGTAGTACGGCGCCCACCGCACTCAGTGAGCGGGCGCGTTCCAGTTCCAGCAACGTCTGCACCAGTTCGCTCATCCGGGTCAGCGCCCGGCCAGGGCGTCGAGCAGCGTGCGCGCGGCCAGCTTGCCCAGCGCATTACCGGCCAGCGGGCTGTCGCCGGTCAGCAGCAGGCGGTCCTGCAGCACGCTGCCATCGATGCCGTCATTGACGATCTGCACGCCCTGCTGCGCCAGGCGCTCACCGAAGAACCACGGCAGCTGCCCGGGCATGTAGCCGATCTCCGGCGTCTGCCGGTCCATCGCATCGGGGAAGGCACAGATGCGGTAGCCGCGGAACAGCGAACCACCATCGGCCTCGTCCACGCCTGCGGCCAGCAATGCGGCCGGGCCGTGGCAAAGGGTGATGATGTGACGTTGCTCGGCCATCGCCCAGTGCAGGGCTGCCTTTACCGCGCGACTCTGCGGCAGTCCGATAAGTGCGCCATGGCCACCGGGGATGAACACGGCTGCATAATCCGATGCGGCATCGAGGCCTGCCACCACCTCATCCAACTGCAGTGGCTGGCGGAAGCGGGCTTCGTAGCGGTCGTACAGTCCGCCAATCTCCGTGTCCTCACGCGGGAACGCCCACCACTCGAACTTGGCGGCGTTGCCGGACAGCGTGGCCACATCGATGTCGAAGCCGGCCTTGTCCAGGTGGTACATCGGCAGCAGGGTTTCCACCGGATGGTTGCCGGTGGAGAACAAGTGGCCGTTGGTAGTGGGCAGATAGCGTTCGTCCGCAGCGATCATCAGCACCTTCCAGCGGCCATCGCGGCGTGCGTCGGGATAGTCGGCACCGGACAGGTTGCTCCTGGGCGATGTGAACTGCGACAGCGAGTAGGGCGACGGGAAGAAGGCATCGCGCTCGGCCGGGTCGGGGCTGGGCTGGCGGCTGGGCTCTTGCGTGTTCATGCGGACCTCCAGTGGGGTGGTGGGATCCAGCATAGAAGGGCTGATGCGTACAGGCGATGAGGGTTTTCCCTCAGCCGCGAGCAGCTACTTCACCGTGGCCGAATGCTGCTGCATGTCTTCATGCAGGATCCGCCGCAGTTCGACGATGGCCGGCGTGGCTTCCTGCACGCTGTGCCCGGATACGATCACCTTCTCCGAATCCGCGTGCGGCAGGTGCGAGCTCCAGTAGGGCACCAGCCCGTCGTCGGTCTTTTCCAGCGGCCCATCGGCCTTGGCGCGCGCGATGATCGAGTGGTAGTGCACCTTCGGCGACATCGGCAGGTCGGCCACCGCGCGGACGAAGGGATCGTCCTTGTCCAGATTCTGGATGCTGTTCATCTGGTAACCGTGCTTGCCATCATTGCGGTCGATCTGGCCGTCGTTGGCGATGGTGGCGACGTCTTCCAGCACGGTCAGCGGCAACCGCACCAGGCGACCGATCCAGCGGCCCAGGCGGGTGCCCGCCACGTCGGTGCCGCGGTGTGGCGTGGCGATGAATACCACGCGCGATACTTCCGGTTCCGGCAGGAAAGTCAGCACCGGTGCGCCCTTGGTACGCAGCAGTTCACGCTGTGCCGGCGTCATCTGCGCAGTCTCCAGCAGGGTCTCGACCAGATGATCGCCGGAAGAGGAGATCATCAGCCGCGCGATCACGCCACCCATGCTGTGCCCGACCAGCACCATGTCATGCGAAGCCTGCGCCTTGCCGCTGGGGTCGAAATGCTTGAGCACTCCGGACAGTGTATGACGCATCGCATCGTGGCTCATCGCGATGGGCATGTTGGTCGGGTAGTAGAACTGCCAGACCTGGAAGTCCTGGCGGATCTCGTCGTCGCGCATCAGTTCGTTGGCGACGTTCACCCAGGCTTCCGGGCTGCTGGCCAGGCCATGGATCATCAGCAGCACGCGGCGGTTCGGATCGTAGGGCTGCATCATGTACAGGTGCGGCGTGTCGATGCCGCCCTTGCCACCGAACAGCGAGCGCAGCGACTGGTGGCTGAAGTTGGAACGGGCCAGCCACAACGCATAGCCGGCGGTGAAGTTCGCGGCCAGCGGAACCTGTTGGCCATGCAGGGTGACTTCCGTGACCTGGTAGGGATCGTGGATCTCCAGCTCAGGCTCGTCGTCGTGCAGCACTTCCCACAGGTTCTTTCCCGAGAAGCGCAGCAGCACCGTCATTGAAGGGGAGGGCATCTCGCTCCAGCTTTGCGCGGCCGATGTGCTTGCCTGCGCGGCGGGCGTCGCTGCCGAAGGCGGGGTGGCCATGCTGCCAGCCGGGTCGTTCATCACCGCCACCAGTTCGGCACCGAAGCCATCGCGGCGATGCACGCTGCGCAGCGTGCCAGTGAACGACAGCGAGGCCGCCGGTACCAGTTCGGTAGGGGTACGCGTATCCAGCGGTGATGCTTCGCCTGAAGGGGCCAGCACGAAGGTCCAGCGGCCCAGCTGGAAGTGGCTGGCCTGGCCGTGCACGCGGCCCGTGGCATAGGCGTCGTACAGCTGTACCGAGGCTTCCTGCACGGCCAGGTTGTAGTAGTCGCGCACCTGGGTCTGGCGATCTTCGAAGCCGCGCTGGTTGGCGGTGCGCTCGGTGAAGAAAAGATAGGCATAGGCCTGGCGCGCGACCTGCATCCACGCATCCAGGCGCGGTTGGAAATCGGCATCCAGCTCGGTGATCGCGCTCTTGGCGCGGCCGGATGCCGAGTACTCACGCTTCGGCGCCGGCAGGGTCATCGCATACTGCAGCCACAACTCGGCCAGGCTGGAGCGTTTGTCTTCCTCGCGCACCACGATGCTGCTTTCCATCGCCTCGATGCAGGGCAGGCCCGGTTTGGCGCATACGCCTTCATCGAGGCCGGCCACCCGCAAGGTCTCCGTGGTCGCCGCGCTGAGCTTGCCGGAAGTGAGGATGTCACCGCGCTTGAGCGCGATGTACTGGCCGGGCGTGACCGAGGCCACCTGCACCGACGGCCCGAACTGGCGCAACGTGGCGCAGCCGCCCAAGGTGAGCAGCACAGTGATGATGAGGGTCGTGCGGCCGATGAAGCCCAAGCCCGTGGTTGCCATACGATCCTCCTGCGCGGTGGCGCCACTCTAGCGGTCGGCATGTCAAAGCGGAAGATACCGGGCGGTCGGTTTGGGGCGCTCAGGCGCTGCCATCCGAGCGATTCAGCCGGTTCCGTGTGACACTGGGGTGAATGGAGCGATGCAGGGACTGCGATGACGTGGCTTGAGACCCGGATCCCGCCGCCGCTGGTGATGCTGCTGTGCGCGGGGATCGGCTGGCTGGGGAGCCGACTGTGGCCGGAGGCGGTGTTGCCCCTGCCGATGCGGGCGCTGATGTCAGGCGGGGTGATGGCGATCGGTGTGGCGCTGAACCTGCTGCCGAAGCTTGCGTTCCAGCGGGCGCGCACCACGGTCAATCCGCTGCGCCCTTCGGCATCAAGCGCGCTGGTCACGCGCGGCATGTACCGTTACACGCGCAATCCGATGTATCTGGGCCAGGCAACGATCCTCACTGGCGCAATGTTGTACCTGCAGAACACGATCGCGTTGCTGGCTGTGCCGTTGTTCGTGCTCTACATCACCTGGTTGCAGATCATGCCGGAAGAGCGGGCGTTGCTGGCCCGCTTCCCCGACGTGTATCCGATGTTCCGCCAACGAGTGCGGCGTTGGCTGTAGCGGGCATCACCCATTATCGAGAGATCTGGCACTTCACGGCAGCGGAATAGCCTTCGTAGTCATCGCCTGCGATCACGTGCAGGGTGTGGCGCTTGTCAGTGGTCTTCACGTATGAAGGTTCCTGCGTGTTGGCGTGTTCGTTGACCGTGTTCACTGACCACGCTTTGGCCAGATGCGTGGCGTCAACGCCGTTCAAGTAGACGAAGAGGCTCTTCTCGCCCTCGGCCACGTTCACATCGGCACTGGTGACGGTGCCGCCGAACAGGGCGACCGGCTTGTCTTCCGGCTCGAAGGTGCCACCCGGTTTCCTGGCCAGGCCAGCGGCCTGCAGTGCATCGATGGCGTCGGCCTCGCTGAAGTCCGAGCCGGCCTTGCAGGCCAGCAGGGCTTCCAGCGTGGCGGTGCCGGGGGGCGCGATGGCCGGTGCCGCGGCGTGCGTGGCTGGGGTTGCGGCGAGGGTGACGAGGAACAGGGTGAGAGCGACGGGAGCTTTCATGGCAGATCCTTTAATGTGTCGCGGGATAGCCGGTGGCGGGGCGAACAGATCCCGGCCACCGGCCACATTCGGCGTGATGGGTCAGTCGAACCAGACCAGCGGCATGTCGGCATTGAGCGACATGTGGCGGAAATCTCCTAGCACCTGGGCCACGGCCTGCACGGTGTGGCAGCCCGTTCCCAGCGCGGACGATCCCGCGCTCAGGTAGCTGGCGGAGATGGTACGGGTGCTGACCGAGTCCGGTCTGGAGCCCAACTGCTGGGTGCCGAGGCTGCCCACCTGCTGGCCATCGATCTTCAGGAACAGGAACACGCTTCCGCCACCGTCGTTCGGGTCACCCTGCACGCGGGACTTTGTCGAGAAAAGCACCACGCCGTTGTGCCCCTGCGGAATGCAGACCTGGCCCTCGCCAATGACCACCTGCGAGCCCGCTGACGGACAGCCCGGCGCGAAGCCATTGGTCCCGACGCAGACATAGGCGAAGCGGCGGTAGGGGCCTGCGGCGGCGTAGTTGAATCCAGGATTCAACCCCTTTCCGACCACGCCAAAGCCGTTGGACAGCGTCACCAGTCGGGAGTTGGCGCCGAACTTGTACTTTACGTTGTTGGTGTTGGCGTCCTGCGGCTGGTAGTACGGCGATTCGGACGCGACGAAGCTGACAGTGCTGTAAGCCGGCGGATTGACGAACAGGCCTTGCGAATAGAAGGGAGCCTGCGTTTCTGCGCCACTGAAGATGTCATTGATCGACCAGGTCATCGATTCGATGCCGGGCTCCTGCTCGTTCAGGAAAATTCCCATCATGCCATCGCCGTAGTTGCCCCATGCGAACGCGCGGCCGGAAGCCATGGCCACGATGGGGCCACCGGGATTGCCGGCCTGGGCAGTCATCAGCAGCTTGCGGTCCTTGGCCTGCAACGCCATTCCTTCAGGACTGCCGACGGTATTGAAGTCCAGCTGCGCGGTGTCACTCGGAAGGCTGCTGTTGGTTACCGAGCCTGCAGATGTGATGAGCACGGAAAGGTTGCTGGCGGAGCCGAAATTGACGGCCGAACCGATGGCCTGTCCGGCCAGGTTGACCGTATGGTGTCCGGCGGGCAGGTACTTGGCACCGATGACATTGAAGGAGTGCTGTTGGGCCGATGTCGACTGCCGCCAGTCGATGTAGCTGTCGTTGGAGACCACCTCACCGTTGATGGTGATGTAGGCGTTGGCGGCAGAGCGGCCGCCAGGGAAGTACCGTCCATCCGACTGCACGTATACCCATCCAGGGGCGTTCAGATCGATGGTGCTCGAAAGCAGGGTTGCCGTGCCGGGTTGTACGCGCTGGTCAGCGGCCAGCTGTAGATAGCGGGAGCCTGGCGTGGCAGCGGAAGCCTGCCCCAGTGCCAACGCCACGGCCAAGCCCACAAACAGTGTGATGCGCTTCATCTGATGTCCTTTCAGGTTTCGGGTCACGTCGTGTGACGCAGGGACTCTACTGGATCCGGATCTCAGCTTCTGTGACTGGCTCCCGATGCGGGTGGCATCGGGGAATGTCGGGACAGCAGAGGAAGCGCCATCCTCGGAAAACAAAAAAGCCGGAACTCCATTGACGGGAGATCCGGCTTCTTGCGGCCTCGACAGGCCATACAGATGGTGGAGGTGGGCGGAATTGAACCGCCGTCCGAAGGCACTCCATCCCCAGCACTACATGCTTAGCTCACCGTTGGATCTCGTCCCCGAACAGCACGGCGTGCAAAGCGCATCCGGGAACCAGCCTGTTGTGTTCTAGTGCCGGACTGACAGGCAGCCACCCAGCGCGATTCCATGATAGTGACTCTACACCGCGAGCATGGACACAAGCGGTTTCGAGGCTTAGGCCTTAAGCGGCCAGAGCGTAGTTGTCGTCGTTGGCAACTAGAGTTTTGCAGCTGGATTTACGAGGAAAGCTACCCCCTCGGCATGCGCCAGGCGACTTCACAACCCCCGTCGAAACCAATGCACCCCCGGTTTCTTCAAGTATTGCAAGGCTTTTAGGCCCTTGGTTGACCAAATGTTGACCAAGAACCCGCCTAACGGTGCGAATGTTACGGGAATCTTCCTGAACAGTCACGCGATCAGCCGCCACTGGTCGGCGGACCGTCGCCCAGCTCAGGATGGTCGTTCAGATAGGCGACCACGTTGTCATCAAAGAACTGGCCGCGGTAGTAGCTATGCGGATCATTCAGGGCGACCAGTTCGGCTAGGTGCCTCCGGGTGGAGACGCGATTGATGATGAATTGCCGATCAATGATGAGCATCTTGTCGTGGGGCTCGGCTGACACATCGATCACCCGACCTGGGGGAGCTTCGGGTAGAGGGGTGTCACAAGGCGTCTTGTCGCTGTTGATCTCCATCAAACGATCAAAATGCGCAGCGGTCGCGTCGGTGCTGAGGATGTACTCCCCCCCTTCCATCACCCCCATGAATTCAAAAGTGCCCAGTGGCTCAGCGTGCTGAATCATGGAGATATGGCCTTCCTCGTGGAGCCGTCCACGGACCAAGCCCCCGCTGCGAGCGTCCACGATCCAACCGGCCAAAAAGGCGGAGGTGAACTCTTCAGGAGTGCGGATGAACAGCAAATCGTCGGCCGCCACCGGCTGGCGCGCGGCAGGTTCGGTCCCTGTGCCTGTCTGATCGTCGTCCATTCCCACGCTCCAGTCGTTCAGGCACTTCAGCATAGCCCACTAGATGGCAGACTTCGGCACCCACACTGCAGCGGCCTGGGCGCCGGCACCAGGGGCCGGCGAAGGGGGCCAGCGGCCGTACTTTGGGGCACCCGTCGTCCCGTCCCTATGCCCCTCCACGTCACCCGCGTAGCGTTCTTGCCCGCGCTAAGGGCCTGGGAGGCGAAGGTGTGGCGCATTTAATACAGATGCCGAAGCGGTCGATCAGTGCGCTTCGCTGGAGGGTCATCGAAGCGCTAGCGCGAACACACTTTGCGCCAAATTCCAAATTTGTGACGAGCGTCACTAGTTAATTCAAAGTGAATACGCGGCTTCCGTTCAGGCATGCGCGTACGAATGGGGGTTTTGTTCATAAATATGTATTTGAAAAATAACGGTTTGTTGAACTTACCAACAGATTTCAGCCTTTCTGAATGTTTTCCACAGAGTTGTCCGTTGAAGCGCTTGTGCACTTGTGCTAGCGGTCTCCGGGAGACTAAGATTTCCCCAGATCCAGAGGCTGTGGTGGCCGAACTGATCTGGCGGCCGGTCAAAGTGATCGGCCCTTTTTTGTCTCGAAGACTAAGGATAGTGAGACGAGGTTACGCATATGAAGAGAGACAATTTCCCCGTGCTACGTCATCGAAAGTCTGAGGATGGCCGACATGCAGTCGACGCCTCGCTACGCGTGCTCATCCTCCCGTCTGAGGACGGTGGGTACGTTGCTCAGGGCTTGGAGATCGACTACTTGAGTACAGGCCGCACTGTTGACGAAGTTCGTCAGAACTTTGCCGATGGTCTTCTTCGAACCATCGAAGCCTACTTGAGGCGTAATAGGCCGCTGACGGCTCTCTTTGCGAAGGGCAAAACGCCGCCAGAGGCGTGGAACCTTTGGCTTCAAAGTGACAACCACGATGTGCTGACCTGCGGGACTGTTGTTGAGCTCGACATCCCTCAGGACACTGGATTCTTTACATCACTCGCTTTCCGCGAGGCTGAGGTGGCTCACGCTGCATGAGGATTCGTAAAGGGCCATGGGACGGCGCTCAACCCAGGACACATGTGTTAGATGTGTTGAGAACGCACGGGGTTGAGGTGATTGCGCAAGGAAACGACTGGTACGAACTGGTCGATGCTGATGGCGATCCTGAGGTGCTGCTGATCACGAACCCGGTGTTTCCAGACATGGTGGTGAAGATCTGGGAGCGCTACGGTTCCATTCACGAGTTTGAGATCACGGATCTAGTGCGAAGGCATTGAGGAAGCCCCGCGTTTCAGTGGGGCACTCTGCGTCGTTTTCTTAACGTATGACTATGCGGGTTACTTGATGCCCGTATGCATAAGCTCGGGCTTCCAGACGGCCGCGGCCTTCGCGCCCGCATCGGGGACCATCGACGGGATCCACCGGCCGTACTTCTTGGCAGTGATCGTCCAGTCGCGATGCCCCATCTGCCGGGCCACCCACATGACGTTCTCGCCCGCGCTGAGCGCCTGGGACGCGAAGGTGTGGCGCATTTGATACGGGTATCGGTACCGGACACCAGCCTTGCGCAGCGCGCGCTGCCACTCGCCGGCGCGGATGCTCTGATCCGACCCCCACCGGGCGTTCGTTCTGGGATCGTGGAAGACGAACTCGCCGGCGGTGGCCGTATGGGCACGCTGGGCCTTCAGGGCGTCGATCGCCGGCTGCAGTAGCTGCACTTCGCGCACGCCGGACTCGGTCTTGGGGGCCTTCATCTTGCCCATGACCCAGGCGCGCCGGATCTTGACCGTGCCCTTGCGCCAATCGATGTCCGACCAGCAGAGACCGATCATTTCCGAGGTGCGCAGGCCCGTGGCGAAGTTGAACTGGCAATAGTTGCGGACCTGGTCGTCGCGGCAGGCGGCCAGGATCGCCTGGACTTCCTCCGGCGTGAAGGGATCGACCTCTTCGCGCGCGTTGGCCTTGGCGCGCCGCTTCACCCTGAATCCATCGAGGGGATTGCTTGGGATCAAGTCGTCGGCGACCGCCTCGTCCAAGGCGCCGCGAAGCGGGCCCAGGACGTTGTTGATGCGCTTGGCTGACGTCGACTCGTCGAACGTGGCCACCAGCTCCTTCAGGGCGATACGGTCGAAGTCACGCAGCGCGATCGCGCCGCAGCGCGGCACCAAGATGTTCTCGACGATGCGCCTGTAGCCAATCAGGCTGCTGTGCTCGAGCTCAGGCTCCTTCTGGGCCAGCCACCGTGTCAGCACCTGCTCCAGGTTGTCGAGGGCCGCTGGCTTCTCCGCCACCTGCACCGCGCGCTTGCTGCCGGGAAAGTGGGTGGCATAGTCGAACGTGCCCTTCTCGATCTCGACCTTGATCTGCCCCAGCAGGTTCTCGCAGTACCGAAGGTTCCGTGCGGTCGGAGGGAGTTTGACCCGCTCACGGCACCGCTTTCCCCGGTAGTAGAAGTCTATTGCGATGCTGCTCTGTGTAGCTGGCCTGACGCCGCCTTGCCGTGCATTACCCACTCTTCGTACCCCTCCAGGTCGATCAGGTTTCTTCCATCCGGCGCCTTGATGAACACGGCACCCTCCAGCCAGTCGCCCCGCTTGATCTTCGAGTTGACCGCGTCGACCGTGTAGCCGGTCAGCGTCTCGAACTGTTTGAGCGTGACGAACCGGACCGGGCGCAGGTTCGCGGGGGAACCGGGCCTCGGCAATCCTCGTGTGGGGGTGTCGTAGTTACTCACGAGGGAACTCTGGTAGCCAAGCTGTGGAGCTCTCGGGCGAAGTCATGGGAGAATCACTCAGGTCTAAGCGCAGAAAGGGGATGCGGGTGAGCACTTGTTTGGTGGCTGCTGATCTAGGGAACTTGGCCGATTGGGCAGGTGTCCTGATGGCTTTGCTATCCATGGTCGCAGCCTGGGCATCGGTTTGGGTTGGTGTGTTTGCGGTGTTGGCCACAACAGTCGTTGCAGTCCTTGCCTATCGGACGTCTCGCAAAGCGACGTCGATTGCTGCCGAGGCGACAAGAATCGCCAAGCAGCAGCACCTGGAAATCGTTGGGGCGAGGGACGGCAACGCTCGGATCGTCGCTCGAGTGCTGGTACACGAGGTCTCGGAATTGCCGACGCAGCTGTATATCCTGCATCAGCACTGCATCAGGGCTCTGAATCGAGGTGCTCCAACAACCGAAGAGGAGGTCGGTTTCTTGGAGCGCACATTCCGGTTGGGGGAGCAATCGCTTCTGCCTGGTACCGAGAAATCGGAAGATAGACTTCACTACTTGCCAGAGAACATTGGGAATGATCTCGCAGTGTTGATTGGGTACAGCCGCACATTGAGCGCAAACTGCAAGACGTTGCTTTCGCAGGTGAAGACGCACACTCGCACTAATCACTTCCCTGCAGAGATAAGGGTGTTTGCAGGCTCGATGGAGCAGGTAAGAAGTCTCAAGGAGTACGTCGAAATTTTCTCTGCCTATTGCATGGAAACAGCTGCAAACGTTCGGGCGTTCTCTGGGGCAGAACCCTACGATTTCTCCAAGTTCGATCTCCGCGCGGGGAGGGGAGAGCGCCCATAGGTGCGCGTTGTTTGCGATTAAGCCAGTATTGAGGTCGTTGCGGTCCTCACGCATTGGTGGCCTCGGTCAGTTGGATAGGTATGGCGATGTCGGCTGGCAGTCCTGACGGCTCGGCAGTGTCGGCGGCATCGTCGTAGGCGCGGATCGCGCGGGCGATCGCGTACAGGCGCCAGAGGAAGTGGAAGGTGTACTGCTGCAGCGAGGATGCGTATTCCCAGGCGTCAGTGATGCGAAAGTCGCTGTAGTCGGGGTCGCTCGGCGCGAAGTCCGACATAGCGCTGATCGCATTGCTCAGTGCGTCGTGGTCTTCCGAGTCATTCAGCACTTCGAGCTCGAGCTCCTGCCACAGCCGGGCCACCCATTCCGGGCGCGTGTCTGGATCCGCCAAGTCGTCAGGCTCTACGCGTTCCTCGACGTATTCCTTGAACAGGCGCATCACCAGGTCGCGGAAGAGGCGCGCGCTGAATTCCTTCTTCCCACCGTCGTTGGCCTCGCACTTCTCGGCCCAGTAGCCGTCATTTACGAACAGGCCGCCGGCCTTCTCATGCTCTGCAGGCGTTGCGCGGAAGAACTCGAACATGTCGTGCAGGCGGTTGAAAACGGCGGTGCCCATGTCGCCGGAGATCGCCAGGTGTCCGGGCCAGGTCACGATGTCGAATCCGTAGCAGTAGGTGCCGGGGCGCCGGAACTGCAGGTGGCGGTGCACGCCGTCGTCCACCACAATCCGCAGCTCATGGGTGGCCGTATCGGCAAGGAAGCGGGGGAGGACGTCACTGCGGTTCATGGGTATCTCCGGAACGTGCGGGGGAGGGCTGGGCAGCCTTCAGGGCGGTTTGCCAGGCAGGCACTGGGCTGTCCTCGGTGTCGAGCAGCTGCAGCAGGCCCGGGCGGTGGCCCGTGACGATGCGTCCGCCGGCCTTCAGCACTAGGAGAACCTGCGACTTTTTCGTGAGCGGATCTTGGCGAGGCAGATGACGGACGTTGGTGACCTTGCCGGCCACGATCTCTGCAACGGCAGTGTGATCAGGGCCCGCGGCAATGTCGCAGGCGAAGGCCGGCGTGGGTCGCTTGGCAGTCATCGTCAGCGCCTCTGGCTCGGCGGCAGCGTGGGGAGCTGCTGGGGCTCGGCAACCGCCGCCGTCAGGTTCCCGGTTTCGTGAGCCAACCGGATTGCGTCGAGCTCGACCTTCACCGCGCCGATGTAGGTGGTGGCCACGATGGTGGTGGCCTTGGCGCGCTCGATGACCTGGCCCATCTGCTCTGCACTCAGGTCGTCGTCGCCCAGGCGTTCGAGCATGGCCACCAGGTGATCGCGCACATCACTGACCTTGTTCTTCATCTTCTTCTTGCTCCTTGATTCGCCTCCTGACCCGGCGGGTGATTCGCGCCTTCAGGTGGACCAGTTCTTTCAGTTCCGGAGGGAACCGGTTGTGGTAGCTGTTGCGCCGCATGTTCTCGGCGAGGGTGACGGTCTCGAGGCGATCAGCAGTGATCTCTGCGGCGACCAGCGTCTTCAGGCCCGGCCGGAACACCACGATGTGTCCCTCCGGTACCGGGCCGTTTTCCGCCTCCCAGACCATCACGTGCACCGGTCGCCAGCGATTGACCGGGAACAGGGCTGGGTCGTCTGTGACCTTGCGCATCAGCACCTTCCGTTTCGGATCGACCTTCTCGGTCCCGATCGGCACGTAGTTGCGCGCCTCGCTGGCCGGCCGCCCCTTCTTGAACTGGGTTTCCCGCATTCGGCCGGCGTGCCAGCCCGGCCTGCGCAGTCCCTTGTTCGACGGTGTGGTGCCGGGCTTGAAGCGCGAGGCGATCGATCCCGGCTCCTGCGTCCCGTTCCAGAGCGCGGCCAGCGGTTGGGTATGGAAGTCGTCGGCCTTCTGCAGGCCCAGAGCCGCAGCCCGCCGGTACACCGCGGCTGTGGGCCGTTCGAGGACGTGCGCGATCAGGAAGGCGGGGAACCGCGGCCAGTTGAGCCGCAGCGTCTCGTCCTCGTCGACCGTCCATGGCCGGCGCGCGTTGGGGTGTGACTTGCGCACCATGGCTCACGGGGTCCAATCCGAGCCGTTCGGGAACTGGTTCTGCTGCCGCGCGCGCTCCCGGACTGCTTCCTTCCGGAAGTACGCGCGGTGCTCGACCTTCTGGCCGCGGATGCGGAAGCCCCAGCTGTGGGCGCGCGGGGGCAGCGTCAGCACCAGCGTCCAGGTACCTTGAGCTTGCAGGTCCTCGGCAAGGGCGATCCGATGCCAGCCCTCAGCACAGCGGAACAGCAGCTGGCCAGCGCCGTACCAGGTCGACGAATACGGTTCCTCGGCGATCGCCGACGGCACCGCGTCCGGTACCGCCGGCAGCGGCCCGTCGAAGGGCCGGTGCTCGAAGTACCCACCGCGAAGGATCAGGCTGAAGAAGGACCAAGGGTGATCATGGAAGATGCCACCGTGGTCGCTGCTGCGAATGTGGTGCAGGCGCAGGGCCAACCAGGGCCGGGGCTGGCCACGGTCGTCGACGCCGGCGCGACCAAGACGCAGCAGCCAGAAACGGTCCATGTAAGGCGTGCCATCGGCGTTGACCAGGTGGAAGTAGGGCGTGCGGGTGCCGCGCTGGATCAGTTCAGTGGCAACGCGGTCCAGCACGCGACGGCCCACAGTGCGGGGCGGCGCCTGGAGATCCATGTAGCTGCCGCAGCGGCCGCACGATTCAATATCCGGCCAGTCTCGGGCGCAGCCGAACAGGGCACAGATGAAGGCGCGCACCCGGCTCACGGCTGCTCGCCCTCGTAGGTCGCGACCAGGTCGCTGGCTGCGGTCAACGTGCCGGCCTCGATCTGGCGCAGGCGGCGGGCACGCTCAGCCCGGCCGCCGCCCGGCGGTGCCCAGGTCGTCCGGTGACGTGCCGGCATGCGACGCACAGGTGCTGCAGGTGCTGCAGGGTAGGGCCGCGCCTGGCTCAGCAGGCTGGCCAGGAGCATGTTGAGGAATGGGCGGCGGCTGGTCACGAGGATCGGATACATGAGGCCCTCAGGCGTAGGTGGTGAGGCGGAAGTGCTCGCGGACCAGGTCGTAGAGGCGACCCACTTCCCCGATCTGCAGTGCGAAACGGGTATCGAGCTCGGCACGCCGGCCGTCCTCATCACCTTGGTCGAGTTGGTCCAATGCGCCGTCCAGGAAGCGGAGCTTTCGAACGATCAGGTCGTCGCCGAGGACGAAGGAGAGGTGGTCATCCAGCACCAGGGCGAGCTTGGTGACCTGCTTGCCCGTCTCCAGGTGCAGGTCGACCTCGTCGCAGCGCAGTTCGTGGTGCTGGCAGCGAACGATTGCGCCGCCCTCGACCGGATCGCGCAGCTCGCACTCCTCGCCCAGGCTGAGGCCTTCGGGCAGGGGCTCGCCGGCAACCCAGCTGGTCAGGATCGCCCGCGGCGATACCTCGGCGTTCAGGGGCAGAGCGGGGAAGCTGCCGACCACATTGCGCAGCTGGCTCATGGCGGCCTCGCCGGTCTTGCGGCTGCTGGTGTCGACGAACACGACGCCGCGCTGGTGGTCCAGGTAGAGATCCGTGCGGGTTGGGCGGACGAAGGCCCGAGGCAGCAGCTCGTGCAGCAGGTCGTCCTTGATGCGTTTCCGTTCGCGGCCGCCGGGGCGACGCCCTTCCTGCTCTTCGATGTCCTGCAGCTTGAGGTCGAGCAGGTTGCTCACCACCGCCGGCGGCAGGATCTTCTCTTCGGCGCCGATGGCCATCCACACGCATCGGCCGACCTCATGCGACAGCAGCTCCTTCTCTTCGCGGCCGAACGGTGAAATGAAGCCGACCGAGCACATTTCCAGCGCGCCTACCGGTTTCAGGGCGCTTGCCTGCAGGCCTTCCTGCCAGTCGAACATCTGCAGTTGCGGATAGGTGAACATCGTGAGATTGCGGAAGAACATCAGGTGTCTCCGGTCTGTTCAGAAGTGACGCTGCTGCCTTCGGGCAGCTCGGAAAGGCCCAGGGTGTAGAGCGCGTCGTCGATCGCCGCCTGCTCGGCTTCTGCGATGACGCTGTGCGGTCTGACCACGCCCGGGATGTGGACGTGGAAGAGCCTCATGGTCGGCAGGCCTCGGCGATGCGCTGGAACTTGCGCGCCCAGGTGGCCAGGTCCGGCTTCATCCCCGCGCTCCAGGCGATCTGGAAGATCGAACCAAAGCGGATTCGCAGCGCGCGCCACTGGTCCGGTGGTGCGATACACACCGCGCGGTGGTAGCGCTGCACGCGCGCTGCGGCAGTGATCGCCGGCGGCATACGGTCCAGGTCGTGCTGCACGATGGCGTCGACGCCATGGCCCAGCAGGTGTAGGTCCGCCGTCATGACATCACCCTCCCGTGCACTACCCATAACAGGTCGGCCAGTGCCGACGGCACCGGGGACATGGCGCGGGCCTCGTAGAAGGCGGCTTCGATGATCTGCTCGAACGTACGGCCGTCAGGCGCGCGCGCGGCCTCGCCTTTGACCATCAGCAGCCCGGCGAGGTAGTCCTTGCTGGCGGCGCCGAGATTGGCGACCAGGTCATCGAGGTCGATCTCTGCGTCGACGGTCATGTTCACGATGGTCATGACAGCACCGCTCGGGATCCGAGGGTTGCGAACACGCCCAGCACGAAGCCGGCGGCGGTGCCGATGGCCAGCACGCGCCGGAACAGCGCACCGGTGGCCTCGGCGATGATCTCTTCCGTGTTCATGCGGCACCGCCTTTGACGCGGGCGATTGCCGCATCCAGACGGCGGAACAGATCTGCATCATTGGCGTCATGTCGCACGCAGCTGTTCTCGACGGCCTGGGCCGCACCGATCAGTTCATCGAGTGCTTCAAGGACGGATTGGAGGTCAGCAGCCTGCTTCTTCAGCATGGTTTCGCCCACTCGCACCATCTGGTCGCGGTCGGCAGTGGTCGCGAACTGAGCATTGGTGCGCGCGATTCGCGCGAGGATCTCCCGCACATCGATAGGGGCGCTCATGCGGTACCGCCTTGGGGCATCACGAAGCGATAGCCGCGCAGTCGAATGGTCTCGATGGCGTGCTTATGGCCAGCGGCAGCGAGCTTGCGGCGCACGCGCGACACAAGCACCTGCAGGACGTTGGACTCGCGCGACGGCGGTTTGCTGTTCGGGTACATCGCGGCATGCAGCGCGTCGACCTCCACCAGGCGATCAGGTGACCCGACCAGAACCTTCATCACCAAGGCCTCTGTGCGGCTGAGCTTGATGCTGCTGCCGGCGATCAGCAGGCGCTGGCGCGCGACGACCGCCATGGTGCCTTCGGCGCCCGCGCCGGCGGCCGTGGCGCAGCTGCTGCAGAGGTCGGGGCCGGCCCAGGAGCAACCGCCGGGGCAAGCCTGCAGGTCGGTGCAGCTGCAGACCCGGCAGCGACGTTCGGTGGCGGCCATCAGTGCACCTCCACGAAGGCCAAGTCATAGATGACGCACCGCGCCCGGGCCACCACAGGGGAGGTGGCTTCCGTCGACAGGGGGACGACGGTATTGGCCCGGGCGCAGGCGTCGGGGGAAACGGAGTAGGTGCCGGCGACAACCGCGTCGACGGCATCGAGCGCGAGCTGCCAGCGGTAGGGGGAGAAGTCCTTGGCGAGCGCGGCGGACACGCCGGCCGCGCAGTCCGGCACACGGCCGGTGTCGTTGAAGCCGTTGAGCACCGCCTGGGCAATGGTGGTGCGCAGGCCCCAGTCGTTCTCGCTGGACAGGGTGTAGACCTCCAGCGCCGCGCAGATGCGCGGGCTGGTGATCACCAGCGCAGCTGGTGCCCGGACGGCCTGGCCGGGTTCCTCTGTGGAAGGGGACGATGGGGAGAAGAGGGCGCCAAGGCCGGTGGCTCCGAGAGCCCCCAGTGCCAGGTACAGCGACGAAGACAGTGCAGACATGTGCTCAACCATCCGTGCTTGGGATGGTGAGCACTCTAGTGCTTAATTATGCCTTGTCAAGCACTTTAATGCCTATGGCAGTGGCGGAGGCATTGCGCGAGGCCACTTTCCGCGCTGGACCAAGGTGTCGCGAGCTGCCTTCAGTGCTTCGTCCGGAAGGACCGACGGCGCGGAGGCCCAGGCGTGCTCAGCGATCTGCATCAGCTCCCAGCAGACATCGCGGGTCTCGAGGTCGTAGTAGATGCGGCTGTTCGAGGGCTGATCCCAGAACCGCGCGACCGCCAGGCGCCAAGCGCCTTCTCGTGGGTCCATTGTTTCAGGCACGTTTGCATTGCCGCCGAGCCAGTTGCCAAATATGGCAGGCTGCCAATCGGCGGCTCGCGCCGCAAACCACCTGGCGACGCCGTACTCTGCGGTGGTGAGTACCACATCAATCTTGAGGCGATTCTTCGAGCCGTCCCGAGGGTAAAGGACCGCAGTGCCTGGAGTAGGTGCGGACCACTCCCAGAATGAGTGCTGAGGGAGACGCGCGGAATCTTGACGATCGACCGACGCTACAACGTAGATTGCAGGATTCTTCTCGACACGGAGTACGGCAGTCCCAGTGGCCTCTTCAATCCACTGGCACCAGCATCCCGTCCAGAGAAGCGACACAGGCTACCCCGCAGATCGCTGCTTAACCGAATGGCTGCCTGTGCCTCTGCCCATGGCCGAGACCAAGCGATCCACGGTTTCCCGATCCCCGGCCTCCAGGTCCAAGTAGTTTCCGAGCAACGTTGAAACCGACTCTAAGACAGCAGGATCTGAAGGGAAATTCGGCAGCAACAGTGCCCAAGGGGCTACGGAATAGGCTGCTGCTATGGCGTCGATAGTCCGGACTGTCGGATTCTTGAAATGCCCGCGGCCATACGTCATGAGGTCGCCGATCGCGCGTTGCGATACGCCAGCCCGCTGAGCCAGCGCTGCCTGGGAGTCGCCGCGCGCCTGCATGAAGCGGCGGACGTTGTCTGCAATCGTTACCACTGGGTCTACTTTCGCCATTCGTTCAGCGTAAGCACCGGTCTGCGCATTTTGGTGCTTGTCGAATAAGCATTGTAGTGCTACAAAGTCGCGCATGGACGCCGATACCCTCTTGCATCAAACCGTGGTGCGCCTGCGTGCGCATGAAGGGAAGTACGCCGAGATCGCCCGGCAGAACCCGGACATCGGCTATTCGTGGCTGACGAAGCTGGCGCACGGGCAGATCACGAACCCGACGATCGCCAGCCTGCAGCAGCTGATCGAGGCGCTGAATGCCTTCGAGGGCCTGGAGCGGGGCGGCCTAGCCGAAGTGGTGGCGCAGGCGGATCCGGTTATGGATCCGGTTATGGAATTGCGCGCCGAACCGAGCGGCGATGTGGACGCCGGCCGCATCGTCCCGCTGGAGACAGCCTGATGGCCCGCCGACACCTCAGCAATCCTCGCAAAGGGGAGGATCGAGGCCATGGCCGGGATCGCAGGGAGCTGCGCGCGCTGCGGCAGAGGGTCCGCGACCTGGAAGCCCAGGTCGCGCACTACCAGCAGCCCGCCAATGAACGTTTCGAGGCGGCAATGGAGAGTGTCCGCTCGAGCATCGCCGAGCAGGAGCAGCAGGCCGCAAGGATGGTCAGTCAGCGGCAGGCACTAGCCGAATACCAGGGAACACTGCGTCCGCAGCAGCTTCAAACTGGCGGAGAAAGTGCGGATCGGGGATCTTTTCCCCGAACGCTTCATACGCGACTTGCAGAGCCGCTTGGACGTCTCGCTTTGTGGCTTCGTCAGATCGTGCAAGGAGGCCATTGATGATGGTCTGTTGCACGACGTCGGTACCCATGTCCTTGAACTCCTTCGTCAGTAGGCCTTCGAAAGAGCTGTTGTTGGCTTCCGTCAAGCTGTTCAGTGCGTTGGCCATATCCACGATCTGTCTCTGCTGCTCGCCGATCTGCCGGCTCTGCTCGATGAGCGGCGCTCTCCAAAGCCGCGAGCCGCTGCACAACTTCCTGGTCCATGGGGATCTCCGTGGTGGGTTGGGTTGGGTGGTACCACCAAGCCTACCCGGAGATCGCCACCTTTTCCCGAGGGTGCCATGGCCGCTGATCGACGAAGCCCCCCCTCACGAAGCGCTGCGCGGCTGCCCGCGGATACCCCCACCGTCATGGTCGCGGCCCTGCAGCGCATCGGCGCGCTTGAGCGCCGGGTGCGCGCGCTGGAGCAGCGGCAGCCAGCTTCTAGCGTTCCTGCTCAGATCCAGCGCGTTGCCGTTCCAACAGCCGCTCCGCCTCCGCCGCTTCCGCCAGCTCCTGTCGGCTCTGCTGCGCCTTCAGGATCTGACGCTCGATCTCCAGCAGGCGAAGCACGGTTGCAGCGGCCACGCCGGCCGGGGCTTCGGGCGAGGTTTTGCCGCGCAGTGTTTGGATGGCGGCGCGAACCATCTCAAGCAGCATTTCTGTGTCGGGATGACTGCCAATGACGGCCAGCGTGAACCAGCTGTTCGCCTGCTTTTCAGCCTCCAACGCGGCGATTCGTTCGTCGAATTGGGCGAATCGGGCTTCCAGTTCGGATGGGGTCATGGGGGAGCTCAATTGTTCAGAGGACGCTGATTCTGCCAGCGGACCAGCACAGGCGCGTACCCCCATCTACGGAGCGTTGAATGACTGACGAATCTGAAAAGCCGAGCTTCGCTGCCGGCAGGGTTCACCCGGCCGCCGGTGGGCGACCGGGCTTCAGCTTCACTGGGGAGATTGAGCCTTGCGCGCCAGAACGTTCTTCCGGTTCTCGATCGTCTGCTGGAGCGCGACAAACGTCTGGTCGAACGCGGCGGCGGCCTCCGCTGAAGATGCTGGTGCTGCGGTCGCTGCGAAATTTTGCCGCACGGATACGAGGGCTCTTGCGGCCAGATCCAGGTCGGGGAGGGTAGCAATGAGCCCGTGCAGAGCGACGTTGGTCGCAATGGCGGTACCGCTGGCGACTTCCAGGTCATTGCGAAGCGTCTTGATCTGGATCTGACATCCCGCAATCAGGTCGCGCAGTTCCTGTTCCAAGAACGTGTTCATGGGTCTCTCCGGTTGGTGGGTTGGTTGGTTCGCACCCCCATTCTGCCAGCCGGAGGACCCGCCCTTACTACCGAGGACTCCCATGCCCTGGATCGAAGAAACCTGGCTGCATGACGCCCTGGCGGCCCTGAAGGCCACCTGCGACGTCGACGCCCACACCCGCAATGAAATGATCCAGTTCCTGCTGGACAACGGCTTCTGGGATCAGGAGAAGCTGAAGGACTGGGCCAGCGCTGTGGCTAAGTTCAACAGCTGCCTCAACCCCAACAAGGCCGAGTTCTTCAAGATCGGTGAGCTGTGGGCGCTGATGCGCCGCTTTGGCCGGCACCAGCTCTTCCTGGCCATGGCCGCAGATCTCGGCTATGAGGTCCGTCCCATCCCCACCGAGCATCGCCGGCAGGCGTTGATGCAGCAGCTGCTCGACGTGCAGGCGCAATGCGCGGCTGCCTCCGAGCGCGTCGCGAGCCAGTTGGAACGCCTCAACACGCCCGCGCCGGAGCCGCGCCAGGGTGCCGTCCATGGACAGGGTCGCGCGCAGTTCAGCAGCCCCAACGAATGGAGCGCGCCTGCCAGGGCAAACGCCGTCGTAGTGGTGGGCTGCCCGTAACGGGATAGGCCTGCGTAATGAGCAACGAAATCACGAAGCTCTGCTGGCCACTGCAGATGCCGCCGCCCGCAAAGGCGGTGCTGATGGCGATCGCGTGGCACGCAGACGACTTCGGCATGGCCTTCCCGGGCTTCACCACGTTGATCGAGAAGACCTGCCTGAGCAAGACAGCGCTGCTCAGCGCGATCGCGTGGCTGGAAGACAACCAGGTGCTGACTATTCGACGTGGCGGCAGCGACGCCGGCGGGACGAAGTACAGCAACCGGTACAGCCTCAACCTTGGCCGTCTGGACAAGAACGCATTCGCATCGAAACCGCGACGTGCATCCAAGCCGGTTCGCCATACGGACCTGTCCGAGAGCAACGAGGGTCCTGACCGGTCCGCCACGCGTACCTGTACGGAGGCCGAACCGGTACGCGTCACGGACGGGTCGGAAGAGACTGAAGGCGCCGACCGGTACGCGGCAGATACCGGTACGCAAGAACGACCGGTGCGTCTCGCGGACTCGACCGGTACGTCTGGCGGACCCGACCGGTCCGTCTCGCGTACTCAACCGGTCCGCGAGACGGACCCTAAAGGTCATGAAAGGTCAGTAAAGGTCATTGAATCGTCAAACGCGCAGGCGCGCGACGACGAAGCGGTGATGCCGCAGCTCAGCATCGACGAGGTCAATCGCGAGCTGATGGGCATCCCCCGTTTGCCGGCGGGTCTGGACCCGCAAGTCCTGGCCAGGTTCGTGCGGCACCGCCGTGTGCTGGGAAAGCCGATGACGATCAGCAGCTGGCTGGAGCTGCAGCCGCGATTCCGCCAGCTCACCGCCGACGGCCACGACCTCAACCGCTCCCTGCGCCAGACGATGGCTGCAGGCCTGGCACTGCCCGTAACACCGAAACCCGAGGGGACCGACCATGCCAACAATTCAGGCTCTGCTGCCGAACGCGTCCGACGTCGAGCAGAAGAGGACGAGCTCCGTGACGCCGCTGCAGAGGCAGACGCCGCCGCCGGCGCAGCAGGCGCCCTTGACGGCCCGGGCTACGCGAACGCTGTGGGTGCGCATGGCTGAGATCTACGGCTACCGCTGGACCAGCGCCTACGGCGAGGATCCCAGCGGCGGCGCCGCCGCGACGTGGGCGAAGGGGCTTGCCGGGCTCACCGGGGAGCAGCTGGCTGCGGGGCTGGGCTCGAGCATCGCCTCGGCTGACCCGTGGCCACCGACCCTGCCGGAATTCCGTCTGCGCTGCCTCGGCGTGCCGAGCTTCGCGGCTGTCCGCAACGACACCGGCCGCCAGGATGGCTTCACGCGCCTGGTGTGGCAGTACCTGGACGGCCATCGCTACCGCACGTCGAGCGCCGACAAAAGCGATCGCCTGTTGCGCGAAGCTTACGACCAGGCGCGCGAGTACGTGATGCGCGGCGGGAAGCTGCCGGAAGAGCCGTTGGCGGTGCTTGGCCAAGCCGCTGTGACCAGGCCGGTACCGGCCAGCCCTGAAGCCCTCCGCCGTGCCGAGCGCGAGATCGCGGAGATCTTCGGCAACGGATATGCAGAGCCCGGCAACGACGACCACGCGCCGACGACGGGGAAGATGGCAGCGGCAGGGCTGGATCGATGATCGACCAGGAGCAACTGCGCAGCTACCACCGGTCGCAGGTGCTGTATGCCCTGCAGCAGGCCAGCGAGCCGATGACGGCCTCCGAAGTGCACGAGGGCATGACTACACTGGCGCTCGCCCTGGGTCACCCCAGGGAATGCGCTGCCATCACTCCTGCCGCGGTCGCCGGCATCCTCCGCGGCATGCTCGGCGAGCAGCTGGTCATCCAGGGCGAGGACAAGGCCAATCGACGCTACGGTCGTGCCGAGCCGACCTGGTCGGCCGCAGCTGGCCAAGCACGGGTAGTGCAGCCGTCGGCCCCGGGCAGGAGCGCGGCCCCGTTGGCTGCTGCGTCACCGATGGCGGGGCAGGGAACCCAGCTCCGCCAGATCACCATTGATCAGCGCCTAGCATTCCTGCAGGCCGAGTGCGCCGCGCTGCTGGCGGATGTGACCAAGGAACATGCGGCATTCGAGCTCAGGGTTCGAAGCCAGATGGAGGCCTTCGAGGCGCGCGCCGCACGGTTGCTGGGTCTGCCGCAGGACGGTGGCCAATGAGTAACCGGGGCCTTCGCTACAACCGCATCGAGGACATGCCGCAGGGCATGCAGCAGCTGGTGCACAAGGCTGGCCAGGCTGCACCTACGCGGGGGCCGGCCGAGCACCACGTGCGTGCACCGATGGAGAAGCGGCCGAAGTACGGCAACGTGATCACCACCGTGGACGGGATCCGCTTCGACTCAAAGCGCGAGGCGCGCTACTACGAGCAGCTCAAACTGCGGCAGCAGGCCGGCGAGGTGCATTTCTGGCTGCGTCAGGTGCCGATCCACCTGCCCGGCGGAACCAGGTACGTCCTGGACTTCCTGGTGTTCCTGCGCGATGGGAACGTCGACTTCGTGGACGTGAAGGGGCGGGAGACGAAGGAGTTCCGCATCAAGAAGCGCGAGGTCGAGCACCACTATCCGATCAAGGTGCTGCTGGCATGAGCGGCTGGAGATCGAGCGGCAGCGCAGCGGGCACTCGGGTCGACCTCAGTGCGGTGGCCACCACCGACCTGCTGCGCGAGATCGAACGGCGCTGCTCGGCGGGCGGGCCGCCCAAGGTCTACCGCCCCACGAAGGACCGGCCATTTGCGACCAAGGCGCTCTGGGCCGAGGACAAGGTCAACCAGGCCCGTGCCCGGCTTGCGGAGCTCCGCGCGCTGCCGGTACCGGCCTGCGAGGCTGAGCGCGCCGCCCGTGCTGCTCAGGACTCGCAACTGGTCGCCGACGTCGTCAAGTACGACGGCATGGCCAAGGCATTCAAGAGGAAGGGCCAATGAAACCTGCAGAGCTCAAGGCGCGGTTCCCGACAGAGGCCGCGCTGTGCACGTGCCTGATCGACTGCCTGACCGCTGCGGACGGCTGGGAGATCTACCCCGAGACGGCCGGCTTCGACATCCTAGCTGTGTGGAAGGCCACCGGGCACCAGCTCGGTATCGAGGCGAAACTGCAGCTCAACGCCAAGGTGGCCGATCAGATCCTGCCGGCGCACTGGAGCAATGCGGATCAGCGAGGCCCTGATTTCAGGGCCGTGCTGGTTCCCTGTACAACGCCAGCAAACTACGGCATTGCACGGATGCTCGATGCGCTGGGCGTGCAGGTCCTGGTGCCAGATAGCTGTACCAGCCGATGGAATCCACAGCCGGGTGAGGGAATCCAGCGGGAAGTACACCGACACGGCCTCCATCAGTACGCGCCGTGGGACACCGCCGGCGGTGCGCTCAGAGAGTGGTGGGGCGCCACCGCATGGTTCGACTGGAACCCCACCCAGCGCTGCGAGCTGCCCGAGTTCGTGCCGAAGGTCGCCGCTGGCGTACCGGCACCGATTCAACTCACGCCTTGGAAGGTCGGAGCGCTGAAGGTGCTGGCCGATCTCGAGCTCGACGGATTCACCACCGCGAAGGGCGTCCGGGCCCATGGCGTGGATCCGCGCCGCTTCTGCGCTTCCGATGGATGGCTGAAGCAACTCGGCGAAGGGAAATGGGCCCGTGGGACTCTCCCGGCATTCGAGGACCAGCACCCCGAGGCCTATGCCCAGGTGTTGGCCCAGGCGCGCGAGGCGCGCGCTGCAGCTGCTGCAGAGAAGATCCAGGAACAGACGTCATGAACGAAACTGCAGTCGGTACCAACGCGCTCGCAGCCGCGCGAGAGCTCGAGGTGGCTTTCCTCGAAAGGAAGAGGATCCCCTCTTGCGCCAACTGCAATGGCAGGGCCAGGGTGTGCTGGCCCGCCCGCGAGTCACAGCCTGTGCAGTTCCAGTGCCAGCGGTGCGGTCCGCGAACCGGCGTATTTGATAGCGCAGCACCTCTCCAGTGCGGCCGGTGCGGCACCGCCGCGGCGGGCCTGTTCCCCCGCGGTGCACAGATTCAGTGCTGCAGCTGCGGGGCATCCTCAGCAGTGTTCGTTGGTCCGGATCCCGCCGGCGCTCTGGCGGCGGCGCTGGATGCCTGGTGCCGCCGTGCGCCCGTTCTTCCAGCGGCGGCGGACGACAGTGCAGGCCAGCGGCGCCGCGGCGCAGCCCCGGATGGATTCGACGACGAGGGCAAGGGCGACGTCCTGGAGCTGCTGTCGCGGCTGCTGGTCGGCGGGAGCTACCGCATGCCCGTTGAGGGCCGCAGCACCTTGGCGCCGCTGGGCAGCAGCGACATCGCCGGCGCGGTCGGCTACATGCGGAATCCGCTGGAGAAGCACACCGCGCTCGCCGTAGCGACGAGGATGGGTCCAGCTTCGATCGCAAAGCTCTCTCTTGCGGCCTATCGTCAGGTGGCCAAGGAAGTGCGTGCAATGCGGCCGCAGCCGCTGGATCTCGGCAAACCGGCCGATCGTTGGCGCCTGCGCCTGGTGATCTACGACGCAGCACATGAGCTGGTGTGGCCAGAGCGGCGGCAGCCGTTCGCCGGGCTGGCCAAGTCTGCCAAGATTCGCAAGGGCAACTACATCAAGGCCCATAAGTGCGCCAGCGCTGTCCTGGAGGAAGCGCTTCACGGTGGCAGGAAGGGGTTTCGGAAGGCGCTGTGGAGCAGCATGAACGAGATGCCTAGTGCTCAAGAGTGAGATGTTCGCTTGTGCCCTCGATGACTGCTCTATGTAGGTCGTCGAAGCCTTTCGTCAGTTGGTACAGCTCGAGTTGGCCCTTCTTCCAAGCCTTCAAAGCAGCCTCATCTACGCTCGAGCTGGCGAAATCTGGAATCGGCGTCTTCTCGCTCAATCTTGCAATGTGCATTGCGCGCGTTGCCATCTTGACTACCGCCTCGCTGACCTTCCTGCCGAACAGGTACCGAAACGTTGGGGCAAGCGCCAGCATTGCATCGGCTTGCTTCATTTCGTGGCGACGTCGGAATGCGTTTGCAGCATCACGTAGTTCTTCGTAAGCAGCGAACCTTCGGTCGAACAGGTCCAGCTTCAGCTTGTTTCTTGCCGTCCTCCATTGCCGCCAAGCGACGTAAAATACCATCAACGCGAGTCCAAGTTGGCCAGCTGCCGTGGCCAACTTAATCTGCAGATCAGTCATCCCGAGCACCGTCTCAACCATTGCGACACCCTCCCTGTATTGGCTGGGATTATCACATTTGTTAAGGTTTGTTAGGGGGCAGGCCGCTTCCCTACAATTCTTCAAATGGGGCGCTGGATGGATCCTTTGTGCGAGAACATTTTGATCGGCCTCGGGACTGGGCTAGTCACAGGGCTGTTGTCCGGCTATTACTCCGGCATGGTGATAAGCCGGACGTCTCGGTTTCACTCGCTGCTTAGAGACGCGCAACGCGTCTTGAAGCAAGTTGAATTGGAACAGCTTGATAGCGCTGTCGTCATTCGTTACTGGGAGCCCAGGCAGCTTGGCGCGGTCGCCGACGATTTGGCCACGGATCGCGAGGTGCACGCCGCCACAGTTGTGCGCACGCGATCTATCGATGTAACCAAGGCCTTCTATGCTGCGGTCGAGGGGAAGCTAAACGCAACGGAGTTTGAAGCCGTGCTGACGCGTACTCGCAATGAGATTTCCAAACTCCGACCTTCGAAGCGCGTTCTGATTCCGTGGGGCCAGTTATGAGCTTTTGGACATTGGCAATCGATTGGCCGGCAACCATGCTAGGGGGCGTTGCGAATGAAGATTGACTGGGTTCTGATCCTGGGAAACAGGCTTGCCATCGCGTGGGCCATTGCTGCCGTTAGCGCGTACCTATGCGACCGCTTCTCTGGGAACAGCGGCGCGACCTTGTACTCCATCGTGATGATCGGGTTTGCCATTACCGTCCTCGTGGACGGCTTTCTTGACGTGTTTGAGGCAGAAAGACCCCAGGGGCTGCCATGGGGAACAATGGTCTCTTTCATCATCATTGTGCTCAGTGCGATTGCGATGCTCGGTCTGTGGTTGGACACCTACTGCAAGCCGCCGGGGAACAAAGCTGCTTGGATTTGTTCATATATCTGACCTCAGTTGTTCCTCATGAGGAGGATTTCTTCCTCATGAGGAACCGCAGTTGCCTCGGGAACCGAAAGTAGGTTTGAATTTCTACAGTGGGCGTCCTTATGGGCGCCTCCATTCAAAGGCCGTTGATTGACCAGGACGTGGGAGTCCGCTGGTTGATCAGCGGCCTTCTTGTTTGCGGGGTAGAGCAGTCCGGCAGCTCGCGTGGCTCATAACCACGAGGTCGGTGGTTCGAATCCACCTCCCGCTACCAAACGGCCGGTAGTCATGGCCACCACTCAAGCCAGCACATAGGCCGTCGTGAGACGCGCCGCCGGTGTCCGCGCGACCTTGCAACCGCGGTAGTGGTGGGCCATGCCGGCCTCCTTTCATTGGGGGAACCGCGGTGAGCATCAAAGAGCAGATCACAACGGACCTGGCGGTCGCAGGTTCGAAGATCGGGGCGGCCGTGAGCGTCACCGCTGCGACCTACTCGCCGGGCTACACCCTGAGCGACTGGGCGCTGATCGGCACGATCATCTTCACCATCGTCCAGACGTTCACCGTCATGGTGAAGAACTGGGGTGACTGGTCGGCCTGGTGGACCGCCCGCATGGGCAACGCCAGGCGACTCTGGGCGTGGTTCCGCCGCCGTGGCTGACGCCAAGCTCAGCACCAAGCAACGCGTCGGCTTTGCCGCCGCACCGCTGGCGCTGATCGGCGCTTTGGTGTCCGCCCTGGGCACGAACGATTCGGCCCACGAGGGACGCCGGTACACGGCGTACTACGACTCGGCCGGCATCCTGACCGTCTGCGCCGGCATCACGGGCCCGGCAGTGGTCAAGGGCAAGCGCTACACCGACGAAGAGTGCACGAAGCTGGAGACGGCCTACGTGCGTACCATGCTGGGCCACATGGGCCAGTGCGTCCGTGGCGAGTTCGAGTTCCACGAGATCAAGGCCTGGGGCCACTTTGCCTACAACATCGGCACGCCGGCCTTCTGTGCCAGCACGGCGGCGAAGCGGCTCAACGCTGGCGAGCGCCAGGTCGCATGCACCGAAATGTGGAAGTGGCGGCTCGTCAGGATCGACGGTGTGAAGCGCGATTGCGCGCTGCCGCAGTGGCGTTCGAAGTGCGGCGGCATCATCGATCGCCGGCAGTGGGAAATGGCCACCTGCCAAGGCCGCCTGCAGTGATCACCAGGTCGGCGATCAGTGCCTGGTGGGCAGCCTGGAAGTGGGTGGCCATCCTGGCCGGCCTGCTGGCCATGTCGCTCTGGCTCAACGTCAGGCAGTACGGCGATCGCCGTGAGGCTGCGGCTGCGGCCCGCGCCGCCACCCTCGAGGACACGCTGGATGTGACGGCGGGGATCGCGCGCCAAGCTCGGACCGACAGCGCCGAACTGCTGCAGCGGCTCGAAGTGATCGCCGCACGCGGCGAGCGAACCAGAACCATCTACCGAGCAGCAGCTGCAGCGCAGCCGCTGCCAGCCAACTGCGCCCCGGGTCAGGCCCGGGTCGATGCCATCAACCAGGCCCTCGGGCCGACCAGCAGGACCGCGAAGTGACCCAGAAGGCCTCGATCGGACGGATCGTCCACTACACCCTGAGCGACACCGACGCGCTCCGCATCAATGCGCGCCGGACCGGCGGTCCCTCCATCCAGGAGCGGCTGCTCGACAGCACCTGGCCGGTGGGTGCCCAGGCGCACGTCGGCAACAGGGCCGCGGCCGGCGACGTGCTACCCGCCCTGGTTGTGGCGGTCCAACCGAACGGCCAGGTCAACGCCCAGGTGTTCCTGGACGGCAATGACGTGCTGTGGGTCACCAGCCGCGACGAGGCCAGCGAAGAATCTGGCAGCCATCCCGGCCGCTGGCACTGGCCGCAGCGCTGAGGCCATGAGGCTGTGCCAGGCTCTCCCGATCGCGGCACTGGTGCTGCTGGCCGGCTGCACGCAGCACCTGCAGCGTGTGCCGGCCCAATGCGACGCGATGTGCTTCCGCCCGTGCGTGGACGCCGGCGAAGACACCGGCGTGCGCGTGACGGCCGATCCGGCAGGCGCTGACGCCTGGGACAACATCGGCGGGGACGTGGTCGGCCAGCTGGCCGACAAGCTCCGCACCTGCGACGTGCGACGGAAGGTCTGCGAACAGTGCCTGCGCCGGCTCGACGCCAAGAACGTAATCCAGCTTTGAGCGCCATCCCGGCGCCATAGGAGAGCAACATGCAGAACCAGCAGGCCGGCACAAGCGCAATGGCAGACCCGCAGACCCCGATCGAATCCGCCACGAAGGACGTGGCCCGGGCGCAGCACGAGCTGCACATCGCTGTCGAGCAGCTTGCGCGGCGTCTTGCGCCAGTGCTGACGGCGAGCAAGCCGGACGCGGCACCGTCGACGGGCCGGCCACTCGGTGCCTCGCCGTTGCTTGAGGACCTCTTCGAGCGGCGGGACGCAGCGGCGGCCACCTTGGACATCATCAACGAGCTGCACGCTCAGCTGACCCTGTGAGCCGGACGCCCGCCAGCTTCAGCCTCACGGTCGTGCGCGGCGCGACGTGGGAGGACGACTTCACCTACACCAACCCGGATGGGAGCCCGTTCGATCTGACCGGCTACCAGGCGCGGATGCAGGTGCGGACGCTGGCGGGTCAGTTCGGGCTGTCCGAGGCCGACACCCTGGTCATGGAGCTCAGTACCGCGGACGGTTCGCTGGTCATCGCCGATCCGTTGGACGGGATGGTCTCGATCACCGTGCCAGCGGTGGCCACCGAGGTGCTGAACCCGGCGAACGCACGCAAGGTGAAGCACTGCTACAGCCTGGAGCTGTTCAAGCCGGCAGGCGCGGATCCGGAGTACGTGATCCCGCTGGTGGCCGGCAAGGTCACTGTCCAGGGCGAGACGACACGCTGATGCCTGTAATTCGAGCAAGCGAGGACGCGGCCCGCGTGATCGTGGTCGAGCGCCGCGGCGCCGTTGCCATCCGCGATCCCCGCACGCCGATCGTCGCGACGGCCCGGCCGACGCAGGTCGAGGCAATCCAGGCAGACACGCGGACGGTTGAGGTTGCAGCGCGCGGCGCGCAGGGCCCGGCCGGACCGGCCGGCACCTCGCCAGAAGCGACGTATCCAGTTGGCCAGCCGATCCATGGCCACCGCGTGGTTCGCGTGGACAACGGCAAGGCCTACCACCCCGACACGGCGGTGCTGGAGCACGCGCTGGCCTGCATCGGCATCGCCCTGCAGTCGGCCAACACCGGCGAAGTCGCCGTGCGCCTAGCCGGCACGATCGTGGAAGCCAGCTGGACCTGGCGCGACGGCGCGGTGTGGTGCGGCGCCGACGGCGGGCTGACACAAAACCCTGGCGCCACCGGCTGGTTGTTGTGCGTCGGCCGCGCGCTCAACGCCACCACCCTGATGATCGACTTCGACTCACCCATCGCGCGGATCTGAACCCATGGCCGACAAGACCCTGCAGCTCAAGAACAACATCACCACCGAGGTCGAGGGCGTCACCGCGTCGGCGGGCGCTTCCGACGCTGGCAAGATCGCGGCCCTCGGCCCGGACGGCCGCTTCGACGACTCGCTGCTGCCGGCTGGCATTGGCGCGGATACGAAGATCTACCCGGCCAGCGAGGTGCTGGCCGCCGGCGACTACGTGAACATCTGGGACGACGCCGGCACTGCCAAGGTGCGCAAGGCTGATGCCAGCGCCACCAACGCCGGCAAGCGTGCCCATGGATTCGTGCGCGCCGGTGTCGGCGCCATCGGCAGCGACGCTACCGTGTACTTCGAAGGGCCGAACAGCTCGCTTTCGGGTCTGACTCCGGGCGCAACCTACGTGCTGAGCCACACCACGCCAGGCGGTGTCGTGCCTCTGGCGTCGGGCACCACCGCCGCCGGCCACATTCTGCAGATCCTGGGCGTGGCCACAGACGTGAGCGAGATCAACGCCGAGATCGGCAACCCGGTGGTGCGGGCCTGATATGGCGGCTCGCCGTCCGCTTGTCCTGGACGCGAGCAATCGCACCAGGGAGCTTCCCGCCGGCGACATCCTGATAGGTGTTCCGCTCTATCTGCCCGTTGGTCTGCGTAGCGGCGGCATTGCTTCCTTGCCGCTGTCAACCACGTTCACGCTCACGATTGGGCTCAGGGCCGGTGGAACATTCGAAGTGCAGGCGACGACCGGATGACGATTCAAACGCCGCTCATTCTCAACCAGGCTACTGGACGGATCGAAGAGCTGTCGGTCGGTGACACGTTGTCCGGGCTGCTCACAGAGGGCTATGCAGGCGGCAACCGGCTGATAAACGGCGATTTCGACGTTTGGCAGAGGGGAACATCCTTCGCGACCACAGCGGTATACGGCCCTGATCGCTGGTTTATGCAGCAGGGGGGTGTATCGGGCCAGACACTTGCAAAGAACACCTTGTTGCCTGGCGACACCAACTTTCCGGGCAGTGAAAGCAACCTCATCGTCACTCTCACTGGGAACAGCAGTGCCAGCGGCGCACATCAAGTGTTCGAACAACGCGTGGAAGACTGCCGTACATTCGCGGGCGTGCCATCCACGCTGAGTTTCAGGGTGTTCAATCCTGGTGCAGCAGGGCGGAAAATCGCCGTCGAGTTTGTGCAGACGTTTGGAGCAGGCGGCTCGGGATTCTTGCTGGGGATTGCTCCCGAGGTTTTCACTCTGGCCGCCGGCCTGAACATCATAACCAAGACCGTCACGCTTCCGTCCGTCGCCGGAAAGACTGCAGGGGTGGGCAGTGCAGCCGTGGTTGCCATCTGGACAACCGCTGGCTCGGATTTCATTGAACGTACTGCCGGTCTGGGCTTGCAGACTGGTTCGCTCTACTTCGGGCAGATGAAGTGGGAGCTGGGGTCGGTCGCAACTCCATTTGTCAGGCGTGACCCGGGCGTCGAGCTGCTGCTGTGCTATCGATATGGTGAGCCAGTCGGGTTCATCGCCAACGCCGATGGGCCTTACTACTCGACGTACTACTACAAGGTGCCAAAACGCGTCGTTCCAACCCTCACTGTGCTGGGCAACTCGATTTCTCCGGCGACGTTGAATCCGCGCGGCTCCACCACTTGGTTCAGCATGGACGGGCGGGCGCCTTCTGCTGTTGCAAGCTACTGCTTTGCGGATGCGGAGATCTGAACATGTATCAGCTGACCGCGGATCCCACCGTTGTCTACTGTCCCGAACGCCAGTCATGGATTTCTGAGGGAACCTGGCTGTGGGACCAGTATCAGCAGTGGCTGAAGGATGGCAACAGGCCCATGCCCATGGGGCCGGCCTACGTGCTGTACTCGCCGGAGCACTTCCGGGCAATCCGCGATGCAGCATTCGCATGGATGAATTCCGAGGTGAAGGCGCGCGGATACGATGACCTGGCCAACTGCGCCAGCTACTTCAACAGCGGCGTGGAGCGGTATCGCTTGGAAGCGCGGGCGCTGGTTGCCTGGCGCGATGAAGTGAACCAGCGGCTGGAGCAGCTTGTACTTGCACCGCCTGCCGGCATCGAGACCTGGGAGCAGGTGCGTCCGCTTCTGCCGCAGCCTGAAGCATTCCCATGGCCGGCGCGTGTGGAGCTCCCACTGGAGGCTGGTGACGGCCCCACTGCTCAACTTTGATCAATCTGAGAGGAACCCAGCCAGTGGCCGGAAAGATCGACCCGGCGACGGGCCTGCAGGACCAGCAACGGCGGTTCGCGGACGAGTACCTGGTCGACTTCAATGGCACCGCCGCTTACATGCGTGCCGGTTACAAGGCCACCGGCGCTGCGGCCAGCGCCGCTGCCGCAAGGCTGCTGGCCAACGCCAAAGTGCAGGCCTACCTGGCTGGCCGGAAAGAAGAGCTGCTGCTGTCGCAGCGGGTCGATCAGGAGGCGGTGTTGGCCCGGCTTGCGTTCATGGCGCTGGGCGACATCCGCACCCTGTTCGACCAGCACGGCAACCTCAAGCCAATGAGTGAGCTCACGGTCGAAGAGGCCAGCCTCGTCCAGGGCGTTGAGGTGTTCGAAGAGTGGGAGGGGCGCGGCGACGAGCGCCGTGCGGTGGGCCTTACCAAGAAGATCAAGCTGGTCAACCGTCTGGACGCGGTGAAGACCCTCGGGACGCATTTCGGCATGTTCGCCAAGAAGGTCGAGCACACCGGCAAGGATGGCGGCCCGATCGAAACCCAGACCCGGATTCTGGGCGACGTGATGGATCTGATCGACGGATCCGATACGGGCCCCGGGCCGTCGGCGTCACGGAGCAAGTAGTCCGTGGAAGAACTGAGCGACCAGGACGCCAGCAGGATCATTGAGAAGCTGGGGGATCGGTGGTGGCGGCTGAACAACCTGTACTACATCACCGACAAGTTCGGTCGGCGGGTGCAGTTCAAGCTGAATGAGGTGCAGGCCGACCTCGATGACAACCTGCACACGTTGAATCTTGCGCTGAAGTCGCGCCAGCACGGCATCACGACCTGGGCCTGTATCCGCGCCTTGGACATGGCGCTATTCAAGAAGAACACCAAGGCCGGTGTAGTCGCCCATACCGCAGGCGATGCCGCGAAGTTCTTCCGCAGCAAGGTGCTGTACGCCTACGACAACCTCCCGGACTGGCTGAAGAAGATCCGGCCCGCAGTCCGGCGCGACATGCGCGACGGTGTCCTGGAGCTGGCCAACGGTTCCAGCATCGAAGTGTCGGTGTCACACCGCGGCGGCACGCTGACCTTTCTGCATATCTCCGAGTACGGGCCAATGTGCGCCATGTACCCGGAGCGGGCCGGGGAGGTGGCTTCGGGCGCACTGAACGCGATCGCCTCCGGCAACATCGTGGTGATCGAGTCGACCGCCTATGGCGCCGCCGGCGACTTCTACGAGCGTTGCCAGACGGCGATTGAGCTGGACCGGCAGATCCGCGCCGGCACGGCCAAGCTGACGGCGATGGACTACCGCTTCCACTTCTATCCGTGGTTCCGGGATCCCATCAACGAGCTCGATCCGGACGGCGTCACGCTCACCGCCGAGGACGAGGCCTACTTCGCCAAGGTCGAGGCGGAGATGAACTACACGCTGCGGCCTGAGCAGAAGGCCTGGTACGTCAAGAAGGCGGCCGAGCAGCGCGACAAGATGAAGCGGGAGCACCCCAGCACGCCGGAAGAGGCCTTCCAGGCGAGCACCGAAGGTGCGTACTACGGCAAGGAGATGGCCGCCGCCGACAGCAGCGGGCGGATCACCGATCTCCCGATCAACCCGCAGGTGCCCATCCACACCTTCTGGGACATCGGGCGCAGCGATGCGACGAGCATCTGGTTCATGCAGGAGAACGGCCCCTGGCTGGACTTCGTCGACTTCTACGAGAACTCGGGCTTCGGCGTGGCGCACTACGCCAAGGTGCTCAAGGAGCGCGGCTACCTGTACGGCAAGCACTTCTGGCCCCACGACGGCGCCAACGAGGACTGGTCGGCCAACGAGAACCGCGTCCAAGTCGCCGGCAAGCTGGGAGTCAAGCCGATTGTCGTGGTGCCCCGGATCAATGACATCACCGAGGGCATCGATATGGTCCGCAACATGCTGCCGCGTTGCCGGTTCGACCGGGTTCGTTGCGGTCCGCCGAAGGCGGGCGAGGGCCGAGGCGGCCTGGAGGCGCTGCGCCGCTACACAAAGGTCTGGAACGGCAAAACGGAGACGTACTCCGACCTCCCATTCCACAACTGGGCCAGCAACCCCGCCGATGCGTTCCGGCAGGCGGCTCAGGGCTACGTCACCAGCAGCGGCCGCCGTGTCGGCGAGTCGCGCGGCATGGCCAACGACAACTGGAGAACTGCATGAACGTTTCACCGCGCGAGCGGAACACGCCTACCTCGGTCGAACTGGTCGACCTACTGTCGATGCTGGTGGCCGCAGCGGATGAAGGGCAACTGGTAAGCGTTGCATTCATGTTGCGATCGCCGGAGGGCGACACCATGGTCGACTACCGTGGCAGCCACGAGCTGAGCGAGCTCACCGCCAGGACCGTCCTGCAGCGCATCGCCCAGGACATTGCTGTGACCCATCCGGCGATCGCCGCACGGATCGAGTCGGATCTCACCAGGAAGGCAAACTGACGTGGACGAGACCACGGTCCAGCAGCTGACCATCCATCTGCAGCAGGCCCGCGCCTATGCACGCTACCTGCCGGGGGGCGAGAACCATGGCACCCTGGTAGAGGACCACGTCCTGTCACCGGATCAGGCCGCCGCAGCGATAGCCGAAGAGCTGGACGCGGCGCTGAAGCTGCTGGGAGCCGAGGCATGACCGCCGAGGTCGAGCTCGCCCCGGACGGCTTCGTGTGGTGTGGCAAGAAGGGAGATCTCACCCTCTACCTGACCCACATCGTGCGCGATGGGGACGACGACGCGGCCCTCTATATCCGGAACGAGAACCGCCGCGTCGAGGGTCTGAACCCTGTAACCGGGATGATCGCCTATGGAAGCCCTGCCTATGTGGTGCCGTTCCGCGACTTCTGGATCTTCCGGCCGGAAGACAAGGATCGCGGCCGGCATCACCACATCGGCGACATGATCGCCCGCCTACAGAACGCCTCGGTCGCGCTCTATGGCCTGGACGTGCCGGCCTACCGCCACCGCATTCACGACGCCATCCTCGAATTCTGCGAGGACGTGAAGAACCTGCGGCCGCCGGCGGAGCAGACCCGGGAGCAGTGGCTCGGCGAGATGGCCCGGATGGGGATCCAGATCAAGATCAACGGGCAGAAGGTGAACTGATGCAGACGATCGAGAACTTGCGCAGCGAGCCGGCCTACGATCCCGGTGCTGCAGACGTGGCCACCGCGGCGCCGCCGGACGTGGCGGCCCATCCGCTCGACAGCCTGGAGAATCGGCGCCTCCACGCGAAGGTACTGGACTACTGGTACACGGCCCTCGATGCGTTCTACGACAACCGCATCGAGCAGATGCTCGACTACGACTTCTATGACCACATCCAGTGGTCGGAGGAAGACCGCGCTGTCCTGGCGGCCCGGCACCAGGCGCCGCTGACCTACAACAAGATCAAGATGGCCATCGACTGGGTCATCGGCACGGAGCGACGCACCCGCATCGATGGCGTGGTGCACCCCCGCGCCGAGGACGACGTCGATATTGCCGCGGTGAAGTCGGAGCTGATGAAGTACCTCAGCGACACCAACCGCGTGCCCTGGGCGCGTAGCCAGGCCTTCAAGGACGCCGCGATCGCCGGGTGCGGCTGGACCGAGGAATCGATCCGGACCGACCGCGCGGACGAGCCGGTGATGGTGGGCCACATTCCCTGGCGGCAGATGCGTCGGGATCCGGTCAGCCGGGCGCTGGATCTGAGCGACTGTCGTTTCCTGCTGCGGGAGAAGTTCGCGGACCTGGACTACGCCGAGGCAATGTTCCCGGACCGCATTGAACTGGTGAATCGGGCGGCCCAGGACCACTACGACGGCGACAACGGCGCCTTCGACGAAGAGCTGGACCTTCCCCAGGTCTTCCGCCGCTACGACAGCCGCGGCCATACCGTCACCGGGCGCCGCACCACAGGCAGGGCCTCCCTGGATAGTCGGTGTCGCCTGCGGGTTCGTCTGATCGAGTGCTGGTTCAAACGCCCTGTCGCGCACAAGCGCCTTTGGGGTGGCGAGTTCCGGGGCGATCGCTTCGACCCGAATAACCCCGAGCACCAGGCAGCGTTGGCAGCGATGAAGAGCCAGGCCGCGCCGGTCTACTCGCTCTCCGATGCCGTGGTCGAGGAAATGTGGTGTGCGATCTTCACCGAAGGCGGCCTGCTGCAGCTCAAACGCAGCCCGTTCCGGCACGGTCGTTTCCCCTACACCCCGTACTGGTGCTACCGCCGCAACCGCGATGGCATGGAGTACGGCTTGGTCCGCGGCGTGCGCGACTCGCAGGAAGACCTGAACAAGCGCATGAGCAAGCTGCTCTGGGCGCTGAGCACGAATCAGCTGTTCTACGAGGAAGGCGCCATCGATGAGGACCGCATCGAGGAAGTGAAGCGCGAGATCGCCAAGCCCAACGGTGTGATCCCACTGAACGCCGGCGGCATGAACAAGATCAAGGTCGAGCGCAACCTCGACGTGGCTGAGGCGCAGATCAAGCTGCTGGAGCTCGATGCGGCGCACATCCATGACGGCACCGGCGTGAACCGCGAGCTCCTCGGACGCGAGACCAACGCGGCCAGTGGCCGGGCGATCCTGGCCAAGCAGCAGGAAGGCGCCGTGAGCACGGCGGAACTGTTCGACAACTACCGCCTGGGCATCCAGCTCAGCGGCGAAAAGCAGCTGTCGCTCACCGAGCAGTTCATGACCGAGGAACGGCAGTTCCGGATCGTTGGCGAGCGCAAGGGTCTGGACTGGCGAGTGATCAACCAGCTGCGCCTCGACACGCTCAACAACGTTTGGGTGGTCGACAACGACATCAGCCGCAACCAGGCCGACTTCATCGTCGACCAGCAGGACTTCCGCGAGTCCATGCGCCAGGCCTTCGCCGAGCAGTTCTTCGACATGCTGGGCAAGCTGCCACCGGAGATGTCCATCCAGCTGCTGGACCTGGCCTTCGACATGATCGATATGCCGGGCAAGGACGAGGTGGTGCAGCGCATCCGCAAGATCACCGGCCAATCGGACAACGACCAGGACGTTGACAGCCCCGAGGCGCAGGCGCGTCAGCAGCAGGAAGCCCAGGACCGCGAGGTCGCCCTGCGCGAGCGCATGGCCAAGGTCGGACTGGACGAGGCCAAGCGCGAAGAGATCATGGCCAAGGCCAAGGCATTGCAGATCAAGACCAAGGGTGACGCGCTCAACGTTGCCGAGCTGATCGAGATCCTGCTCCCCCTCGCTCCGGCGGCAGACCGCCTCCTGAGCACCCAACAGACCCCCGAGGAAACCGCTCATGCAGCAGCCTGACAACGCGGGCCAGCATTCGCTGGCCGCGAACGAACTGGAAATGACCGAGGGTGAGCGCGCGGCGCTGGCCAGCGCTGATGGTGCCGCCCTTGGCGATGCCGCTGCAGCTACTGGCGCCACCGAAGCGTCGGCAGCCGCCACCGCGACCGCCACGCCGGCAGTCGAAGGCTCAGCTGCGCCAGCGGCGGGCGCTCCGGCGGACGGTGCGGCACAGCCTGATGCAGCGGCCGCTGCTGCCGCTGCTGCCGCGGCAGTTGCTGCAGAAGGGACGGCCTCTGCGCCGCCGGCAGCGTCCGAGCCGCCGCCGGCCACGCCCTTCGTGCCGACCTATGCAGCCGATGAGCGTGACTACGGCAAGGAAATCGGCGAGATCAACGGCAAGCTGCAGGCCCTGAAGGAGAAGTACAAGGCCGGCGACGTCGAGGATGAGGTGTACGAGCAGCAGTACGAGGATCTGCGCGACGAGCGCAGCCGCGTCGAGCGCGCTCAGGACATCGCTGCCCTGCAACAGCAGCTCAGCCAGCAGAATGCCGACCAGTCCTGGGCGTACCTGCAGCGCCAGTTCCTCTCCCGCCCGGAGAATGCCGCGATCGCCGCGAGCCCGATACGCTTCGCTGCGTGGGAGCAGGCGATGCAGTCGGTGGTCAACGAAGCCGCAGCCGCCGGCCGCCAGCTCACGGACTGGGACATTCTGGCCGGCGCGCGCGATCTGCTGGTGACCGAGGGCCTGCTGCAGGCTTCCGCTGCCGCGACCGCCCCGCCGGTGGCACAGGCACCGGCAAAGCCGGATCGCAGCGCGCCGCTGGCCGATGTGCCAGCCACGCTGACCACCGTGCCCGCGGCGGCTGATCCGACCTCCCGATCGACCGCGGATGCTGCGGCTGGAATGGACAACATCGAGGACATCGAGTCGTTCCTGGCCGGGAAGTCGGAGAGCGAGCGCGATCGCATCCTGCGGGATGTGCCGGGCTCCTTCGTGGCAGACAACTAAGCCCCATGCCCAAGCTGCACACCACCCTGGAGCCTGGCGACGTGGTCCTGATCCCGTCGGGGTCAGGTGCGTCGATCACCTTCACCGAGAAGAGCGGAAAGCGCTCGCGGGTGATCATCGAATCCAATACCCCGGTGACCATCACCCGAGCCGGTGAGCAGCAACCTACTGGCGGCGCACTGCAGCGCGTAGCGCGCCGGCCTACGCCCACAACGGGCTGAACATCCTCAAAACCTGCGCAGTAGTGCGGGTCAACGACAGAGGCGCAGAAGTGCCGTGATCTCCCTGGAGAAGCAACATGGCACAGACGATCGTGGGTCTGAACGACCCCAAGGCCCGGAAGCTGTGGTCTGCGGACCTCATGGTTTCGGTATCCAAACAGTCCTACTGGACGCGCAAGATGATGGGCAAGGGGTCGGAGACCTCGATGCCGGTCATGCTGCAGACCGACCTGGAACAGGAAGCGGGCGACACCATCAGCTATGACCTGTCCGTGCAGCTGTCCGGTGGCGTCATCGAAGGCGACCAGAAGGCCGAGGGCAAGGGCGAGAAGCTCGACTTCTTCACCGACAAGGTCTTCATCGACCAGGCCCGAAAGCCGGTCAGCTGCGGTGGCCGTATGAGCCGCAAGCGCACCGTCCACGACCTGCGAAAGGTCGGCCGCAACCGGCTGACCGAGTTCTGGGCGCGCTTCTACGACGAGCTCTTCTTCATGTACGGTTCGGGCGCCCGCGGCATCAACGAGGACTACAACGTCCCGCTGAACTACGCCGGTCGCGCAGGCAACCCGTTCGAGACGCCGGACAGCTCGCACATCCTGTTCGGTGACGGCGCCAGCAAGGCATCGCTGACCTCGGCCGGCAAGATGAGCCGTGTCCTGATCGAGCGCGCCAACACCAAGGCCGCTTCGCAGGGCGGTGGTTCGACCCAGGTGGCGGAGATCCAGCCGATCACCATTGCCGGCGGCGAGCACTTCGTGACCGTCATGCACCCGTTCCAGGCGCATGACCTGAAGACCTCCACGGATCCGGGCAACTGGCTGGACATCCAGAAGGCGGCTGCAGCTGCCGAAGGTGCCAGCAACCCGATCTTCAAGGACAACCTAGGCATGATCGGCAACACGATCCTGCACAAGCACAAGTCCGTGGTGCGCTTCGGGGACTACGGCGCCGGTGGCAACGTTGCAGCGGCTCGCGCGCTGTACCTGGGCCGCCAGGCCCTGGTGCTGGCCTTCGGCTCGCCGGGCAACGGCCTGCGCTTCGACTGGTCCGAGGTTCCGCTCGACCACGGCAACGACATCGAGATCTGCGCCGGTGCGATCTTCGGCATCAAGAAGACGCGCTTCAACGGCAAGGACTTCGGCACGATCGCCCTGGATACCGCCGCGGCCGATCCGAACCCGCAGTAAGCCTCGCAGCAAGAGCCCCGGCATGCCGGGGCTCTTGCGTTCAGAACCTACATCCTTCGCAGGAGAAATCTATGTCCACGAAACTCGCAATTGGCCGCAACAGCGGCGCATCGTCGCCGGCCGCCGGCCTGCTGGTGGTCAACGACTACAGCTGGCCGGTTGAAGCCGGTGCGGATGGTGATCTGGTGCTGATCGGCGAGCTGCCGGCCAACCACAAGCTGCACAGCCAGGGCTCGGGCCTGTTCGCCAAGCTGGACGCCGGCGGCAAGCTGGCCGCGCAGAACGTCACCATCTTCATCCCCGACGCGATCGACGGCGCCTCTGCGGCCGGCAATACCGTCATTGCGCCGACCGCAGTGGTTGCCGATACCGCGGCCTTCATCCCGGTGTCCTTGCACCTGATCGCCGAGGCCCTGGGCTCCAAGCCGGTGAACCGCCCGGTGTACGTGAAGCTCAATACCGCCCCCGGTGCTCAGCAGGGCGAGCTGATCCTGCGCCTGGCGGCCTTCCCGGCCTGAGCCCTTAATCGTAGCGGGGCTGCGGCTGCAGCCCCGCCTACCAGGAGCATCCCATGCTGATTGCATGCAAGTTCAAGCGCCCCAAGGCGCCCGTTGAGCTCGACGGCAACGTGTACTTTTTCGTGCCGATCGATCCAGCCAATGCCGATTCGGAGCACGTAGCCGACGTCGAGAACTCCGGCCACATCCAGCGGCTGCTGGGTATCCCGGAGGCCTACTACATCGCCCGGGCCCAGAGCCTGCAGACCGCCACCAAGCCGGTACTGCCGGTGGCCCCCATTGCAGAGCAGGACCCGCCGCCGCCGGCTGGCAGCGGCACCGGTGTCGGTACCGACGTCGCGCGCTCGGACATCACCACCGACAGCGGCACCGGCGTCGACGCCGGCAGCAACGAGCCGCCCGCCGGCGCCAACGTGGCTGCCACTCTGCCGCCGGAGATTGTTGAGGCCGCTGCCCAACTGAACGGCCTGAGCTGGCAGAAGCTGAAGGCCGAGCTGGCCAAGGGTGGCATCGCTAAGGTCGTGATCAAGGCTGCCCTCGACCTGGAGCTGGCCAAGCCGGAACCGGACCAGCGCGGCACTACCCTGAAGGTGCTGAGCCAGGCGCTCGAGGAAGCCTGACGTGGAGGCGCGCACCCTCAGCCAGTTGATCGAGGAATGCCGGGAAGAGCTCGACGACGACGTGGCTCCCTACCTGTGGAGTGACGCCGTGCTGACCCGGCATCTCAACGAAGCTGTGGAAGAGGCGTGCATTCGGGCGCGGCTGCTCGTGGAGAGCGGCCGCCCCGATATTTGCCACATCAACCTTGAGCCCGGTCGGGCTGACTACACGCTTCATCCGACCGTGTACGTGGTCCGGCGCGCAGTGCTGGCCAGCAACCTGTCCGACCCGCTCTGCAGGACCACCAGCACCGCTCTCGACGGACGGCACTGCCACTGGCGCACCGAGGCAGGGCGCCCGGAGTACCTGGTGCGCGATCGGCAGGCCCGTGACGTATCGGTCAGCCCGGTACCGCAGGAGTCGGACGTGTTGCAGCTCACCCTCTGGCGCGTGCCGGAGGCTGCAGAGGCGATGGAAGACAGCGAGGACGAGCCGGTGATCGATGCCATCCACCACCGGAAGCTGGTGCACTGGGCCTGCTGGCGGGCCCTGAACAAGCGCGATTCCGAGCAGCGAAGTACTGCGGACGCCGATCGCCACCTCGCACTGTTCGAGAGCTACTTCGGTGAGCGGCCCACCGCGCGAGCGCTGCAGCAGCTCTCGATCGACCCGACCACCGGCACCCAACCCATGTGGTTCTGACATGCCCGTTCGCGATGAAGATCTCCGCCCAGGTGGCCCGTGGCCACTGGGCATCAACAACGTAGCCGGAGAGGGGGCGCTGCCGACCGATGAGGACGGGATCCCGCGCGCGCTACGTGAGGCGGACAACGTCGATCTGAACACCGCCGGTCGGCCTCAACGCCGGCGAGGGCATCAGCGCTTCCACCCTGGGACGCTGACTCACTCTCTGTGGGGCCACGAGCTGCTGCACTACGGGCTTTTTGTCGACGGCGGCCAACTCCATGCTCTGCACGAGGACGAGCGTGTAGAGGCGCTGGGCATCGAGGTGGGATTGGACCCTGTGAGCTACGCGCTGATCGGTGACCGCGTCTTCTTCAGCAACAGCACGGCCAGTGGATTCCTCGACATCGACCTGCAGGGGCATCCCTGGGCGCCTGAGCACCCAGCGGGGCAGCCCGCCCTCGTGCAGGCGGCCGGCAGTGCCCTCGCGCCAGGCCTGTACCAGGTCGCGGTGACGTTCTTGGACCGGCTCGGCCGCGAGTCCGGCAGCACGCTGGCCGTGGCGATCGACGTTCCCGAAGGCGGAGGCGTCGAGCTGAATGACATACCGCTCCCGTTGGCACCGGGTACGGTGTCGGCTGCGATTTACATCTCCGGACCGAACGACCAGGTGATGCGGCAGTACGCCATTCTCCCGGCCGGTACCCGTTCGGCACCGGTGCTGTCGCCCGGTGAGGGCAGGGCGCTCACCACTCAGTTCCTGCGGCCCCTGCCGGCAGGCCACATTGTGCGCGGTGGGCACGGCCGGCAGTTCGTTGCATGCGGTCAAGAAGTCCTGTGGTCGGAAGCACTGCGCTACGGCATGTTCCGACCATCGGCCAACCGCATGCGGTTCAATGCACCGATCGACTTGATGGAGCCCATTGGTGATGGGTCTCCGGATGGAGCAGGCCTCTACGTTGCCTCCGGTGCGCGTACCTATTGGTACGCCGGCGCCGATCCCAAGGATTTCAGCCAGACGGTGGCGCGTGGCAGCGGTGCGGTTCCGGGTTCGGCCATGGTCGTCAACGGCGACGTGATCGGTCTGCAGTCGGCAGCCCCCGTGCTGATCTGGCTCGCGCGTGACGGCTACTTCTGCATCGGTCTGCCTGGCGGTCAGGTTCAGGTGCTGAAGAAGGGGGAGGCGGTCATCGATGACGCAGACCATGCCGCAGTGCTGCTGCGCCAGCAGGACGGACTCAGCCAGCTGGTTGCCGCGCTGCGGGCACCGCAAGGCCAGTCGCTGGCCGTGACCGATCGGGCCGTCGCCCACGTCATCCACCGGGATCCTTGACCCATGACTCTGTTGGCTAAACCGGACGACGTGAAGCGTCGCCTGGAGATCTGCCGCGCCTGTCCGAACGCCGAGCGCGTGGGACGTCGCCTCTTCCTGCGCTGCAGCCTCTGCAGCTGCCCCCTGGCAAGCAAGACCCGATTCCAAGGGGCCTCCTGCCCCGCGGGCAAATGGTAAACACCGAAGGAGCAAATCGATGAACGTCATGAAGGCCCTGCAGTCCATGGGCGCGGTGGGGCGCGATGCAATTCGCGCGATCCGCCAGCACAAGTACGAACGGTGCGAATCGGGTATTTACATTCCCGCCGCGCGCGTCAGCATCGGCGGCATCTTCCGGCATGCGCACGCGCCTGCTGGTGGCGAGCTCGGTCCGTGGCAGGTCGACCCGAACCGCCTGGTCAACGAAGGCCTGAACTATCTGCTGAACGCTGGAATGGGTGGCGGCAGTCAGCAAACCGCCTTCTACCTGGCCCCCTTCACTGGAAATGTCACCCCTGCAGCGGACTGGAAAGGCAGTACGTTCAAGGACGTGGCCTCCGAATTCACGGCCTACGCCCCGGCGACCCGACTGCCCTGGACCACCTCGCCGTCCACAGCAGAAGCCATTGGCAACACGGCTGCACTGGCTGCGGCGACATTGACCTATTCCGCAGGCGGTCCCTACAACCTGTATGGCATCGGGCTGCTGACTGGATCGGCAAAGGGCGCAACCGCGAACATCCTGATCGCAGCGACCCGGTTCGCGACCCCTCGCACCAACCAGCTCGCCGGCGACAAGTTGGCGATCGAGTACGTGCTCTCTGCCAAGGACGGGGGTGACGTCTCGTAATGAGCGGCGGGCGGCATACCGGCTGGACGCCGATCGTGGTGGTTGGCGATCGGGCGGCCGCTTCGCTGCATGTGCCGGCGGGGAGGAAGCTACTGGGATTCGTTGTGCAGGAGGCCGCTCGCAATGGGCTGGGGACTGCCAGTGCAAGGCAGGAAGCGGATGACGGAACCCTTATCGTGGCCGAGAAGATCGGTGAACTGACGCGGTTGACGATCGTCACGCCGGAGCCGGCACCGCCGCTCGACCCACTCGACCCCATGGGCGGCTTCATCCTGTGGCCTCGCTGGAACGTGCACACGGGTGACCCGGCCGACCGTGGCTCACAAGTGGACCCTGCAGGTGAGAACCCGACGGCCTGGCTCGAGTTCAGCGGCCGACGCCTGATCACGCGCTACTGGAAGCGCTGGGACGTTGTCGACAACATCACCGGGGCTCGGTACGAGAGCTACAACCAGCCAGACCGGTATCCCGCCGGTCTCCACTTCTTCGGCAACGTCGACTGGAAGGACGGTAGGGATGTGGCTCTGTCCTTCTATGGGTATGGCGTCCGGTACCTTCGCGACCTGACCCTGATCGACGACGGCGCGCGCTGGATCTTTCAGCAGGGCCAGATCCTGTTCGATCGCATTGCCTATCGTGATGCGATGGTCGATACACCTCCGGACTATCTGTCCTGGAGACTGACATCCGGTTGCCTTCGCAGGGGGGCTGATGGACACCATGAGCTGGTGGTGACGTTCACCCACTATGTGATCAACCAACCGACCACTGCTCAGTCGGCGTTCGTGGTGTTCAGTATCAATCGGAACGAGGGAACGCCCCAAAAGGGTGATTGGGAAGTAGTGCAAGGCAGCCACCGCCTCCTAGGAATGACCCCGGGCAGGATCAATCCACAGGACGAATCATCCGCGAACGGTTTCAACGACGCAGCGCTGCCCTGGTTCTTCAATGCCGATGGGACCAAGGCAATCCGCACGGTGAGCAGTGAGCCGACGACGGTGTTCGGCCTGGTCAATACGATGACGCAGGAGGTGGAAATCTCCGGGGACGGTATCGACCATAGGCTGAGCCGGGCCGACTACCTGATCGGTGACTACACCAACGCCCTTGGGGCCTTCGCGCTGGTCGCGCCGACTCGCGGCCTGGTGGCTTCCGACTATGCCGGTTCTGAGCGTAGGGATGCCTACCTCGAGCTGCGGCTGAGCCAGGGGCAGGTCGCCACCGAGGCGACAGGGTATCGCGGGACCCTGCGAGTGCTCGTCGTGCTGGAGTTTGATGGCGGGGAACTGCCATTGATCGACAGGGATTTCTCCGTCGGCAGCGATCGCCAGGACTATCACCTCTTGGCGTACATGGATCTTCGCCACAACCTGTTCTGCGGCTGGCGGATCCAGGGCGTGAATGGTGCCCACAGCATTCAACCATTCGCGTACATGGGCGGGCGATTGGTGTACGGCGAGATCGAGGCCGTGGACTGGGACCCGGCCAGTGGCCTGCCAGCTCCTTTCCTCGGGCTTGACACCCGGGCCCCCGGCGCTGTCGCCGACGGTCTCGTTTTCGGGAACTACTGGACCGGCGCGTCAGGCTCTGGATGGGGGCCGCGTGATGGCACCCAGCACGGGGTGATCTGGCGCAAGCACCCCCGCGAGGGCCTGATCTTCTTCTCGGCCGCTGCAAGCCTCAGAACAGCCATGGTCGAACGCCAAGGCGTGACCGATTTCCTCGGCTTCGATTGGAGCGGTGGCTGGAACTACTGCAAGGGTCGCTACTGCGTGTCGATCCCCGGGCCCTACACCGGCACGCTCAACTACCTGACGGGCTACGAGCTCGGCGCGGTCACCGGCGTGGTTGCCGATGACCGTCGCTTCTACCCGCTGACATCGCTGCCCAAACCCATATAGGAGCCTCAATGGCGGTCATCACTTCCACCGGGTTCGAAGCGCTGCTGCTCGGGCCCACGTCGTTCGACGGGATCTTCCGCAGCGGCTGCATCGAGATTCGCTCGGGGATCCAGCCCGCGCGTGCAGACCTGCCGCCTACGGGGCAGCTCTTGGCACGTATTACTCGCGATGGCGGGCCGTGGCAGGCGGGCGGAACGGCCAACGGCCTGCATTTCGTCCGCAATGGCCGCTATGTCTACAAGGATCCAGTGGAGCGCTGGCTCTTGCGAGGCGTGGCCAACGGCCTGGCCGGCTGGTTCCGGCTTGTGGGCAACGAGCCTGACCTCGGGCAGATCTCTTTCACCGCGCCGCGCATCGACGGAGCAATCGGACTGGATGACGGGTCCGCTGGCGACTTCCAGATGCGGCTTCCGACCCTTGCTGTGACTCCCGACACCAGCATCGAACTGGGTGACTGGTGGTACGCGATTCCCCCTCTCTGAACCAGGACCACGAACCATGACGATCTCGATTCCCCTTGCTCAGGCGCTGCTGCAGCAAGTCAAAGGCGCCCTCGATGGTGGTTTCATCTACATCTACGCCGGGCCGGTTCCGGCAACGGCAGACACTGCCCTGGACATGGCCGGCGCACATACCCAGGTCGCCAAGCTTGAGGTCGCCGGCCAAGGGCTGACCTTTGCGGCTCCAGTCGGGAACGTTCTGCCGAAGAACCCGTCCGAAGACTGGCAAGGCCTGATCGCCTTCGACGGCGCCAATGCTGCCGCACCGAACCTTTCGCCGTCCTTCTATCGCTTCTGTGCGGCTGGTGATGATGGAAGAGGGGCAACCACTGGCATCCGCCTGCAGGGCACCGCTGGGGGGCCTGCATCGAATGCGGCCGTGCTCTTCAGCTCCGACACCGTCGTAGCCAATGGCACCAACAGCACCGGCATCAGCATCTTCAACGTGGTCGCCGATCAGGCCAGCTGACATGTTGTCGAAGCCGCCGTCCGCAAGATTCATTCCCCCACAGCCTGCCCGTGAAGCACAGCCGTACAGTGCGGCTTATACGTTCTGCGGCGGGGAGCCCGCGAAGGGCTACTGGCGGCAGTCATGCAGCGAAGGGACGATGGCTGTCCCGAATAACGGCGCAGTGCAGCTACCGCAGAACGCTACGATTCTGGGCTACGAGCAGTCCGGCGGGACCAGCTACGTCCGGTACCAGGTTTGTCGCAGCGTATTCGTCCAGACGGCACCGCCAGGGCCTATCACGTGCACCAGCTATCCGGAGCAGAAGGCACGGCCGGCATCGCCTCGAGTCCCTGGGCGCTTCGAGTATGCGAGCGTGTTCGCGTGGGACGCCGGAGCTCGGAGTGAGGCCGAGCTCGATGGTGATCTGGCTATGAAATTGACAATGGGTCGTGTGGTTGGGGTTGTGGTGGGGCTGTGTACCGATCGGGACAGGCTGGAGGATCCTGCAGCCGTTCTTCATGGGCTCTACTTCCACCAGAGCCCCGGCGGCTTGATGCAGGTCTGCGCGATCGAGTCCGGGGCGAGGGTCAGCGAAGTTCGAACCTACAGCGCGGCAGATGTCTGGCAGGTCCGCAGGGTGGGGGGCGTCGTCGAGTACGTCTGCAACGGTGATCGCTTCTACCGCTCGCTGCATCTGAGCGAAGGTCCACTGCTGGTCGGCTGCGCCATGTTTGCCACCGGAGACGTCATCGAATGACCATTGAGTTCGTTCCCCTTGACGCCGCTTCGATCGACGGCAACGCCAGCTGCGCGTTGGTAGTTCGCGCGCGGGGTGCTGGCCATGGATTTGCCGGCAGCGGCGGTGCCCTGCTGAGGCTTCGCGGCGCCGGCATTGCGCAGGTGCGATTCGGCGGCGGTGTGGACCCGGTTGTCCCAGCGCACGGTGCCGCGGCTCTGCAGCTCAGCACGGATGGGGTGGCATCGCTCCACCTGGTCGGGGAGGGAGGCGCATCAGTCCAGGTCATTGCGGCTGGCTTCCAGGCCGCCCCTGGCCATGGTGGTGGCGCGGCGAGGCTTTCGATCCACGCACGTGGGCGCCAGCTCACAGAGCCTATGGCCTATGCGGGGCTTGAGGCCATTCCTCGCATGGTGTCGTCCTTCGGTGGGTTGTGGTTTGTCAGCCCACGAGCTGCATTGGACATGGGACAGTCGGAATCGACACTGCCGACCCACGTGCTGGGCGACGCAATGGCCTTCGGAGCAGGGCGGCGAAGCACCCAGTCAGGCAACAGCGCTGCCGCTGATGTGTTGAGCCTGGAGGACACAGTCGCGATCGTCTACCAGCTCTTGGTGGAAGAGGGTGTCGTGTTCACGCCGGCGGCGCAGGCGACTGTCTCAAAGCTGGAGCGAGTTCTAGACAGGCTTCTGCTGCTGGGGGCGTGCCGGTCCTATGCGGATGCGGTCAATGCGATTGCCGGCGGCTTGTGGTTTGGTGCTTTGACCGAAGTCCTCAAGTCCGAACGTGTCGCCGATAGCCTGGTCGCCTCGGATCTGGTTGGGAACCTGCAGCGTGCGGCGGACCGTCTCGCAGAAGAGCTGCTGATCGACGCAGACGCGTTTGGATCGGGTACCGGCGTCGTACTGATCAATGAGCGCGCGCTGGTGGCCGCCGGCGAAGTTGATTGTGCAGAGGCTCTGCAGCGCCTTGGTGACGGGCTGGGGTTCGTCACACGTTTGGCGTTGGACACCGGTGAGTACATTGCATGGGTTCTGAACACCGAGAGCCGCGGTCTGTCGCGGTACACGAATTATCCGTTCAACAGCTTCGCCAAGATCGGCAGCCGATACTACGGTGCGGCGAGCAACGGACTTCACCGACTCGACGGCGATGACGATGACGGCCAGCCGATCGCCGCACGCATCAGGCTCGGGCTTTCCGCGCTCGGGACGCGCCGGCTGAAGAGGGTGCCAGAGGCGTTCGTCGGGTACACCAGTACAGGCACGCTACTGCTACATGTGATCACGGTGAATGAGGAATCTGGTCAGAAGGAAGCCGCCATCTACAAGATTCTGGAGCGACCGGCGACAAGCACGCGCGAGACGCGCTGGAAGCTGGGCAAGGGAATCAAGGCAGTGGACTTCGACTTCATCATCGAGAACGTGGATGGAGCCGACTTTGATCTGGCGGCGATTGAATTCCGGCCGGTCTATCTCGAACGACGTACAAGGGGGTAGGTATGGCGGGGCCTTGTTTTTGGCGCGAGCTCAGTGGTGTGGTCCAGCAGTGCGGCGATGATCCGGAGCCCGAGGAATACCAGCTTCTGGTCACCAACGGATACGCATATCCGTGGAGGAATCCGGAGTTCTTCAATGGCGCCGCAGGCTTTGAGTACGGCGTCGACTTCGAGCTAAGGATCGACCTTCCGGACGGGCCAACTGCCATTCCGATGGTTTTCGAAGCGGAAGGGCGGTACCTGCTGGATGGGTACGTACCCGTTGATGCCACGCCAGGCCTAGCGGTCCAAGGCGGCAATCAATGGAGGGTTTTCATCTTGCTGCAGTGGTCTTGATTGGAGAAGAAACATGGCTTCGACCTGGTGTCCTGACCTGTCGGCGGATGCCGCGGTCACACTCGTTGGCAGTGCCCACGATAAGTTCATGGAGTTGGGGGCCCAAACGTACAGTTTGGCGATTTCCAACCTCGACGGTCTCAACAGTGTTCGCCTGGACCCTGTCGACTTCAATGTCGACTTTCGCTTCGCTGATCCCCAGGCGACGTTCCAGCGGCCACGGCGTCCGGACCTGGACGACGGGGCATTGGAGTTCCGCGCTCCCGATGTTCCGCTGCCCAGTGCGCCGGGATTCGCGGCCGCACCGATCTCGATCAGCGAAGCCCCCGAGCTCGATGCTCAACCACCGACGCTGGCGTTCGGTGCTAGGCCTACCACTCCCAGTGTGGTGGAGCCGACGCTCCCGATTGATCCGGCGGAGATCGTGCTGCCGCTGGAACCGAACTATGTCCTGCCGCTGGTGCCGACCTTTGAGGCGTTGAACCTGCCGGCGGTGCCGAATATCTCGCTGCCCGAGTTCGACGCCGAGAAGCCGGTTTTCATCGAGCCGCCATTCAACGACACCTGGCAGTTCGAGGCGACGCCCTACGTCAGCACGTTGGTCGACACGCTGACCTCAACGCTCAAGCCCATGATCATTGGAAGCGAGGCGCTGCCCAAGATCATTGAAGACGCAATCTTCCAGCGGGCCCGCAGCCGCATTGAGCTCGAGACCCAACGGAACGTGGACCAGGCAGTCGCAGAGTTTGGGGCCCGAGGCTTTGCCGAGCCCCAGGGCATGCTCGCAGGAAGGATCCTGGAGATCCGCCAGACCGGCCAAAGCGCCGTTGCTGAGGCTTCCCGGGATACTGCGATTAAGCAGTTCGAGGAATCGCTGGCCAACCAGCGCATGGCCATTGCCCAGGGCGCCGCCCTCGAGGGGACGCTGGCGCAGCTGCACACCGAAGAGCAGAAGGTGCTGCTGCAGGCGGCGACGTTCCAGCGCGAGACCGTCATCGCAGTGCTGAATGCCAGGGTCTCGGTCTTCAACGCGCGCCTGCAGGCCTACCAGACTGATGCCCAGGTCCTGCGGGATCGCATCCAGGCAGAGCTGGCCAAGGTCGAGGTCTTCCGCGCCCAGATCGAAGGCGAACGCGCTCGGGGTGAAATCAACGAGCAGCGGGTGCGCCTTTACGAGTCCCAGCTTCGTGGCGTGACTACCCTGGCCGACTTCTACCGCACCCGTGTGGAGGCGGTGAAGGTCCAAGCCGACATCAATCGGTTCGGCATCGACAAGTACCGCGCCCAGGTCGACGCCTACGAGGCGCGCTGGCGTGCCCACGTCGCCGAATGGCAGGGCTACACGGCAAGCGTAGAGGGAGAGGGCAAGCGGGCGGACCTGTATCGCACTTTGGTCGATGCCAACGCCAAGCGTGTGGATGCCTGGGCGGCGAGCAACAACATGCAGTTCGAGGCGGAGCGCCTGCGCATGGCGCAGCACGGTGTGAACCTGGACGTCTGGCGCGCCGGCATCGCCCGCTGGGACGCCACCCTGAGCGGTGAACGTGCTCGCCTGGCGGCCGTGGGCCAAGCCTTCGACGCGAAGGCTCGTATTTACAGCGCCGATGCAGGCGTGGAGCAAGTGGCTTCAGCGGCCGCCGACCGCAGTTTCGAGCTCGGCCTCGCGCGAGAGCGAGCATCGGTCGAGGCCCAGCTGCAGCACGCGCAGATGCGGATCCAGCAGATGCTCGGCTTGCTGTCCCAGTCGGGCGAGATCCAGCGCGCGAAGGCGCAGATCTCGAGCCAGTTGGCTGCCAGCACGATGAGCGCCGTCAACTACGGCGCAACCGTCTCCAGTGGCCGCAGTAAATCCAGTTCCTGTTCTCAGAACTTCAGCTTCCAGGGCGAGATCGCCGACGCGTGATCAGCCTCAACCACAAAAGGGGAACCGCATGGCCATCAATGATCGAGACGAACTGAATCCTGCCGGCGTCGCCCCCGGGCAGGCCCGCATTGCGCCCAGGCCGAGTGCCGGCACAGCGGCCGGCTCCGCGCTACGCACCGGCGTGGCGGGGAGCGCGGCGTTGGCACGGCGAGCCGTCGGCGCTGGTTTGCGTGCTGCTGGCACCGTGGCCGACGCCGTCACCTCGCCAGGGCGTGAGGCCGGCGGGTTTGTACGGGATGCCGGTAGGGCCGTTGCGGGTGCAGCACCATCATCGGAGCAGGGGCAGCCACTGCGTGCACCGAGCCAGCTGGACCCAGTTGGCGGCGCCTCCGCCGCGCTGAGCCGCCTGTCGCCGCTGCGCCTCCCGTCAGCCCCGAGACCTAAGCCATCCTTCTCTGGGGTCTCGGCCAGCGTCGATTCGACCGCGCCGCTCAGCGGCTCCCGCCTGGCCGGGCGACCGTCGATCGGGGCGGACTTCACAGGTGTCAGTTCGAGCGTGAGCTCCACGGCGCCACTTGCGGGTGCTGCAGGTGCCGTAGCTCCCCGGGCTGCAGCAACCACTGCAGTGGCGCCGAGCACCTACATGACGCAGGACGGCCGCACCGCCGCGTTGCCGACAGGCATTACCCGCACAGTGGATGCCAACGGCAATTCTGTGTTCACCGGGTCCGCCGCCACCGTCGCAGCCGCCAGTGGGGCTGCCTCAGCCGCTCCAGCAGGCGGCTCTCTGGCTCCCGTTGTGTCGCCCCTTGCTGCCGCCCCAACAACGCCGGCAGTGGTGGCGCCCCGGCCGACTCCGCAGATTGCGCAGCGCGGCCGTCAGGGAGGGATCATCGAGAATCCGGCCGATACCGCAGTGGACAAGCTCACCCGCGCAATGGGGAGCGCCAGCTTGAAGGGCAGCCCGAGCGGTCGTGCCGCCGTAGCCCAGGCGATCCTGGGCGAGGCAGGCGCGCGCCAGGCGGAGCGCGCATCTGCGCTCCGCACGCAGGACGAAGCCGATCTTGCTGCAGGCCAGGCAAACGAGGTCGCGGCGCAGGGCGACGCCAACCGCGCACTGCAGGCCGGTCAGTTCAATGCTCAGATGCAGGACAACGCTGCCAATCGCCAGGCGTCGCTGGAAACGACGCGCATCGCACGGCGTCCGGAGATCTCGGTTGCTGCGGACGGCAGCATGGGTGTTGTCGGTGGTGACGGCAGCTGGCGGCCCGTGACCGGTGCTGATGGCCAGAACGTGCGCGCCGCGCAGGCGCCACGACAAACCGGCGAACTCACCGACGCCGATCGCCTGAAGTCCTACACCGATCGATTCAACGCCATTTCCGGGAATGTCGCTATGGATGAGGCCGCGAAGAAGGCTGCCTTGGCCGAGCTCGACGCGGATCCGCTCTATCGCGGATTGCGGCCTGAAGAGTCGCCGCCGGTTGCCGGCGCGCGTAGGGCGCCGGATGGGAACTGGTACGTGCAGAACAACGACGGAAGCTACTCGAAGGTGAACCTCTGATGGCAACGTTTGAAAAGGTCGATGGAAACCCGTTTGGGGCAGCTCCAGCGGCGGGCCAGGCGCCGTCAGCGGGGGACAAGGTCGCGCGCCGACCGACTCTGTCACCCGTGCAGGGGGATCCGTTTCAGAAGGTCGCCAAGCGCCCCGAGCGCACCTGGGGCGAGGCTATCAAGGACACAGGGCTCGGCATCGCCACCGGCGCTGCGAACATCATCGGTGGCGCCATTGAGCAGCGAAACTCTCTGGAGCCGACGAACCTGGTCCGGCAGGGCCTGCGCGGCCTGGATCGCCTGGGCGTAAAGGGGGCATCGGAGACGGCCGCTCTGGTGCCGGGCACGCCGTCGGAAATCTTGGGTGGACGTCGTGCTGGATCCGACAGTGCGGGCCTCTCCAAGGCGACGCAGATGGCCACCGACTACCTCGGCGAGAGCCAGTCTGAAGCGCTCAAGCAGGAAAAGCAGGAGCTGCAGGACACCAAGGGCTTCTTCGCCAGCGCCGGCAAGGTGCTGTCCTCGCCGCGGCTGATCGGAAACTTCCTTGCCGAGCAGGTGCCGAACATTGCCACGATGGGCGCTGGCACGCGCGCTGCAGCGGCTCAGGCAGGCGAGCGGGCCATGGCCGGGGCGCTGGCCAAGGGCCTCGGTACCGAGGCGGCGGAAACAGCTGCGACTGCCGCTGGGCATCGGGCAGCGACGGCCGCTGCCACTGGTATGACGACGGTGATGGAGACGGGTTCGGCAGGCCAGCAGACATACCAGCAGGCCATGGCACAGCCGCAGTCGGTGTGGGACGCGAATCCGGAGTACAAGCGAATGGTTGCCGCCGGCGGCGACCCGCAGACGGTGAAGGAAACGATCGCGCGTGGCGCGTCCATGGAAGCGCAAGCCATCACGGCACCAATCGCCGCGATTGCCGGCCGCATCGCGGCGCCGTTCGAGGCTGACGTTTTCACCCGCGGCTTGGCACGCAAGCCGAAGGCGATGCTGGCTGGTGCCGCGCGAGAGACTGTCGAAGAAGGCCTCCAGGAGGGCGGGTCGCAGTTGGCCGGCAATCTCGGTCAGCGTCAGGTCGACCCGGCCCAGGCGGCATGGGAGGGCGTCCCCGAGGCCGCCGGTACCGGTGCGGCGATCGGCGGTTTGCTCGGCGGCGGTATGGCCGCCGGCGGCGCGATCGCCAGCCGCGGCGACAATCAGGCCGCGGTGGCAGCCGATGCTGAGCGCGAGCGCTTGGCACGTAGGCCGGTTCCCACGCCGCCATCGCTGCCGCCGCCACCGATACCACAGATGCTCGCGCTCCCGCCGCCTGAAGTGATGACCGCGGCCCCGGATGGGACCATCACTCCCGGCGGTGTTCGACCGGAGGTGATGGCCGAGCCCGAAATGCGGTTCCCGCAGGGCCGAGGCATGTCCGCGCCCTTCGACGGGCGCCGGGTCGCTGCACGTCCACAGCCATCGGTGCCTTTCCCCGACGCAGTCCCCGACTCGATCGCAGATGTAGCCAACCTGGTGTCCCAGGCTCGGCGGCCCAACGAACCTACTGCCATCGCGGCTATCGCCGAGGCCGAGCCTGCTCAAGTGCAGGGCGGCCAGACAGGCCTGGCTACGCCCGAAGTGCCGGCAGCTGCGGCACCGCCGCTGGCGCCCGCAGTCGCGCCACCTTGGGTTGACGCACAGACCGGTGAAGCGCTGCGCGAGCCCACCCCGACGGACATCAAGCAGCTGCTGCACAACGGCCTGCAGTACCAGGTCGAGACCCATGGTGGAATCAACACGCCGACGCTGCTGCGCTCCATGCGCGATCAGTACGGACTGTCCAGTGCTCGCGTGCGGCCGCTGCTCGAAGAGGTCAAGGGGGAGCGACGTCGTGGCCTCACGGAGCCGCAGGCGGACGTCGGCACTCCAGCAGCGGCGGAGGCAGCAAGCACGGCGCCGCTGCCGCAGCGGAATGCTGCGCCGCAGGCGGATCTGCAGCTGGACGGCCCCGCAACCACCGACCGTTCCGCGCCGGCGGCGCTGGCCAGCGGACCGCAGCTCGCACCAGGGCAGGTGGAGGCGCAATCGGATACCGGTTCGTCTCGCGCACCGGTCGCAGAGCCGCGCGCTGTTGGCGCGACGGACGCGACCACACTGGCCGAGACGGCTCCGGAGCGGCGCATTGCCGAGCCGGCGCCAGGACAGGAGACGGCGTCCGCGCCCAGTGGCGCGCCGAAGGTGGCCACTGCGGCTGCTGAGGCTGCGACGAACCCGCAGAACGATCTGCCTGCGCCGACGGTCGCGCAGAAGGAGGCCGGCAATTACAAGAAGGGGCACATCCGCATCAACGGCCACGACATCAGCATCGAAAACCCCGCCGGCAGCCAGCGGGATCCACGTTGGCCAGCGCTGAAGAACCACTACGGCTACTTCAAGGGTACCGTAGGCAAGGACAAGGACCACGTCGACGTCTTCATGACCGACCGCGCTGAGGATCCAGCGCTACCGGTGTACGTGGTCGACCAGGTCAACAAGGACGGTTCCTTCGATGAGCACAAGGTCATCATGGGAACCGCGTCGGAGCAGGAAGCCCGGGATACCTACCTGGCCAACTACTCGAAGGGCTGGGCCGGCCTGGGTGGCATCAAGGAAATGTCGCAGGAGCAGTTCAAGGCGTGGGTGCGCGACCCGAAGAAGACCACCCGTCGCGTCACCAGGGCCAAGCCGGCGGAGGCGGCGCCCGCCCTGCAGCCCGCTACGAACGTCGGCGACTCCGGGCAAGGTGTGAGTGCGACTGCCGAAACCGTTGGTGCACTTGCAGAAACCGGTAGTGCGTCGGCCAATGACGGAGGTGAGCCTGCAACTGCTGCAGCGCCAGCAAAACCCTCAGGGCCGGTGGACGCAGGGCCGGTTTACACGCCCAAGGTTCGCATCAAGGCAGGGTCTCCAGAGTACGACCGCGGCGACATCGGCACGCTCGGTGCCTACTTCAAGCCGGGGCGTATCGTGAACGCCTATGGCAACACTCGGGATCGGGTGATCGAATTCCGGCCGCCCGGGAAGGATCCGCGCTGGCAGGTGAAGGTGCAGATGGTGGACAAGGAAGGGAATGCTCTTCCGGGTGAGGCGCCGCGCTGGCACAGCACCGTTCCTAGCCCGCGCGATCTGGATTCCGTGCTCGGGAGGCCTGAGCGGAAGTCGAGAAGGGACGCGAAGGCGGCCAAGGTGGCCAAGGCCGCAGAGGCAAAGAAGGACGACAAGGCCAAGCCGGCGTCAAACCCTGAGACTTCGAAGCCTGCGCCGAGTGATACCGATCGAGAGAGCGGTAGCTCCCCTGTCGCGGAAAGCTCGGCGGGAAAGTCCGATCCACTCTTCTCCCGTCGAGGCTGGGAGGCGGACTTCCCGGACGTTGTCACGGCACATCGCCCAGGGCATCTGAGCGCGCATGCGGACTACGCTGCAGCCAAAGCCGGCGACGACACCGCGGCGCTGCGCGTGGCGCGCGACGTCATCACCCCCGAGTTTGTCCAGGACGTGCGTGCCGCGCTGCCGGAAGGCAGCAAGCCCCTGGTGGTTGCCGTGCAGTCCCAGGAAGCCGCCGGCAACAACCGCATCCCGCGGATGGCTGCCGAGGTGCTGGCCCAGCGGCTGGGACTGCAGGTGTCCGAAGACATCGTCCAGGCCGCGAAGGTCAACCGTAGTGCCGGCGATGCCCTGCACCGGCTGGCCAACCAGCCCCCGTTCACCGGCAAGGTGGAGAAGGGCCGCGACTATGTCCTGATCGATGACACGCTGACCCAGGGCGGCACCTTGGCCCAGCTGAAAACGCACATCGAGGACAACGGCGGAAAGGTGGTGCTGGCCACCGCTTTGACCGGCAAGGACTATTCGCGGAAAATCGCCCTCAACTCCCAGAGCCTGGCCGACGTCCGTGAACGTTTCGGATCAATCGAACCCTGGTGGCGCGACCAGTTCGGCTACGGCTTCGAAGGCCTCACCGAGTCCGAAGCGCGCACCATCCTCACCCTCGACAAGGGACGTCTCGATGCTGACGCCCTCCGAGATCGAGTCGCTGAAGGCCGAGTATCGGGCCTCCGGCCAGTGGGCGAAGGAGCAGCTGGCGAAGGATCCAGAGCTGAAACACCTGGGCCCGGCGGGCGGGTAAATCGATCGGCTGCACCGGCTGCCAGCGGCGGCCTGGACTTCGACCGCGCGCTGCAGCTCAAAACCGATCTGACCCAGCACTGGGGCGAGAACGCGCCCAGCGTTGTCGTAGTGCGCTCGGCCGAGGACTTCCCAGCCAGCGCCAAGGTCGATCCAGGCTATCGCCGGGCCGAAGGTGTGTACGACGGGCGGCCCACCGTCTGGATCAACGCCGGCAACATCGCCACCGAGCAGCGCTTTGCTCAGGTGCTGGCCCATGAGGCTATTGGCCACTATGGCGTGGAGTCCGTGGTGGGGGCCAAGGATTGGGCCCAGATCGTCGACGCGATTGATCAGCTGGCCGCGAACGGATCTGGTTCTGCGGCACTGAAGTCGGTGCTGGTCGACGTGACCAGGCGCTACGGCACCGTCGATCGCGAGACTTTCGCCAAGGAAGCGATCGCCGTCATGGCGGAGCGGGGGATCCGCAACAGCTTCACCAGCCGCGTGGCCGCGGCAGTGCGTCGCTTCCTCCGCCGGGTGATGCCCTCGCTCAAGTGGTCCGAGACCGAAGTTCGGGACCTGCTGAGCCAGGCCGACGGCTTCCTGCGCGCCGGCATGTCGGCGCAGGCGCAGCGGGAAATGGTGCGTTCCTACTCGTTCGCCCAGCCGCAGATCGACGGCCGCGGCGAGGCCTTCCTCGAGCAGAATGGCGGCCGATTTCTCCGCCGCGACGATCAGTGGTACCTCGCTGACGAGCGCGGCCGGCCGGCCGACTTCCCGACCCTCGGTGCCGCGCGCGCTGAGGCCGAGCGCACCGGTGGCCAGGTCCTGGCCGATCCGATCGAGAATGGGCCGCGCACCTGGAGCGTAGTGCTGCCCAACGGCGCCGAGGTGGCACGGGCCGCCCGCGGCCGCCTCTTCAGCATGCCGCCGGCAGACGCTCTCGCGGACATCGATGCTATCCAGCAGGGTCTTCAGGGTGAGAGCGTGCTGGCGCGTGCGCGGCAGAAGCTGGCAGACCTCAGCCTGCGCAAAGCGAAGGACGCGTTGCGGCCCACGTGGCTCGGTGCGCTGGCCACCCGCCACCTGACGGAGTTGGGGCGCGACTATTTCCCGACCATCGATCGCTATTCGGACTACCTGGCCGAAATGCAGGCCGATCGGAACAAGCTGCAAGCGGAGGCGGAGGCGATCGCCGAACCTGCCCGTCAGTGGGCTAGCAAGAACAAGGCGGAAAGCCGGCGCCTGTTCGATCTCATGCACCACGCCACGATGGACGGCGTCGACCCGTCCCGCGAGTATCAGCCCCTGCAGTTCAAGGCGCCAGGGGGCCAGGGACTGCAGGAGGTCAACCGCAAGAACGTTCAACACGCGATCAATGTGATCCAGCAGCAGATGAGGGAACGCAGCGGCGACACCAAGACAAACATGATGAACGAAGTGAAGACGCTGAAAGCAATGCTGAAGGTCGAACCACGCCGCCGCCGGCAATATGTGCCCTTGGTCGAGCAGTGGTCAAAGCTGTCTCCAGAAGCAAAATCGTTCTATCTGCAGTTCCGTGATGCCTATCGATCAAGGTCCGACGCAGTGGAAGAGGCCTTGATCCAACGCATCGAGGACCTGAAGGGGGGCGATTTGGTTGGAGGCCAGGTCATCAGCGACAGTAGCCGACGCATGCTGGTGAACAAGATCCGCGAGCAGTTCGAATCTGCGCGGCTGCAAGGCGTCTATTTCCCCCTGCAGCGCTTCGGCAAGTTCTTCGTTGCAGCGGAGAAGGACGGTACCAACACCTTCCTCATGTTCGAATCACAGAACGAGCTGGATCGAGCCGTGAAGGACCTTCAGGCCAGGGAATGGGCCATCACCGCCCGGGGGATGAAGATGGAGGGCAAGGCGGCCGACGCACCTAGCGGCACCTTCGTGGCCGACGTGATCGACCAGCTGCGGACGGCGCATGTCTCCGACGCTGTTCAGGACCAGGTGTACCAGCTGTATCTGCAGACCATGCCGGAGCTGTCGATGCGCAAGCACCAGATCCACCGCAAGTCGGTGCCTGGTTTCGACTCTGATGCCGTGCGTGCCTTCGCCTACAACATGCAGCACGGATCGCACCAGCTGGCCCGCCTGCGGTACGCCCACAAGCTGCAGGGTGTGCTGACCGACCTGAAGGACGCACAGAAGAAGATCCAGGCATCCCCCAGCGTCGACACGCGAAAGATCGTGGCCGGTGACGCCCTCCTGGACGAGCTAGGCAAGCGACACGAATGGATCATGAACCCGACCGATTCGGCGCTGACCAACCTGATCTCGTCCTTCGGCTTCACCTACTACCTGGGTGCCACGCCGGCGGCGGCGCTGGTGAACGTGACCCAGACCGCCCTGGTCAGCTATCCCTATCTGGCCTCACGACACGGCGGGGTCAAGGCGATGAACTACCTGCTGGCCGCCAGCCGCGACGCTGTGCGCACCGTGGGCAACATCCAGAAGACCCTGACCAACCCCGACGAGCTCCGCGCCTATCAGGCGTTGGAAGTCGCCGGCGCGATCGAGAAGACACAGGCCCACAACCTTGCCGGCATCGCTGAGGGCGGCAAGACCGGCTACAACCCAGCCTGGAGCAAGGCCATGGAGATCATCGGCTGGGGCTTCCACAAGACCGAGGTGATCAACCGCGAGGCGACCGGCATGGCCGCCTACCGCCTGGCACGCGCGGATGGCAAGTCGTTCGACGAGGCGGTGAAGTTCGCCCGCGACGCCATCTTCGATACCCATTTCGACTACAGCAACGCCAATCGTGCCCGCTTCATGCAGAGCGGCACAGCGAAGGTGCTGCTGATGTTCCGCCAGTACAGCCTGAACATGACCTGGGCGCTCGGGCGGATGGTGTGGCAGGCCACCAAGGGCCAGGACCCACAGGTGCGGCAAATTGCCCGGCGCAACCTGACCGGCCTGCTGGGCATGAGCGCACTGTTCTCCGGCGCCATGGGTCTGCCGATGATGGGCATGATCATGGGGGCGCTCAATGGCATCCAGGCCACCTTCGGGGATGACGACGAGCCGTGGGATGCAGAGACCGAGCTGCGGGCTTTCCTCACCGGCATGCTGGGGCAGGGCGGCGCGGATCTACTGCTGCACGGGCCGGCCGACAAACTGACCGGCGCGAACATTTCCGGCCGCGTCGGGCTGGACAGCCTGTGGATCCGTGACGCTGATCGCGAGCTCGACGGCCGCGGCATGTTCAACAACCTGCTCGAGCAGGCCGCGGGGCCGATGGGCGGCGTCCTGAAGAACGTGCTGGTCGGCAAGCAGCAGGTCGACGAGGGTCACATCATGCGCGGCGTGGAGACCATGCTGCCCAAGGGGCTCAAGGACATGATCAAGGCTGGCCGTTACGCGACCCAGGGCGTCAACACCCTGCGCGGCGATCCCGTCGTGGCCGATCTGTCGCCCTGGGAGATCCTGCTGCAGGCCAACGGCTTCGCGCCGGAAAAGGTGTCCAGGCAGTACGAGACGACCCGTGCGCTGAAGAACTACGAGCAGCACATCCTCGATCGCCGCAAATCACTTGTAAATGCCTTCGCTATGGCGCTGCGCAATGGTGACGTCAGCGATCGCGCCTCCGTTCTGGCCAAGATCCGCGACTTCAACAAGGTCAATCCGGAACTGGCCATCACTTCGAGCGGTCTGCAGCATTCCATCAAGAACCGCGCCCGCTATAGCGCCAGGGCCGAGGCCGGGATCATCCTCAACCCGAAGCTGGCCGCGCGTCTGAACAAAGCCGTGACGGAGTAGTTGCTGCAACTTTGCCCCGCCATCGGATCTGCTTGGATGAAACCAATGTGAAGACGCCGGCGATGGTGCCGGCCCTATCGATACAGGGGCATTGGTTGATGGACAAGAAGGACTTGCAGGTGGTTGCCAGTGGAAAGGGATCGCAGGAGAAAGCCCAGCCGAGGGACAGCGGTGCTGGTTTTCTTTCGCCTGCAACAGGCTTGGAGGTGGGGCCCAAGGCATCGAGGGGGCGGCACTCCCGCCGCCAGACGCTGGAGAAGGGCATGGAAGATGAGCGCCACAAAGCTCAGGTGATCTCGATGGAGGCCTTCAAGGCAGGCCGGGTAGGGCACATCCCGCCGGAGTTGCTGGAGATGTATGACCAGCTGACACGGGACCAGCACGCACAGGCCCGTAGCTCGATGGTGTTTCTGTCCACGATGCGGCGGATCCTGGGATTGCCCGACCTGTGAGGTCCACAGGGCCGCTGCGGCGGCCCCTTTCCCGGCTCAGCGCGCTCACGGAGCCATAAGGCCGGCATGCTGTAATCCGGCCATGTGCTATTCCGCCCAGATCACTGCTGCTTACCAGAAGCTGGTCCGCATGACCGGCGCCACGCTGTCTCTGCAGGAGTTCGCGGCGCTGTACGCGCACGACCCGGGGAAGAAGCGGCCCAAGACCCCGAAGGCAATGGACGACGCATTCCGGGCCGGCGCGAGCCCGGCGGAGCTGGCGGTGTGGGCCGAGGTCGAGCAGTGGAACCGGGCAGAGGCCGCGGTGCTGGAGCAGGAGCTGTTCGCCAACCGCAAGCGGCTGGCCGACGCTGAGCGCGCGCTGCAGGTGAAGGAGACGAAGAAGGCCCGCGAGGACGTGCGGATTGCCGGCAACAAGATCGAGCGCGCCAAGGCGCGGCTGGCGGATCTACAGCGCGTTGAGCCGAAGGACCGTGACAGCCGCATCTTTCCCGGCGTCTATGCCCCAGTGATCGTTTCCGAGGCAGGGAAGCTGGTCATCAAGCCCATGCGCTACCAGTGCCGCCTGGCTGGGAAGCCGGCCAACTATGACCAGCGATTCCCGGGCACCTACAACGCGCGCCGGGATAGCCTGGAGAAATTCTGGACGCCGGCATTCGGCCACACCCATGGGCTGATGGTGGTTGAGACGTTCTACGAGAATGTGGAAGGTCCGGAGGGCAAGAACCAGGTCGTGCAGTTCACGCCGCGCACCGGCGAACCGATGATGGTGGCCTGCCTGTGGTCGCACTGGACGGATCCCGCAGGAAAAGAGCCCGACCTGCTGTCTTTCGCCGCGATCACCGACGAACCCGAGCCCGAAGTCGCCGCGGCCGGCCATGATCGGACGATCATCAACATCAAGCCCGAGCACGTCGATGCCTGGCTCAATCCGGACCCGGCTGACCTGGCCGCGTTGTATCGGATCTTCGACGACAAGCGGCACCCCTTCTACGAGCACCGGCTCGCCGCATAGGAGGGGAGCGACCGTGGCGTGGCAATATAGTGCTCACAATCGCAGATGCTGCGACCGCCATTCGTATCCTGCCGGCAATGCCGCTTCCCGACTCCTTCTACTGGACCGCACGCTCTGCGAGCTGGCCGGACGACCCGCTGACTGTGATTGCCTGCCAGGGCGTCTGGGTCTTGTCCATGACCGAGCGTGTCGATGATGGCATCTGGGTCGCGCACCTCGATCGACATCGGTATGGTCCTGGTAACGGACCATGTCGGAAATGCACCAGCTACGAGCAGGGCCGCGCCGGCGCCGAGCTCTGGGTGGCGAGGCACGAGGCGAGGCTGAGGGACGACGTGGCAAAGATCGTGGAGTGGCGAAATGCGATCCGGGGCAATCGTCTGGCCAGGGACACCTTGAAGCCGCCATTTCCTGGAATGGAAGGCGAGTAGTCTGCATGGGTGCTGCGGCGCCGGTTTGCTCAAACCGGCGATTTGATCGATTCGTCAAATCGTTCAGGCAAAATGACCGCAGGAACTGGGGATCTGAAGATGCTGGAAGCTCTTTTCGTGGCAACAGCTGAGGTTGCTCCGGCGGCCACTGCAGCGGCAAACGATGGCACCGACTGGAAGTGGTTGGTGCCGGTGGCTACGCTGATCATTGGCTTCGGGTTGAAGTGGTTCCAGGACTACGTCACGGAGAAGGGGCGGAGAAGGCACGACAAGGACCTCCGACGTGAGCAGCGCTATGACGTGCTGCGGATGCGGCGCTTGGAGGCTGAGCGCGCAAACCTGCTGGAACTCCAGCCGCTGGTGGTCACCTTCATGCGTGCCGCGACCGATGCTTACAAGGTGAAGATGAAGGCTCTCGGATGGGAAAGGGGGGCCGCAGCCTTTTTGCCCGCTAACTCGATGGAGCGCGAGGCTTTGCTGCAGTCTGTGGCCAAGGTCAACGATGAAGTTCGCCAAGCGTCGGCCGCGCTTATCCCTTTGCAGTCAAGACTTCATTCTGAGGAAGTTAGATCTGCGTTAAACGGCTTGATCGATGTTGTCTGGGCAACCATGGATGCCAAGGCCAGCTTGACGATGATGAGGAACTGGGAACTGGTCGATCAGCCGCATAACGAACTACACACAGTGATGGGCCGGATCATCAAGCAGCTTGAGGATGAGAACCAGCAACTCGGTGATCCGCCGGTGGACTGATCATGGTGTTGGTCAACATCAAATGTTGACCAAGAAGTTGACCAAACGCTGCCAATCGAGCCCATTTCTGCCCACGCGGCAGTCATGAACAAAAAAGCCCATCAAGCAAAGGCATTGATGGGCTTTCATAGTGGTCGCGCCTACCCGTAGCTATGACGGCACGGCCAAGGTGGGCGGAGTATCTTAGTTACTTAGCGTGAAGATTGTTGTGAGCTGCAACGTTGGCAAATGGCCTTGCAGCGCGCCTGGCGAGGATCTGCTGTAGGAGGGATTTCGATGCCCCTTCGACGTTTACGATTCGCACAGCTTGTCGGAACGCAGGCTCACCTAGCTCAATCAGCAGTACACCTAGGAACTCGTCCGCAAATGAAGGCGTCAGCACAACACCTTCCAAATCAACGGTAACTGGGTGCGGTGGATGCAGCGCTGAGCGTAGGAGACGCCGTGCCGCCATTCCGCTAGGGCGGGTTGTGGTGCTGGTACACATATCACGTACCTTGAACATGTCAGAAGAAATCTGGCTTGTCTTGTTCATCATCGTTCGCCGGCCATTGTTTGTAGACGTTGCCAAGATCCAAGGGCTTGCTGAGGTCCCACTCGAACACAATCAGTGTGCCAGGTAGGGCGTAATCAAAGTCTGAAATTTCAGACACCTTACCGTTATCGATGAAGAGAGCTTCATTGCAAGACTGAACCAGCAGCGTCGAATTGCGAGTCTGCATTGCCAAGTCCTTAGCAATTGCAAGTCCGTACCCGGCGTGCCCGACACCTAGCTTGCTGGAAACACCCAGCTCGCACGCTAGAGCGCAGGCATTCTCTCTCCTGAGTCGAGGCGCCAAATCACTGCTCTCCATCAAGCTCTTTCGAATTCCGATGCCACTGTCAGCGATAGCGATCTGGGCCCTGGCGTCTTTGTACCAAGTCTGGGCGCACGCTAACCCGTGAAGGCCGTCGTTGGCCCGAGCATGGTGGTAACAGTTGCCTAGCAACTCTGACAGCATCGTGAAAATATTGCCCTGAACTTCATTGCTAGCATTTTTGCCATCATCCGTCAACATTTCCGCCAAGGCGGCCGCCGATGAGTCAACGGCTGGCAGTCCGGTAAGGGGCGTAATCTCGTGGTACCGGCTGCCAGTGTTGGAAGGTAAGGGCTGGTTGCTCGCGGGCTCAAGGCCAATTGCTTCTCGAAGCTTAAGCAGGGCGGCGTACTGCTCAATGTGCTCCGGGAGCCTGACAATCCTCGCCTGTTCTTCCTTTAGAAGCAGCGCCATGGTCACAAAGTGAAAGGGCAGCAAAAACTTGGGCGTCTGACACTGACGCTCATGCTTCAGTTCCTTAAGACGTTGGTGCCACCCTTGAATGTCCCCCAGCTTTGTCTCGCGCGCCATACAGCATCCTTCCGTCCATGAAAAAGAGCATCGGAGTCTACGTGATGGGTCAGCAAATGTTAACGATGTGCTACGGCGGGCGCTCGGCACTCGGTCAACATCGGATGTTGACCAAAAAGTTGACCAAACGCTGCCAATCGATGCCCATTTCTGCCCATGCGGCAGTCGTGAACAAAAAAGCCCATCAAGCTAAGGCATTGATGGGCTTCGTTATTTCTGCTTCCTGGAAACCGGCGCCGATGGCGTCACGGGGACAATGCACCCCCGGTTTCTACAGTGCTGCAAGGTACAGGGCCGATCCCGCGTTGCCACGGTCAGGGCCTGCCCAACGGTTGCAATGCTACGGCAAAACAGCTGAACAGTCACCTTTGCAGTCCACAACACGTTGTAGAGCCGCCGTCATAGCGGATTGGTAACGTCATTGGCACGAATTTGCGACACACTGGCGACGACCATCCGAGCCAGGACAGACACGGAGACTGTGGGTGACCGATGCAAGCCAACAACGCAGCCTGCGACAGCTGATCGGGCCGGTCGGTGCCGACTATCAGCGGCGCGCGTTGCCGCCCGGCTGGGTCTGGGCCGTGCTGGCGGTGCTGCTGGCGGCCACCTGGGTGACGGAGTTGCCGGCCACGGCCGCGGCGGCACTGGTCGCCAGCGCGGTGGTGGTGCACTGGTCGCAGCGCGGTCGCATCCATTGGCTCGGCTGGCGCCTACCGGGCCTGGCCGTACTGGCGGCCCTGCTGTGGGGGCCGGAAGTGCTGTCGCAGTGGTTCGAGCACGGGCTGGCCGTGGTCCTGATGTCGCTGGCCAGTCTCAGTATTGGCGTGCACGTGTGGCAGTCGCGGCAGTTGGCGCGCCAGCTGCAGGGCGCCGCCGATGCGCTGGATGATGCCCAGTTGCTGTCGTTGCTGCCCGATGATGCCGCGCAGCTGGCCCAGCAGTGGCGGGAAGGCGATGACCGCTACGCGCCGGAACTGGCGGTGGTGATGCACCTGGCGGTGATGCACGCGGCGCTGGCGCCGCGCATGCGCGGGCAGGGCATGCTGGCGGGGTGACCCGCCTTTTGTAGCGTCGAGCCATGCTCGACTGCTTTTCTTACCGAAGCCGAGCATGGCTCGGCTCTACAGAAGACCAAGACAGCCGAGCATGGCTCGGCTTTACAGGGTGATGCGCAGCGGCCTTACGCGTCGCGGTTGCCGCGACGCATCACGCGCTGCTTCTCGATCGCCCAGTCGCGGTCCTTGGCGGCATCGCGCTTGTCGTGGGTCTGCTTGCCCTTGGCCAGCGCGACTTCGAGCTTGATCTTGTTCTTGCTCCAGTACATCGCGGTGGGCACGATGGTGTAGCCATCGCGCTCGACCTTGCCGACCAGCTTGTCGATCTCGCTCCGGTGCAGCAGCAGCTTGCGCTCGCGCCGGTCGTTGGCCACCACGTGGGTGGAGGCCTGGATCAACGGGGTGATCTGGGCGCCGATCAGGAAGATCTCGCCGTGCTTCACGTAGGCGTAGGCATCGATGATGTTGCCGCGGCCAGCGCGGATCGACTTCACCTCCCAGCCCTGCAGTGCCAGGCCGGCCTCGAAGCGTTCTTCGATGTGGTACTCGTGGCGGGCACGCTTGTTCAACGCGATGGTCTTGTTGGCCGTCGCGCTCTTTGCTTTATCCTTGCCGCTGTTCTTGCTCATTTCCGTATTGTCTCCGATTCGGGCCCGCCCGGTCGATTGCCGAAACGTCCTGTATTCATGCCTACTATCCGCCGCAGCGCCCTGGTCGAACATTCGTCCGCGCGCATGTTCGACCTGGTCAACGATGTCCAGGCCTATCCGCGCCGCTTCCGCTGGTGCTCGGCTGCCCAGATCCTGGAGCAGGGCGAGGACCGGCTGGTGGCGCGCCTGGACCTGGGCCTGGGTTCGTTCAGCACCTGGTTCCAGACCGAAAACACCCTGCAGCGCCCGCACAGCATCGACATGCAGCTGCGCGATGGCCCGTTCAAGCAGTTGCACGGCCGCTGGGAATTCCATGCGCTGGCCGAGGACGCCTGCAAGGTCACCCTGACCCTGGAATTCGAGCCCAGCTCGCGCCTGCTGGGGCCGGCCCTGGCGATCGGCTTCCAGGGTCTGGCCGATCGGATGGTCAATGATTTCGTCCGCGTCGCCGACGAGGCCTGAGCGATGATCGAGGTCGACGTGGTGCTGGCCTGGCCGCAGCAGGTGCTGTCGCGCCGGCTGCAGCTGGACGAGGGCGCGACCGTGGCCGATGCCATTGCCGCCGCCGCGCTGGAAGGCAGTGACCGATGCCCGGCCGTGGCCGTGCATGGCGTACTGGCGCGCCCGCAGCAGGTGTTGCTGGAGGGTGACCGCATTGAGCTGCTACGCCCGTTGCTGGCCGACCCCAAGGACAACCGCCGGCGCCGCGCGCTCGGCGGTTGATGCCCGCAACCCGTCCGTGGGGACGGGCAGGGGGCCTCAGCGGCCCTTCTTCTTCTTGTCCTTCGGCAGGTTGCGGCCGAACTGGCGCACGGTCTGCTGGGCCAGGGCCTTGTCGTTGCCCGGGAAGTAATCGCCTTCCCAACGGGTCACGGTGTCATTCTCGAAGAACACCACGAAGTTCTTCACTTCAGTACGTCCCAAGCGGTTCACCCGCTGGCTGGAGGTGTAGTCCCAGCGCTGGGCGTGGAACGGATCGGGAATGGACGGGGTGCCCAGCAGCGCGGTGACCTGCTGCTTGCTCTGCCCGACCTGCAGCTTGGCCACGGCATCTTCCCGGATCAGGTTGCCCTGATAGATGGGTTGCTTGTAGATGATGCCGCACCCGGTGGTGGACAGGGCGACGGCGGCGACCAACAGGAGATTGCGCATCGGGACTGGCGGTTGGGGAAATCAAACCGATGATACACTCCCGGCGTGCCACCGCGACCCAATCCGAGGCAGCTGGCGCTAAATCGCCAATGAACGGAGACCTATGGAAACCCACGACCTGCGTAAAGTCGGCCTGAAGGTGACCCATCCGCGGATGCGGATCCTGGCGCTGCTCGAGCAGCGCAATGCCCAGCACCACATGACCGCCGAAGACATCTACCGCCAGCTGCTGGAGCATGGCGACGAGATCGGCCTGGCGACGGTGTACCGGGTGCTGACCCAGTTCGAGGCCGCCGGCCTCGTGCTCAAGCACAATTTCGAGGGCGGCCAGGCGGTCTACGAACTTGACCGTGGCGGCCACCACGACCACATGGTCGACGTGGACAGCGGCAAGATCATCGAGTTCGAGAGCCATGAGATCGAGGAGCTGCAGCGCAAGATCGCAGCCGACCACGGCTACGAACTGGAAGAGCACTCGCTGGTGCTGTACGTGCGCAAGAAGCGCAAGTAAGCCGATCCAGCCAGCCAGATGCGACGAAACCCCGGGCCTGCCCGGGGTTTTTCGTTGCTGGGTCGCGTGCTGGGGTCAGAGCCCTTTGCTGGCGCAAAGGGATCCGACGCCGGCCGACCCCTGACCTCCAAGCAGCACGTCCAGATCCACCGCCTCGGCCATCGCCCGGTTCCCCGCATCACCCGGATGCAGGTGATCGCCGGAGTCGTAGGCAGCGGCCATCCGTGACGGATCGGCCGGATCGCGCAGGGCCGCGTCCAGGTCGATCACCGCGTCGAACGGCCCGTCGGTGCGCAGCCAGGCATTGAGCTGGCGGCGCAGGGCGTCCTTGTCCGGGTGGTAGTAGTCGTCCAGCGGCGTGCCTGGCAGGGCGCCGGCGAACGGCATCAGGGTGGCGCCGAGGATGCGTAGACCCCGCCGATGGGCCTGTTCGGCCAGGGCGCGGTAGCCTGCCTGCAGCTCGGCAAGCGTGGGCCGCGCCTGCTTGCGCGCGAAGGCGGTGCCGGGCCAGCTGATGTCATTGATGCCAACCAGCACGATCACGCTGGACACGCCAGGCTGATCCAGCACATCGCGTTGGAAGCGGGCGAGCGCGGATTCCCCCATGCCGTCGTGCAAGAGGCGGCCACCCGAGATGCCGGCATTGACCACCGCCGCCCCGTACGGGACCAAACGTGCGGCCAGATGGTCGGTCCAGCGCTGGTCCTGGTCGAGGCTGGCGGTGGCGCCGTCGGTGATCGAATCGCCGATCACCACCACGCTGCGTGCGCTGGTCGGCGCCTCGACCTCGATGCCGGCCAGGAACAGGCGGGCCGTGGTGCTGCTGGCCCCGCTCAGTGTCTGGGCCTGGCTCTGGTCGCCAGGCGCAATCCAACTGGTCTGCCTGCCCTCCCAATGGAACGTCTGTACCGGCATCGGCCCCGGCACGAAGACGCTGACCTGCAGCGCCTGCCGGTCAGCCGTGGCCAGTGGCAGCGGATCGCTCAGCCGTTCCTGCCCGGGGCCGATCAGTACCCCGGGCTGGCCTTCGAAACTGAGCGGCTGCGGGGTGTCCCCCGCCCGGGCGGCCACGCTCGCCGCCCCGATCCGCAGTGGTTGGGTGCCGTAGGCATTGCTCAGCCGCACCCGCAGCCGAGACCCGCCCAGGCTGATACGTGCCGTCTGGCGGAAGGTCTGGTCCTGCAGTGCGGCCGGGACCAGGGTCGGAAACAGGAATTCCGCGCCCCAGACCGGTTGCGGGCTGGCCTGCCAGCTGGCGACCCAGTGCGGCGCAGGGGGGGCGCTGGCGGCGCTTGCGGCACTGGACAGGCCGATCAATGCGGTTGTGACGAGCTGGCTGAAACGATTCATCGGGCAATCCCGGGTGGAGGGATTGCCATGGTGATTCCGTACTCATCTGTGAACTAGACTGCGCGTGGACAATCATCTGTGAACTGGATTCATTGCCATGGCGCGCTCCGACATCAACCGATCCGGCGAACTGGAAGTGTTCGTGCGGGTGATCGAGACCGGGGGCTTTTCCGCAGCCGCCCGAACGTTGGAGATGACCCCGTCGGCGGTCAGCAAGCTGGTGGCGAGGCTGGAACAACGGCTGGGGACGCGCCTGCTGCAGCGTTCCACCCGCCAGCTGCAGCTGACTCCCGAGGGCTGCGCGTTCTACGAGCGCGGCCTGCGCGTGCTGGCCGACCTGGACGAGGCCGAGCGCTGTGCCAGTGCTCACGCCGAGCCGCGTGGACGCCTGCGGGTCAATTCCAACGTGCCGTTCGGCCAGCATTTCCTGTTGCCGTTGCTGCCGGCGTTCCTGCAGCGCAATCCGCAGGTAGGCGTGGACCTGACCCTCAACGACGAGGTGATCGACCTGCTGGAGCAGCGCACCGACGTGGCGGTGCGGGCCGGTCCGCTGAAGAGCTCGAGCCTGGTGGCGCGGCGCCTGGGCGCGACGCGGATGATGATCGTGGCTGCACCGGCCTACGCGCAGCGGCACGGGCTGCCACGCACTGCCGAGGAGCTGCAGTCGCACAACCGGCTGGATATCGGCCATGCGCGCGCGATGCAGGGCTGGCCGTTGCTGCAGGACGGGCGCGAACGCATGCTGCTGCCCAGTGGCAACGCGCGCGCCAGCAACGGCGATGCGCTGCGCCAGCTGGTGCTGGGTGGGTTGGGCATAGCGCGGCTGGCAGCATTCCAGGTGCAGCAGGATATTGCCGCCGGGCGCCTGCTGCCGGTGCTGGAAGAGGCCAACCCCGGTGACCTGGAAGAGGTGCACGCGGTGTTCCTGGGGCAGGGCGGCTACCTGCCGCTGCGGGTGCGCGCGTTTCTTGATTTCCTGGTGGAGAACGTCGACCTGACGCAGCCACGGGGGTAGTGCCGGGCGCTGGCCGGCAACCTCACGATCTTCGCCCACCTGTGTTGGGTTGCCGGCCAGCGGCCGGCACTACCGCGCGGAAGCCGGGCCTATGCCCGGCTCGGGCGGCGTTACACCTGCAGCAGCTTGCGCGCGGCGGCGCGCGCTTCCTTGCTCACTTCCACGCCGCCGAGCATGCGTGCCAGCTCTTCCTCGCGCGCCTTGCTGTCCAGCTTTTCCACGGCGCTCTGGGTCATGCCTTCCACCGGGGCCTTGCTGACCCGGTAATGGGCATGGCCCTTGGAGGCAACCTGCGGCAGGTGGGTCACGCACAGCACCTGGCGCTTCTCGCCGAGCGCGCGCAGCTTCTGGCCGACGATGTCGGCAACCGCGCCGCCGATGCCGGAGTCGACTTCGTCGAACACCATGGTCGGTACTGCATCCAGGTCCAGCGCGGCCACTTCGATGGCCAGCGAGATGCGTGACAGTTCGCCGCCGGAGGCCACCTTGCGCAGGGCGCGCGGCGGCTGGCCGGCATTGGCTGCGACCAGGAATTCCACGCGCTCGGCACCCTGCGGGTCGGGCTTGGCGGCGTCCTGCGGTTCCAGCTCGATCAGGAACTGGCCGCCGCCCATGCCCAGCTCGGCGATGATGCCAGTGGTGGTGGCCGACAGCTCGGCAGCAGCGCTGCGACGGCTGGCGGTCAGCACTTCGGCCTGTGCGCGCCAGGCGGCGGCGGCCTTGTCGATCTCGCCGGCCAGGCGCTGCAGGCGTTCGTCGGCGCCGCGCAGCTGTTCCACTTCGGCGTGCATGCGCTCGCGCTGCGCACCCAGCTCGTCCATCGGCACGCGGTGCTTGCGGGCCAGGTCGTGCAGACGGCCGAGGCGGCGCTCGTTCTCCTCGAACTGTTCCGGGTCGGCGTCGAGGTCGTCATGCACCCGATCCAGCAGCGACAGGGCTTCGTGCAGCTGGATCGAAGCGTTCTCGATCAGGCCATCCACCTCGCCCAGGCGCGGGTCGTGCTCGATCAGGCGCGACAGCTCGTGGCGCACCTGCTGCAGCAGGTCCAGCGCGGAGCTGCCGTCGTCGCCGTTGAGCTGGTTGCTGGCGGCCTGGCAGGCGCTCAGCAGGGCGCTGGCATGGGCCTGGCGGCGGTGGCTGGCGCCGAGTGCGGCAATCGACTCCGGCTCCAGGTCTTCACGGTCCAGCTCGCGCAGCTGGTGCTCCAGGAAGCCGATCCGGTCACTGACGTCGCCCTGTTGCGACAGCGCCAGCGATTCATCGACCAATGCCTGCCAGGCCGCGGCGGCGCGTCGCACCTGGCGGCGCTCGTTCTCGTTGCGCGCATAGGCGTCGAGCAGGGCCAGCTGCGACGGGCGCGTCAGCAGGGCCTGCTGTTCGTGCTGTCCGTGGATCTCCACCAGCAGCGAGGCCAGGTCGCCCAGCTGCGCCAGGGTCACCGGGCGGCCGTTGATCCAGGCCCGCGAACCGCCATCGGCGCGGATGACCCGGCGCAGCTGGCACTGCTCCTCGTCGTCCAGCTCGTTGTCGGCCAGCCACTGGCGTGCAGCCTGCAGCTGCTCCAGCGCAAACTCGGCCGAAAGCTCGGCGCGCGCGGCGCCGTGGCGGACCACGCCGCTGTCGGCGCGCAGGCCGGACAGGAAGCCCAGCGCGTCGACCATCAGCGACTTGCCGGCGCCGGTCTCGCCTGAAACCACGGTCATGCCTGGCCCGAACTCCAGTTCGGTGGCGCGGACGACGGCGAAATCCTTGATCGAAAGATGTCTGAGCATGGGTAAGGGGGGTATCAGCAGCCGCGCAACGCTAGCACGCGGGCGAGGGAGGTCCAATGACTTGCCAAGGTGATGCGCCGCCATTATCTAGTGTCCGTGTCTCACAGGTTGATTCCATGCACGGTTCTCCCGACCAGCTTGCCCCGCGTGCGCGCCATCTGCTGCGCACGCTGATCGCGCGTTACATCCAGGATGGTGAGCCGGTCGGCTCGCAGACGCTGGCGCGCGTGGCCGGGCTGGAGGTCAGTCCGGCCACCATCCGCAACATCCTGGGTGACCTGGAAGACCTGGGGCTGCTGGCCTCGCCGCACACCTCCGCCGGGCGCGTTCCGACCGCGCATGGCTACCGCGTGTTCGTCGACAGCTTGCTGCAGATGCAGCCGCCGGGCGAAGGCGAGCTGGCCCGGTTGCGGCAGGAACTGGCTGGCGGCGGCAGCACCCAGGCCCTGCTCGGCAGCGCCTCGGAGCTGTTGTCGGCGATGAGCCACTTCGTCGGCGTGGTCAGCGCGCCGCGACGCGAGCAGTTCGCCTTCCGCCAGATCGACTTCGTGGCGCTGGACGGGCGCCGGGTGCTGGCGATCCTGGTGTTTGCCGACAACGAGGTGCAGAACCGCGTCATCGAAACCCGGCAGGAGTTCGCGCCGGGCCAGCTGGAGCAGGTCGCGAACTACCTCAATGCCCATTTCGCCGGCCTGCCGATGGCCGAGATCCGCACCCGACTGCTGCTGGAACTGCGCGATGCCCGCTCCGAGCTGGAACAGCTGCTGGCGCACAGCATCGAGCTGGCCGAGCAGGCCCTGCAGCCGGCGGCCGACGACATGCTGGTGGCGGGCCAGACCCGCCTGATGGGGGTGCAGGACCTGTCCGACCTGGAGCGCCTGCGCGAGCTGTTCGAGCTGTTCTCCAGCAAGCGCGAGATCCTGCAGCTGCTGGAGCGGACCATCCAGGCGCCCGGCGTGCGCATCTTCATCGGCGAGGAGACCGGGATGATGCCGCTGCAGGGCGTCTCGCTGGTCACCGCCCCTTACACGGCCAATGGCCAGGTGCTGGGCGTGCTGGGGGTGATCGGCCCCAAGCGGATGGCGTACGACCGCGTGATCCCGCTGGTCCAGGCTACCGCCGATGTACTGGGCGCGGCGTTTTCGCCAGCCGGCCGCCCGCCGGGAACATCCGACGCTTGAAACGCAGCATCCCGCCCACACTAGGGTGGGTGGAGGCGGAGATTGACCGCCAGGGACCCAGACATGAACCACGAACAGCCAGATATCGAATCCCAGCAGAGTGCCGCCGATGCGGCCGCCACCGCCGGCGTCAACGACGAAGTCGAGCGCCTGCGCGCCGAAATCGAACAGGTCAAGGCCGATGCCCTGCGTGAGCGCGCCGACCTGGAGAACCAGCGCAAGCGCGTTGCCCGTGACATCGAACAGGCCCGCAAGTTCGCCAACGAGAAGCTGCTGGGCGATCTGCTCCCCGTGTTCGACAGCCTGGATGCCGGCCTGAAGGCCGCCGGCGACGACCCGCACCCGCTGCGCGAAGGCTTGGAGCTGACCTACAAGCAGCTGCTGAAGGTGGCCGCCGACAACGGACTGGTCCTGCTGGACCCGATCGGCCAGCCGTTCAACCCGGAACACCACCAGGCCATCAGCCAGGTGCCGACGCCGGGCGCCGCCCCGGGCAGCGTGGTGACCGTGTTCCAGAAGGGCTACCTGCTCAACGAGCGCCTGCTGCGGCCGGCGCTGGTGGTGGTGGCCGCCGATTGATGGACCAGGCCGGGCTTTGCCCGGTCCCGGTTGTGCCAGGCCATGCCTGGCAAGGTTTTCCAGGCGCTGAACACAGCGTTCGGGAGATGGCTTGAATGTTCCACGAGCCTCCCCCACATCGTATTCATCCACCGGCCGAACGGCCGGACTGACACCAACAAGCATCCTCAGGAGTCTCCCCCATGGGCAAGATCATTGGTATCGACCTCGGCACCACCAACTCGTGCGTGGCGATCATGGACGGCGGCAAGGCCCGCGTCATCGAGAATTCGGAAGGCGATCGCACCACCCCGTCGATCGTCGCCTACACCAAGGACGGCGAAGTCCTGGTCGGTGCCTCGGCCAAGCGCCAGGCCGTGACCAACCCGAAGAACACCTTCTACGCGGTGAAGCGCCTGATCGGCCGCAAGTTCACCGACGCCGAAGTGCAGAAGGACATCGCGCACGTCCCGTACAGCATCCTGGCCCATGACAATGGCGACGCCTGGGTGGCCACCAGCGACGGCAAGAAGATGGCTCCGCAGGAAATCTCGGCCAAGGTGCTGGAAAAGATGAAGAAGACCGCCGAGGACTTCCTCGGTGAGAAGGTCACCGAAGCGGTCATCACCGTGCCGGCCTACTTCAACGACAGCCAGCGCCAGGCAACCAAGGACGCCGGCCGCATCGCCGGCCTGGACGTCAAGCGCATCATCAACGAGCCGACCGCGGCCGCGCTGGCCTATGGCCTGGACAAGGGCGACAACAAGGATCGCAAGATCGTGGTGTACGACCTGGGCGGCGGCACCTTCGACGTCTCGGTGATCGAGATCGCCAACGTCGACGGTGAAAAGCAGTTCGAAGTGCTGGCCACCAACGGCGACACGTTCCTGGGTGGCGAAGACTTCGACAACCGCGTCATCGAGTACCTGGTTGAAGAGTTCAACAAGGACCAGGGCATCGACCTGCGCAAGGATCCGCTGGCCCTGCAGCGCCTGAAGGATGCTGCCGAGCGCGCCAAGATCGAGCTGTCCAGCGCCCAGCAGACCGAAGTGAACCTGCCGTACGTCACCGCTGACGCGTCGGGTCCGAAGCACCTGAACATCAAGCTGACCCGCGCCAAGCTGGAAGCCCTGGTGGACGACCTGATCAAGAAGTCGATCGAGCCGTGCCGCGTCGCCCTGAACGATGCCGGCCTGCGTTCGAGCGACATCAGCGAAGTGATCCTGGTCGGCGGCCAGACCCGCATGCCGAAGGTGCAGCAGGCGGTGACCGAGTTCTTCGGCAAGGAACCGCGCAAGGACGTCAACCCGGACGAAGCCGTGGCACTGGGTGCTGCGATCCAGGGCGGCGTGCTGGGCGGCGACGTCAAGGACGTGCTGCTGCTGGACGTGACCCCGCTGTCGCTGGGCATCGAGACCATGGGCGGCGTGTTCACCAAGATCATCGAGAAGAACACCACCATCCCGACCAAGGCCTCGCAGGTGTTCTCCACCGCCGAGGACAACCAGTCGGCCGTGACCGTGCACGTGCTGCAGGGTGAGCGCGAACAGGCCCGCTTCAACAAGTCGCTGGCCAAGTTCGACCTGTCCGGCATCGAGCCGGCCCCGCGTGGCCTGCCGCAGGTGGAAGTGTCCTTCGACATCGACGCCAACGGCATCCTGCACGTGTCGGCCAAGGACAAGAAGACCAACAAGGAACAGAAGGTCGAGATCAAGGCCGGTTCGGGCCTGTCCGAGGAGGAGATCGCGCGCATGGTCGCCGACGCGGAAGCCAACCGCGAAGAAGACAAGAAGTTCCAGGAACTGGTGCAGGCCCGCAACCAGGCCGACGCCCTGATCCACGGTACCCGCAGCGCCATCACCGAGCACGGCAGCAAGGTCGGCGGCGATGTCATCGGCAAGGTCGAGGCGGCCCTGGCCGACCTGGAAACCGCGATGAAGGGTGACGACAAGGCACAGATCGAAGCCAAGTCGAAGGCACTGGAAGAAGCTGGCCAGTCGCTGTTCGCCGCTGCTTCGGCCGACCAGGGCGGTGCCCCGGGTGCCGACGCCGGCAATGCCGGCAAGGCGCAGGACGACGTGGTCGACGCCGAGTTCACCGAAGTCAAGGACGACAAGAAGTCCTGATCCGGACCGACACGGGACGCTGGCCACCAGCGTCCCGTTGTCGCATCAGGGTCCTGACCGCCCACCGGCGTGTCGGGGCGCCCGACGCAAGAGCGGACCTGGTTCCGCTCTTCCGCTTTGACGAATCCCGACTTTCCGGAACCAGATCCACGATATGAGCAAGCGCGATTATTACGAAGTGCTGGGCGTTGCCCGCACCGCCACCGACGACGAGCTGAAGAAGGCGTACCGTCGCTGCGCGATGAAGTTCCACCCGGACCGCAACCCGGGTGATGCGGCGGCCGAAGCCTCCTTCAAGGAGTGCAAGGAAGCCTACGAAGTGCTGTCCGACGGCAACAAGCGCCGCATGTACGACAGCCATGGCCACGCGGCGTTCGAGCACGGCATGGGCGGCGGCGGGCCGGGCGGCCCGGACATGAACGATATCTTCGGCGATATCTTCGGCAACATCTTTGGCGGCGGTGGCGGTGGTCCGCGCCAGGCGCGTCGCGGCGCCGATATCGGCTACGTGATGGAGCTGGACCTGGAAGAAGCCGTGCGCGGCGTCGAGCGCCGCATCGAGATTCCGACCCTGGCCGAGTGCGGCGACTGCGATGGCAGTGGCTCGGAAGACGGCAAGGTCGAAACCTGCAATGTGTGCCATGGCCGCGGCCAGGTGCGCATCCAGCGCGGCATCTTCGCCATGCAGCAGGCGTGCCACAACTGCGGCGGCCGTGGCCAGATCATCGCCAAGCCCTGCAAGACCTGCCACGGCAACGGCCGTGTCGAGGAAGACAAGGTGCTGTCGGTGAAGGTGCCGGCCGGCGTCGATACCGGCGACCGCATCCGCCTGCAGGGCGAGGGCGAAGCCGGTCCGGCCGGTACGCCACCGGGCGACCTGTACGTGGAAGTGCGCGTGCGCGAGCATGCGATCTTCCAGCGCGATGGCGACGACCTGCACTGCGAAGTGCCGATCCGCATCTCGCAGGCGGCACTGGGTGACACCGTGCGCGTGGCCACCCTCGGCGGCGAAGCGGAGATCCGCATTCCGGCCGAGACCCAGACCGGCAAGCTGTTCCGCCTGCGCGGCAAGGGCGTGCGTTCGGTGCGCAGCCGCAGCGAGGGCGACCTGTACTGCCGCGTGGTGGTGGAGACTCCGGTCAACCTCACCCCTGAGCAGCGCAAGCTGCTGGAACAGTTCGAAGCCACCTTCGTCGGCGAGGAAGCACGCAAGCATTCGCCGAAGTCGGCCACCTTCATGGATGGCGTGAAGGGCTTCTGGGACCGGATGACGTCCTGAGTTTTCAACGCAAGTGTTGAACGGTAGCGCCGGGCCATGCCCGGCGTTTTCGTTTGCGATCAGCGGAAAAACGCCGCCGGCGTCTGCCCCAGCTGGCGCTTGAACATGCTGGTGAACGCGCTGGGGCTGTCGTAGCCCATCGCCAGCGCGACATCGATGACCTTGTCGCCGACCGCCAGCCGCTCCAATGCGGCCAGCAGTCGCGCCTGCTGTCGCCACTGGCCGAAGGTCATGCCCAGCTCGTGGGCGAAGTGGCGCTGGATGGTTTTCACGTCCACTTCCAGCGCCTGTGCCCAGTCCTGCAGCGTGGCGTCATCGCCGGGGTGCTTCTGGATGTGCTGGCAGATCCGCTGCAGGCGCGGGTCGGTGGGCGAGGGCAGGTGCAGCGGGAGCACGTCCATGCGATGCAGTTCGTCCAGCAGCAGGCGCACCACGCGGCCATCGCGGCTGTCTTCGATGTGCTCGCCCTTGATCAGGGTGGCTGCCTGCAGCAGTTCGCGCAGCAGCGGTGCCACCTGTACCGCGAACGGTTCGGCCGGCAACTGCGGGGCGAACGACGGATCGATGTACAGGCTGCGCATGTGCACGGCGGCAATGCAGTCCACCGCGTGCACCATGCCCGCCGGCATCCAGATCGCACGGGTGGAGGGCACGACCCAGCGACCGACTTCCGAGCGCACCACCATCAGCCCCGAGATGGCATAGACCAGCTGGTGGCGCTGGTGCTTGTGGCCTGCGATATGGGTGCCTGCCGGGTACTGGGTAACCCGGTAGGTGACCGGACGATGCAGTGGCACATCACGCCACGGCGCAGCCGGGTCGACATCGCCGGCAATGTCCTTTTTGCGATAGGCCATGACCCGAACGCGGCAGAAGGGAGGGGAGGGCAACCGTAGCATGCGCGGCTCGCCCCCAACCTGACTGCGTCCATGTCCGCCTTGGCTTCTCCCGCAACGACCTCACGTCCGGTGGCTCCCGGTGTGCTGGCAGCTATTTCCACCTCGCATGTCGTCAACGACATGATGCAGTCGCTGATCCTGGCCATCTATCCAGTGATCAAGGGCGGCTTCAACCTGAGCTTCACCCAGATCGGCCTGATCACGCTGACCTACCAGCTGACCGCTTCGATCTTCCAGCCACTGGTTGGCGCCGCCACCGACCGTCGCCCGGCGCCGTACTCGCTGCCGATCGGCATGGCCTCGACCCTGTGCGGCATGCTGCTGCTCGGCTTCGCGCCGAACTATGCGGTGGTGCTGATGGCTGCGGCGATGGTCGGCATTGGTTCGGCCATTTTCCATCCGGAAGCATCGCGCATTGCGCGGCTGGCCTCGGGTGGCCGCCATGGCTTCGCGCAGTCGGTGTTCCAGGTGGGTGGCAATTTCGGCACCGCGCTCGGTCCACTGATTGCTGCAGCGGTGATCGTGCCGCATGGCCAGCATGCCGCGTCGTGGTTTGCCGGCGCCGCGCTGATCGGCATTGCACTGCTGACCTATGTCGGCCGCTGGTACGCGCTGCACCTGGGCACCCCGCGCCCGGCCAGCACCGCCTCGATGGCGCCGCGCCATCCCCCCCGCACCGTGGCCAAGGTGCTGGCGATCCTGCTGGTGCTGATCTTCAGCAAATACTTCTACATGGCCAGCATCGGCAGCTACTTCACCTTCTACCTGATCCACCATTTCGGCATTCCCGTGGCGCAGGCGCAGCTGCATCTGTTCGCATTCCTGGTGGCGTCCGCCGCCGGCGGCTTCCTCGGCGGCCCGCTGGGTGACCGCATCGGCCGCAAGCCGATCATCTGGACCTCGATCCTGGGCGTTGCCCCGTTCGCCCTGATGCTGCCGCATGCGGATCTGTTCTGGACCACGGTGCTGGCGGTGCTGATCGGTTTCGTGTTGTCGTCGGCGTTCTCGGCGATTGTGGTGTACGCACAGGAAATGATGCCGCACCGCATCGGCATGGTGTCCGGCCTGTTCTTCGGCTTTGCGTTCGGCATGGGTGGACTGGGTGCTGCCGTGCTCGGCCTGCTGGCGGACAAGACCAGCATCGAGTACGTCTACCAGTTGACTGCGTTCCTGCCGCTGCTCGGCATCGTGGCGGCGTGGCTGCCGCCGTCGCGGCCTGCTGTTCACTGAGGGGTGCTTCTTTTTGCAGGGCTGCGCCCTGCACCCGCAGAGGCAACGGCAAAAGCCAAAGCGCGCTATCCGTGGATTGGCGGGGTGGGGTCGGTTGAGGGGGACACTGCAAGTACGTCCATGTAGCTCGGTCGCGCCGTTTTCCGCGATCTGTCGGAACAGCGTTCTGCTTTGGTGGGTGCCGACCGTTGGTCGGCACGGGGTCGGATATCGATATTTGACAGACGTGTCGATCAACGGACGACACCTACCAACAGCCGCAGTTGCCAGTAGAGCCACGCCATGCGTGGACGAATTCATTCGGTATCCGACAGATGTGCCGACCAACGGTCGGCACCCACCAGCAGCTGTCGGCCAACTGTCGAAGGTGGGCGGTGTGGGTGGGCAGGACCGTTGGCGCCATGGATGGCGCCATCGAGCCCCCATGGATGGGTTTACGGCGTGTCCTGACCACCCACACCGCCCCGCCATCCCACGGATAGCCCGCTCTGGCTTTTGATGTTGACGTTGATTCTGCCGGCGCAGGGCTGCAAGCCCTGCCGAACCCCCCACCGGGCGTAGAATGCGGCCATGAGCGAATCCCTTGATAACCACCTGGTCCACGGCCGCCGCCAGCGGCCCGACGGCCCGTCGCCGATCGATGTCATCTCGGTCCAGTCGCAACTTGTCTACGGCCACGCCGGCAACAGCGCCGCCGTGCCGCCGATGCGCGCTCTCGGCGTGCGCGTAGCAGAAATTCCGACCGTGTTGCTCAGCAACGCGCCGTTCTACGACACCACGCGCGGTCGCGTGCTGCCCGCCGACTGGTTCGCCGACCTGCTGCTGGGCACCCACGAGCGCGGCCTGCCGCAGCGGGCGAAGATGCTGGTGTCCGGCTACTTCGGCAGCACCTCCAACGGTGCCGCCTTCGCCGACTGGCTGGATGACATCCTGCCGGCCTGCCCGCAGCTGCGTTACTGCCTGGATCCGGTGATTGGTGATACCCATACCGGCCCCTACGTGGAACCGGGCCTGGAAGCGATCTTCGCCGAGCGCCTGCTGCCGCATGCCTGGCTGGTGACCCCGAACGCCTTTGAACTCAATCGCCTCACCGGCATGCCGGCGCTCGCCGAGGCCGATGCCATCGCCGCCGCACGCACGCTGCTGGATCGTGGCCCGCACTGGGTGATCGCGCACAGCGTGGGCGGCACCCCGGGTGAACTGGTGACCCTGGCTGTCGGCCGCGAGGAGACCTGGCGCTGGACCTCGCCCCTGCTGCCGGTGGACGTGGCCGGTACGGGTGATGTGCTGATGTCGCTGGTGGTGTCGTTCCTGCTGCGCGACGAATCGATGCAGCAGGCGATCTCGCGTGCGATTGCCGGCACCCACGCGGCCCTGGAGGCGACCCTGGACAACGGCTTCGAAGAATTCGACGTGATCGCTGCAGCGCCTGCCGCGCTGGCCGAGGGGACGCGCTTCCGCGCCGAACGCGTGGCATGAGCGGCCTGCTCGAACGCACGCCGCGCACGGTCGGCATCGTCGGCAGTGCCGGCGCCTACGGGCGCTGGCTGACCCGCTTCTTCCAGCAGCACATGCAGCTGCGGGTCATCGGCCATGATCCGGCTGATCCGGGCTCGCATACGCCGGAACAGCTGCTCGCGCAGGCCGATGTGCTGGTGTTCTCAGCGCCGATCCGGCATACGCCCGCGTTGATCGCCGAGTACGTGCGGCAGTCGGCCGGCCGCGAGCAGGACCGGCTGTGGCTGGACGTGACCTCGGTGAAGGAGGCGCCGGTGCAGGCGATGCTGGCCTCGCAGGCCGAGGTGGTCGGGCTGCACCCGATGACCGCGCCACCGAAAGCGCCGACACTGAAGGGTCGGGTGATGGTGGTCTGCGAAGCGCGGCTGCGGCACTGGCAGCCATGGGTCGATTCGCTGTGCACGGCGCTGCAGGCTGAGTGCGTGCGGGCCACGCCGCAGCATCACGACCAGATGATGGCGCTGGTACAGGCGATGGTGCATGCCACCCACCTGGCCCAGGCCGGCGTGCTGCGCCAGTACCAGCCGCAGCTGGGCGACCTGGCCGCGATGATGCCGTACCGGTCGGCATCGTTCGAACTGGATACGGCGATCATCTCGCGCATCCTGTCGCTGAACCCCGCGATCTACGAGGACATCCAGTTCGGCAATCCGTACGTGGCGCCAATGCTGGAGCGCTTGATCGGCCAGCTGCAGGCCCTGCAGGCCCAGGTCGGACAGGGCAACGACACTGCACGCAGTGCATTCCGTGAGCAGCTGCTGTCGGCCAATCGCAGTGCCTTCGGCAAGCAGGCACTGGCCGAGGGCAACTACACCTTTGAACGCGTGGGCTATCTGCTGGCTGACCTGACCGAGCGCAATGCGTTGTCGGTGCACCTGCCGGAAGACCGGCCGGGCTCACTGCGTGAGCTGCTGAACGTGTTCGAGCAGCACCGCATCAGCCTGGCCTCGATCCATTCCTCGCGCACGCCTGGCGGCGAAGTGCATTTCCGGATCGGGTTCGTGGCCGGCAGCGACCCGGGGGCGATCAGTCGCGCGGCCGCTGAAGTGGACGCCAGCGGCATCGGGCGGGTGCTGGGCTGAGCACATTCATCCACAGGCGGTGTGGATGGTTTCTGAGCAAAGGTGTGGATAACCTCGCTCACCCCTTGGTAGCAAAGGCTGTCAAGATGGTTGGTCAAAAATTGATCAGGCTTTTTTGTAGGGTCGAGCCATGCTCGACCGCCTTTGGCAAAAAGCGTGTCGACCAAGGTCGACACCCACCAGAGCGGAGCGGTACGAAATCCGGTGGCGCCGGGCCATGCCCGGCGAACCTCAGATCGTCAGCCTCAGCTCACCGCCACTGGTGGTGAACTCGCGGCCGTCGCGTACCAGCGGCCGTCCATCATCCAGTTCGTAGCGTGGCGTGGCTTCGGAATGGTGCCCGCTGCCATTCGCCTCGGGCTTGAACTCGATGATGATGTGGCTTTCGCCGTTGCTGTCGACGGCGGGGAACTGACGGAACGACATCGTGCACCTCCTTCAGCGGATGCTGCTGTTGCGCGGCCAGCTTGGCCGCGCCGATGTTAGGCGGACGTCATCAATCGATGAACTGCAGGCGTGCAAGTTCAGCGTACAGTCCGCCTTCCGCCAGCAGCTGCGCGTGCGTGCCCTCGGCGACGATGCGGCCCTGGTCCATCACCACGATGCGGTTGGCCTTGAGCACGGTGGCCAGACGGTGGGCAATGACCAGCGTGGTGCGGCCGGCCATCAGCCGCTCCAGCGCCTGCTGCACGCTGTGCTCGCTCTGCGCGTCCAACGCGCTGGTGGCTTCGTCCAGCAGCAGGATCGGCGCGTCCTTCAGCAGTGCGCGGGCAATCGCCACACGCTGCTGCTGGCCACCGGACAGGCGGGCGCCGCGCTCGCCCAGCTCACTGTCATAGCCCTGCGGCAACGCGCGCAGGAATCCGTCCGCCTCGGCGGCGCGTGCGGCATCTTCCACCTCGCTGTCGCTGGCCTGCAGGCGGCCATAGCGGATGTTGTCGCGCGCGCTGGCGGCAAACAGCGTCGGCTGCTGCGGAACCAGCGCCAGCTGTCCGCGCAGTTCGGCCGGGTCGACCTGGCGCACGTCGATGCCATCCACGCAGATGCGGCCACTGGCCGGATCGTGGAAGCGCAGCAGCATCGACAGCACCGTGCTCTTGCCTGCGCCGGACGGGCCAACCAGGGCCACGGTCTCGCCCGGGCGCACGTGCAGGCTGAAATGGTCCAGCGCCGCCTGGTCTGGCCGCTGCGGGTAATGGAACACCACGTCGTCGAACCGGATCTCGCCCCGCAGCGGCTGCGGCAGCACGTGCGGCTGCGCCGGCGCGCGGATCTCGATGTCTTCCTGCAGCAGTTCGCCGATGCGGCCCATGCCGCCGGCCGCGCGCTGCAGTTCGTTCCAGACTTCGGCCAGCGCACCGACCGAGCCACCACCGATCAGCGCGTACAGCACGAACTGGCCAAGGGTGCCTGCGCTGAGGCGGCCGTCGATGACATCGTGCGCGCCCAGCCACAGCACGCCGACGATGGCGCCGAACACCAGCAGGATGGCGCTGGCGGTGACCAGCGACTGCGCACCGATGCGGCGGCGGGCGGCCTTGATGGCATCGCCCAGTGCATGGTCGAAGCGGCCGCGCTCGTAGGGTTCGCGTGCATGCGCCTGTACCGTCCTTACGGCGCCCAGGGTCTCGCTGGCCAGGCTGTTGGCATCGGCGATGCGGTCCTGGCTGCTGCGCGCGACGGTGCGCAGCTTGCGCGCACCGATGATGATCGGCAGTACCGCAAGCGGAATGCCCAGCAGCGACCACGCCGCCAGCCGCGGGCTGGTGACGAACAGCATCGCCAGGCTGCCGACCACCGTGACGCTGCTGCGCAATGCCACCGACATGGTCGAGCCCACCACGCTGCGCAGCAGCTCACTGTCGGCGGTCAGGCGCGAGACCAGCTCACCGCTGCGGCTGCGGTCATGGAAGCCGGCACCGAGCTGGATGAGGTGTGCGTAGAGGCGGCTGCGCAGGTCAGCCACGACCTTTTCGCCCAGCAGCGACACGAAGTAGAAGCGCGCGGCGGTGGCCAGGGCCAGCACCACGGCCACCAGCATCAGCAGGGCGAAGGCACGGTTGATCTGGCCGCCGCTGCTGAAGCCATGGTCGATCATCTGCTTGACCGCCGGCGGCAGGCTCAGCGTGGCCGCCGAAGACACCGCCAGGGCCATCAGCCAAGCGGTGAACAGGCCACTGTGGCGGCGCACGAACGGCCATAGCGTGCGCAGGCTGCCAAGGCGGCGCAGCGGCGGGGGCGAGGCGGGGGCGCCGTCCTTGTCAGTCATCCTGGTGGTCGTCTTCTATGCGGATACGGTCACGAGTGGCGTCGCGCAGGCGGATTTTCAATGCGTCGACCTGATCGGCCGGCAATTCGACCCGCAGGCACACCCCGTTCGCGTCGAACTGTTCATCGCGCTTCTCCGCGCCGAACCCCGGAAGGGCCGCATGCAGGGTGCCCAGGTCTTCGAAGCCGGCCTGCAGCTGCAGCCGTGCCATGGCGACCAGCGCCAGCCGCGGCGCGGTGCGCAGGCATTCTGCGGCGGCGCCACCGTACGCCCGGACCAGGCCGCCGGCGCCGAGCTTGATGCCACCGAACCAGCGCGTCACCACCACCATCACCCGGTCGAAGCCTTGCCCGTCGATCGCGGCCAGGATCGGCCGCCCGGCGGTGCCTGCCGGCTCGCCATCATCGCTGGAGCGGTAGTCCTGGCCATGCCGGTAGGCCCAGCAGTTGTGCGTGGCGTCGGCCACGGCAACCTGTTGCAGGAACGCCAGCGCTGCGGGGGCGCCGTCGATCGGCGCGGCATGGGCGATGAAGCGGCTGTGTTTGACTTCCAGCGTGTGGCTGACGGGCTGGGCGAGGGTATCGAGCATTCCCGCCATTCTACGGTGTTGCCGGGTACCCCCGCCCGTTTCAGTCGTCCAGCAGCGGGCGCAGGTCGCGCGGCAGGCGCGCTTCCGGATATTGCTGGATGTAGCGTTCCAGGCTGGCGCGGGCGAGGTCGCGCTGGTCCTGATCACGGCGCTCGCGGATTTTCTGCAGCCACTGCCGGCGTGGCAGGCGCGCGTCGGCGTCCACCTCGGCCTGTACGGTATCCGCGCTCAGGCCCGCATCGCTGCCGCGGCGCATGATGCCCGGAGCCGAACGGCTGGGGGCCTCACGCTTCATCGAGGTGATCTCCACCCGATCCAGCGCCTCCGCCCGCGCGACCTCGGCGGCATTGGCTGCCGGTGCCGGTGCAGGTGCAGGTGCCGCGGCCGTGCGTGCTTTCAGTGCCCCGGACGCTGCCGGCGCGAATGCCGGTGCAGGTGCCGGTGCCGAGTAGGCGGCGGATGCCGGTGGCGCAGGCGGCGCTGCGGCCGGTGCTGCCGTCGGCGCTGGCGGGAGGGCCGCAAAGGCGGTATCGGCGGCCGCATCCGCAGCCATTGATCGTGCAGCCTGGGCCGGCGCTTCAGCGGTCTCGGCCGGCGCCGGCTCGGGCGCGCGTGCGATGGCCGGTGCCGGGGCAGCGGCAACAGGGGCGGCCTCGGGTGCTGCGGGCGCAGCGTTTGGTTCGGCGGCCGCCACAGCGCTGTCGGCTGCACTGCGGTCAGCGGCCTGATCGGCAGCCGCAACGTCTTCTGCCGCTGCCGGTGCCGCAGCAACAGCGGCCTCACCGGCCGGAACCGGCGGAGGTTCCGGACGCAGCTGCCAGGCGATGCCGATGGCAAACACCATCGAGGCGGCGATGCCGAACACCGCCGGCCAACGCGAGCGTGTGCGCTGCGTGCGCGGCGCCTCGGGAGAGGCGACCGCATCGGCGGCCGGCGCGTCCACGGCAGCGCCGGCCGCGGCCAGGATGGCGGCGTCCAGTGCGGCGGGCGGAGCCTGCTCGGCGCGACGGCCGAGCAGCCGGGCCAGCTCGCGTTCTTCCGGCGTCAGCGGTTCGTCTCGGTTCATGCGTTCAATCCCGCACGCAGCTTGTCCATCGCATAGCGCAGCCGCGATTTCACGGTTTCCCGGCCTACGCCGGTGATCTGGCCGATCTCCTCCAGGCTCAGTTCCTGATCCAGCCGCAGTTGCAGCACTTCGCGCTGCTCAGGCGGCAGTTGTTCCATCGCCAGCTGGATGCGGCGACGTTGTTCGAATTCGGAAAGCTCGCCTTCCGGGGTCTGCCCATCCTCGATCGCGGCCAGGCGCAGATCGGCATCGGCCGGGGCAGCCGGGCGGTGGCGGGCGGCGCGCCAATGGTCGTTCAGGCGGTTGTGGGCGATGCGGAACAGCCAGGTGCTGAACGCCGCGTCCGGTTGCCACCCGGCACGGGCGCTGATCACCCGCTGCCAGACGTCCTGGAAGATCTCCTCGGCCAGCGCGGTGTCGCGCAGTTGCCGCAGCAGGAAGCCGAACAGGCGCTTGCGGTGGCGCCCATACAGGCTTTCGAACGCGCGCAGGTCGCCACCGGCCCAGGCCAGCATCAAGGCTTCATCGGTTGGCAGTGCGCTGGCTTCCACGGCGTACAGGGTAAGGCCTGCAGGCGGTGGCGCATAGCCGGTGGCAGGGGCGGGCAGGGCGAGGTTCATGGCATGGAAGCAGCTACGGACAGCACGAAAAACGTACGGGCGCACGATTCGGGGTTTACGGGCTTCCATTGCCCCCCGGGTGGCGCGCTATGCTCGGCGGCTCAGGGGAGGCGACGCACAGACGGCGCCAAGAGATTGTCATTTGTCCACGCATGCTGAATCGGCGGAAGAGCCACTACACGAGGCCGTGTTGAGCACGGCGCTGGTGCGCGCGTTGCATGCGCTTTTGCCGGAAACGGCCGTGGTCCGCGTTGGCTGGGACGACCCGCAGCTGGGGAGTGGCCGAGGGGGCTGGCCCTTGCCTGCGATTGACAGCGCTGCGTCCGTGGAGCCCGCCACCGGCGATGGCCAGCACGGCTGGGAGTATGACGGTGCGCGGCTGCTGCTGTCGGTTGCGGGCGCGGTGCCTTCACCCGCGTGGTGGGGGCTGGCCCGGCAGGCGATGGAGCTGGCGCTGCAGCGCGGCCGCCAGGCCGGCCAGATCAAGGCACTGGAAGAGGCCGAACGGCTGCAGCAGGCCCTGTTCCAGATTGCAGATCTGGCCGGTGCCGACCTGGAAATGCCCGAGATGCTGCGCCACGTGCATGGTGTGCTGGGCACGCTGATGTATGCCGAGAACTGCTACATCGTGGAATACGACGATGTGCGCGACCAGATACGCTTCCTGTACTTCGCCGATCAGGTCGATGACTTCGTCGCCGATCCCACGCAGAGCCATGACGCCAGCGAGATGCCGCGCAGCCTGACCGTGGCGCTGTTGCGCCATGGCAAGCCGCTCAGTGGTCCCTCGCGCAGGCTGCTGGCGCAGGTGATGGAACAGGAGCACGACCCGCAGCGTGGGCCCGAAAGCCTGGACTGGCTGGGCGTGCCGATGCTGCGGGACGGCCGCGTCTGCGGCGCCATCGTGGTTCAGAGCTATGAACAGGCAGCCCGCTATGGCGAGGCCGAGCGCGCATTGCTGGGCTTCGTTGCGCAGCACGTACAGACCGCGATGGACCGGCGCCAGGCGCAGGTGCGGCTGGAGCAGCAGGTGGCGCGGCGCACCCAGGAACTGCAGCGCGCCAACCGCAGCCTGCAGGATGAGGTGGCAGAGCGTCGCCGTGCCGAACAGTTGCAGACCGCGCTGTACAACATCGCCGAGATGGCGATGTCTGCCGACAGCCTGGACCAGTTCTATGGTCAGGTGCATGGGGTGGTCGGGCGCCTGCTCGACGCACGCAATTTCTACATCGCCCTGGTCAACCCGGCCGGCAACGGCCTGGACTTCGTGTATTCGGTGGACGAGCACAATGCCAGCCGCGCGCCACGGCCGTTCAGCCGGGGCCTGACCGAATACGTGGTGCGCAACCGGCGCCCGCTGCTGGCGTCACGCGCGCAGATCGATGCGCTGCTGGCCAGTGGTGAAGTGCGCGAGTCAGGTGCGCGCTCCCATTGCTGGCTGGGCGTGCCGTTGCTGCGCGACGATGAGGTGGTGGGTGCGATCGTGGTGCAGAGCTACAGCGAGAACAGCACGTTCAGCGTGCACGATCAGCGGCTGCTGACCTTCGTTGCGCAGAACATCGGAACCGGGCTTGCGCGCCAGCGCGACCAGCAGCGGCTGCGTTCGGCACATGCCGAGCTGGAAAAGCGCGTTGAGGAACGCACCCGCGAACTGGCCGAGGTCAACGAAAAGCTGCTTGGGCAGATCGGTGAGCGCCTGCGTGCCGAGCAGCGCCTGACCCACCAGGCCATGCACGATGCGCTGACCGGCCTGCCCAACCGCCTGCACCTGCTGGATCGCCTGCAGGATTCACTGGCGCTGGCCAAGCGTGAGGGCGGACCGGTGTTCGCCGTGCTGTTCCTCGATCTGGACCGCTTCAAGCTGGTCAACGACAGCATCGGCCATGCCGCCGGCGACCGCATGCTGGTGGAAGTGGCCAAGCGCATCGTGTCGATGGCAGGTGCCGAAGATGTGGTGGCCCGGCTCGGCGGTGATGAGTTCGCTGTGCTGCTGCAGTGCCCGCAGGGCCTGGCGCAGGCACTGGATTTCGGCCAGCGGCTGCTGCTGGCGTTGCAGGAATCGATGTGGATCGCCGGGCGCGAACTGTTTCCGTCCGGCAGCCTGGGCATTGCCCTGTGGAATCCGCGCTACCGCACCGGAGAAGAGCTGCTGCGCGATGCGGATGCGGCCATGTACCGGGCCAAGGCGCAGGGCCATGACCGCTGTGCGATCTTCGACGAGGACATGCGCGAAGAAGCCATGCGCAGCCTGGACCTGGAAGCCGACCTGCGCCGTGCGATCAACAACCGCGATTTCGTGCCGTTCTACCAGCCGATCGTGCGCTTGTCCGACGGCGAAGTGGTCGGTCACGAGGCGCTGCTGCGCTGGCAGCATGAGCGCCGTGGCCTGCTGCTGCCCGGCGCGTTCCTGGAGCTGGGTGAAGAGAGCGGCCTGATCGAACAGGTGGACTGGCTGATCTACGAGCAGGTCATCGCGGGGCTGGCACGGGGAGGCGAAGGCTACGTCTCGGTGAACGTATCGCCCCGGCATTTCCGCTCGGCAGAGTTCAGTGATCGCCTGTTCGGCCTGCTCGACAGCTGTGGTGCCGATCCGCGCCGGCTGCGCCTGGAAATCACCGAGGTGGCGTTGCTGGACGACGGCCCGCACACGCTGCGTATCCTGCAGGGCCTGCGCGAGCGCGGCATCCAGGTGCAGCTGGACGATTTCGGTACCGGGTTCTCCGCGCTGTCCTACCTCCACCGTTTCCCGATCAGCACGCTGAAGATCGACCAGAGCTTCATCGCTGGCCTGCACGGTCCGGAAGTGCAGAGTACGCGGGCGCTGGTGGAAGGCGTGCTGTCGCTGGCGCGCACGCTGGGCATTGAGACCATCGGCGAAGGCATCGAGACCGACGCGCAGCGGCAAACCCTGCGTGAACTGGGCTGCGACTACGGCCAGGGCTACCTGCTGGGGCGGCCCGCGCCGTGGGCGCACGCGGCGGGCTGAGCCACCGCGTGCAGCCGCATCATCGCAGGGCGGCGCGGCGCTTCTCGTCGATCCACTTCGAGGCCTGGGCCGGCTGGTAGTTCTTCATCCACTCCAGCATCTCTTCGATGTCCGAGCCGTACCACAGGTCCTGGCGCTGGTCCGGATGCAGGAAGCGTTCTTCCACCATGCGGTCGATCATGCCGATCAGCGGGGCGTAGAAGCCGTCCACATCGAGGAATGCGCATGGCTTGTTGCCGATGCCCAGCTGGCGCCAGGTCAGCATCTCGAAGATCTCTTCCATGGTGCCGAAGCCGCCGGGCAGGGCGACGAAACCGTCGGCAAGATCGAACATGCGCGACTTGCGCTCATGCATCGAACCGACGATCTCCAGTTCGGTCAGGCCACGGTGGGCCACTTCCCAGTCGGCCAGCTGGCGCGGGATCACGCCGGTCACCTCGCCGCCAGCGGCGAGCACGGCATTGGCCACGGTTCCCATCAGGCCGACGTTGCCGCCGCCATACACCAGGCGCAGGCCGTCGCGGGCGATGCGGTCACCCAGGGCAATGGCGCGTTCGGTGTAGGCCGGCTTGCTGCCAGCGTTGGAACCACAGTACACACAGATCGATTTCATGGATCTTCCTGTCTCTTGGCCGGAAACGAAAACGCCCCGTCGCCAACCGCAGGGCGGTCGGGGACGGGGTGTTCTTGGATTATGAGCCCTTCTGTAGAGCCGAGCCATGCTCGGCTGCTCTTCGTTCAGATCGCGGCAAAGGCCGAGTCGAGCACGGCTCGACTCTACAAACGCCAAGCAGACTTACGCGGCAGCGGCCTGCTCGCGGCGCGGGCCTTCACGCAGGGCGCGGCCGACCATGCCCACCAGCAGGTCCAGCTCCTCGCTGTCCATGCCGAAGTGCGGGGTGAAGCGCAGCGAGTTCTCGCCGCCGTGGATCACGTTGATGCCGTGCTGACGCAGCCATTCCTCGGTCGAGTTGGCACCGTAGCACTTGAACTGCGGGGCCAGCTCGCAGGAGAACAGCAGACCGGTGCCCTGCACCTTGGTGATCAGCCCGCCCAGCTCGTTCTTCAGCTGTTCCAGCTTGTGCACGGCCTCGGCACCGCGTTCGGCGATGTTGGCGCGCACCTGCGGGGTCAGCTGGGCCAGGGTGGCGCAGGCCACGTCCAGCGCACGCGGGTTGCTGGTCATGGTATTGCCATAGATGCCCTTGCGGTACAGCTGCGCGGCATGCTCGGTCACCGCCAGCACCGACAGCGGGTACTGCGCGGCGTTGAGGGCCTTGGAATAGGTCTCCATGTCCGGCGGGTCGAGGCCTTCGAAGCCCGGGTAATCGACCACCGACAGCACGCCATGCGCGCGCAGGCCGGCCTGGATCGAGTCGAGCAGCAGCAGGCTGCCGTGGGCACGGGTCAGTTCGCGGGCAACGGCATAGAACGACGGCGGCACCGAACGCCCCGGGTCGCCTTCGCCCATCACCGGTTCCAGGAACACCGCCTCGATGAACCACTGGTTGCGTGCGGCGTCCTCGAACACCTTGCGCAGGCCGGCTTCGTCGTACGGCGCCACGGTGATCACCGAGTCCTCACCGCGGTAGCTGGCCAGGTGCTGCATGTAGCTCTTGCGGCTGGAATCGGAATACAGGGCAGGGCGGTCGGTACGGCCATGGAAGCTGCCCTTGACCACCACGCGCTTGATCGCAGCGCCAGCGTGGCGCGCACCCGGGTCGGTCTGCAGCTTGGCGTTGACATCGGCGATGCGGGCGGCCAGGCCAACCGCTTCGGAACCGGAATTCAGGCACATGAAACGGGCGAACGGGCAGCCGCCACGGCGGTGGCCGATCTCGGCGCGCAGGGCGGTGATGAAGCGCTGCTGCGACAGGCTGGGGGTCATGATGTTGGCCATCACCTGCGGGCGGGCCATCGCCTCCAGCACGGCGTCAGGGGTGTGCCCGAAGCCGAGCATGCCGTAGCCGCCGGCGTCGTACAGCACGGCGCCCTTCAGGGTGACCACCCATGGGCCGCGCGCAGCCAGTGCCACGTACGGGGTCACCGCGTCATCGGCATAGAAATTGACGAAACCGTCCTGCATCGCGTCGATCTGCGCCTGTTCGTCCTGCGCCAGCAGCGGCCCCAGGTCGGCCTGCACGCGCGCGAATTCCTCGGCAGCGGCGTCCACCGCAGCGATCAGCTGCGGGTGGTTGGCGGACAGGGCGGTCAGGGTGGCATCGTCCAGCCCGGTGGTGAGACGGGTGCCGGGCTGGCTGCGCAGGGGGGCGAGGCGTTCGATGAAGCTCATTGCAGATCTCCTGAAACAATGGGTCGCACGGGTCTTCAAAAGCAAAACGCGCGTCATCACGCGCGCTTGGGGGCAGGCTCGTGCAGCGGACTTCCGGCTCGATGCTAGCACTTGTTTTTTTGCGCGATAACCCCGCAGAAACCTGTTGCATAGCAGCATTTTCCGCGACGTTCGCCGCGAAGCACGCCGGCTCGCAGACGCTGGACGTACAATGCGCGCCATTGTCGACCTGTTGCCGCCCACTGCCTTGAAGAAGTCCGATTTCCATTACGACCTGCCGGCTGAACTGATCGCGCAGGCCCCGCTGGCCGAACGTTCCGCAAGCCGCCTGCTGCTGGTACCGCCGGCGCCCGATGCCTTCACCGACCTGCAGGTGCGCGACCTGCCGTCGCTGCTGCAGCCGGGCGACCTGCTGGTGTTCAACGACACCCGGGTGATCCCGGCGCGCCTGTTCGGGCAGAAGGCCAGCGGTGGCCGCGTGGAGATACTGATCGAGCGCCTGCTGGGCGGCCAGCAGGCACGTGCCCAGGTGGGCGCCAGCAAGTCACCGAAGGCCGGCAGTCGCATCGCGCTGGATGCCGGCGGTGAAGCAGAAGTGCTGGGCCGCGATGGCGAGTTCTACGTACTGCAGTTCCATGTGCCGGAATCGCTGGAACAGTGGCTGCTGCACGCCGGCCGCCTGCCGCTGCCGCCGTACATCCAGCGCGAGCCGGGCGTGGACGACCGCGAGCGCTACCAGACCGTGTTCGCGCGCGAAGTGGGCGCGGTGGCGGCGCCGACCGCCGGCCTGCATTTCGACGAACCGCTGCTGGCCGCGCTGAAGGACAAGGGCGTGGAGTTCGGCCACGTCACCCTGCACGTGGGTGCAGGCACCTTCCAGCCGGTGCGTGCCGATGACCTGAAGGACCACGTGATGCACCGCGAGTGGCTGAACGTCGGCGCCGAGCTGGTGCAGCAGGTGCGGCGCACGCGCGCCGCCGGTGGCCGGGTGATCGGCGTCGGCACCACCGTGGTGCGCGCGCTGGAAAGCGCGATGCGTGATGGCGAACTGCTGCCGTTTGCCGGTGAAACGCAGATCTTCATCACCCCGGGCTACCGCATCCGCAGCGTCGACGCGATGGTGACCAACTTTCACCTGCCGGAAAGCACCCTGCTGATGATGATTTCCGCGTTTGCCGGCAAGGAGCGCGTGTTCGAGGCCTACCGGCACGCGATCGAGCAGCGCTACCGCTTCTTCAGCTACGGCGACGCGATGCTGCTGTTCCCGCAGGCGGGGTAGGGCGCTGACCTCTGCCTGCTTGTGGTGGGTGCGCACCGTTGGTGCGCACTTGCAGGTGCCTGGAGACCAGGAAAGCCACGCATGGCGTGGCTCTACTGCCGTGCCGTTCCGGCCTGAATGGGCGGCCGGCCCGGTTTTGGGAGACAATAGGCAACTATTTGCCTGAACGACCGCTCCATGTCCCGATTGCAGTTCCAGCTCCAGACCCGCGACGGCCGTGCCCGCCGTGGCCGCCTGACCTTCCCGCGTGGCACGGTGGAAACACCGGCCTTCATGCCGGTCGGGACCTATGGCTCGGTCAAGGGCATCCTGCCGGACCAGGTGCGTGCGCTGGGCGCCGAGATCATCCTCGGCAATACCTTCCACCTGTACCTGCGCCCGGGCCTGGACATCATCGCCGACCACGGCGGCCTGCACGGCTTCTGCCGCTGGGATGGCCCGATCCTGACCGACTCCGGTGGCTTCCAGGTGTTCTCGCTGGCCCACCGCCGCAAGATCACCGAGCAGGGCGTGACCTTTGCCTCGCCCACCGACGGCGCCCGTGTGTTCCTGGGCCCGGAAGAGAGCATGAAGATCCAGAAGGTGCTCGATTCGGACGTGGTGATGATCTTCGATGAGTGCACCCCGTACCCGGCCACCGAGGATGTGGCGCGCCGGTCGATGGAGCTGAGCCTGCGCTGGGCCCAGCGCAGCCGCAACGCGCATGACGAGCTGGGCAATGACGCGGCCCTGTTCGGCATCGTCCAGGGCGGCGTGCACACCGACCTGCGCAGCCGCTCGGCCGAGGCCCTGCAGGCGATCGGCTTCGACGGCTATGCCATCGGCGGCCTGGCTGTGGGCGAGCCGGAGCACGAGCGCAACGCCATGCTCGACCACCTGGACCCGGAGCTGCCAAGCGACCGTCCGCGCTACCTGATGGGTGTGGGCCGGCCGGAGGACCTGGTCGAGGGTGTCGCACGTGGCGTGGACATGTTCGACTGCGTGATGCCGACGCGGAACGCCCGCAACGGCCACTATTTCACCTCGTTCGGCACCGTTCGCATCCGAAATTCCCAGTACGCGCGGGACATGGACCCGATCGAGCCGGGCTGCGGCTGCGTGGCCTGCACCGGCGGTTACACGCGTTCCTACCTGCGCCACCTGGACCGCTGCAACGAGATGCTGGCGCCGATGCTCGGTACCCTGCACAACCTGTTCTATTACGAAAAGCTGATGGCCGACATCCGCGCGGCCATCGAGGCGGGAACCTTCCTGGCCTTCCGCGAGTCCTTCTACGCGGCACGCGGGGCGGTGGCCCCGCCCCTGTAACCCGAACGCCCCTGCCAAACGGCCCAAGGACGAACGCCCGGGGCCGTGGCATACTTCAAGGCTGACCCAGATCCGCGGTCGACACCTCGTGCCCGTGAAAGGGCCGAAGCGCCGCCCAACCAAAGGACCAACGATGAACCTGCTTGCTTTCCTGATTCCCGCCGCCCACGCCCAGGCCGCCGGCGGCCAACCGCAGGGCATGGGCCTGACCACGCTGCTGTTCCCGGTCATCCTGATCGCCATCATGTACTTCCTGATGATCCGCCCGCAGATGAAGCGGCAGAAGGAGCACAAGGCCATGCTGGAGAAGATCAAGCGTGGCGATGAAGTGCTGACCAACGGCGGCATCGCCGGCATCGTCACCGACATCGGCGACAACTTCATCACCATTGAAGTGGCTGACAACGTGCGCATCCGCGTGCAGAAGGGCGCTGTCGGCAACGTGCTGCCGGCCGGTACCCTGAAGTCGGCCCAGTAAGCCACTCCCTTTCCGATGCACAACCGCGGCGCCGGGGATGGCGCCGCGCGGGACCCAAGCAATGCTCGAATTTCCACGCTGGAAGTACGTCGTCATCCTGATCGTACTGGCGCTCAGCGCGCTGTACGCGCTGCCCAACATCTACCAGAAGGACCCGGCCCTCCAGATCACCGCCAACCGTGGCGGGCAGATCGACGATGCGCTGCGCGACCGTGTGCTGGCCGACCTGAAGACGGCCGGTGTCACCCCCGTCGGTGTCGAGAAGGAAGGGGAAAGCCTGATTGTCCGCCTGCCGGACCTGAAGGCGCAGTCCGCTGCCAGCGACGCCCTGCGCGACACCGTCGGCGAAAAGTACACCGTGGCCCTGAACCTGGCCTCGACCGTGCCGGACTGGCTGGCCAACCTCGGCGGTCGCCCGATGGTGCTGGGCCTGGACCTGCAGGGTGGTGTGCACTTCGTGCTGCAGGTCGACCAGAAGGCCGCCCTCGACAAGCGCCTGGACGCCTACACCGAAGACGTGCGCAGCACCCTGCGTGACGCGCGCATCGCGTACCAGTCGGTGGAGCGTCGCGCGGACAACAGCATCGTGGCCAACCTGAGCCCGTCCGCCGGTGATGACGCCGCACAGCGTGCCCGTGCGGCGCTGGTGAAGGCGCAGCCGACGCTCGGCTACGACGTCAGCGGCAACCGAATCACGGTGACCGTGCCGGAGACCGAGATCGCGCAGATCGCCAATGGCGCCATCGAGCAGAACATCAACACCCTGCGCAACCGCGTGAACCAGCTCGGCGTCGCCGAGCCGATCATCCAGCGCCAGGGTGCCGACCGCGTGGTCGTGCAGCTGCCCGGCGTGCAGGACACTGCCGAAGCCAAGCGCATGATCGGCGCCACCGCCACCCTGGAATACCGCGCGGTGGTCGAGGGCAATGCCCAGGACGCCATCGACTCCGGCCGCATTCCGCCGGAAGCGAAGGTCTATCAGCGCCGTGACGGCGGCGGTCCGATCCTGCTGAACAAGCGCGTGATCGTCACCGGCGACCAGATGGTCGGCGCGCAGGCGGTGACCGACTCCACCAGCGGTGCCCCGGCGGTCAGCGTGACGCTGAACAACGTCGGCGGCCAGCGCATGTTCGACTTCACCAGCGCCAACGTGAACAAGCCGATGGCGGTGGTGTATACCGAACGCGTGCCGACCGTGACCCTGGTTGACGGCCAGGAAGTGCGTGGCTTCAAGGTCAACGAGGAAGTGATCTCGGTGGCCAACATCAACGGCGTGTTCGGCAAGAACTTCCAGACCACCGGCCTGCAGAAGAAGGAAGCCGACGACCTGGCCAAGCTGCTGAAGTCCGGCTCGCTGGCCGCGCCGATGGACTTCGTCGAAGAGCGTGTGGTCGGCCCGAGCCTCGGCGCCGAGAACGTCAAGAACGGCATGCGCGCAGTGGTGTTCGCGTTCCTGTTCACCCTGGTGTTCTTCAGCGTGTACTACCGCATGTTCGGCGTGATCACCTCGGCAGCGATGCTGTTCAACCTGCTGATCGTGGTGGCGGTGATGTCGCTGTTTGGCGCGACCATGACCCTGCCGGGCTTCGCCGGCCTGGCGTTGTCGGTGGGCCTGTCAGTGGACGCCAACGTGCTGATCAACGAGCGTATCCGTGAAGAGCTGCGTGCCGGCGTGCCGGGCAAGACCGCGATCGTGACCGGTTACGAGCGTGCCTCGGGCACCATTCTCGACGCCAACCTGACCGGCCTGATCGTCGGTGTGGCGCTGTTCGCATTCGGTACCGGTCCGCTGAAGGGCTTCGCACTGACCATGATCATCGGTATTTTCGCCTCCATGTTCACCGCGATCACCGTGTCGCGTGCGCTGGCGACGCTGATCTACGGCCGTCGCAAGAAGCTCCAGAACGTGGCCATCTGACGGGACGACACGCACAATGAAACTGTTTCCGCTGCACATCCTCCCGAACGACACCAAGATCGACTTCATGCGCTGGCGCCATGTCGCCATGGCAGTCACCATCGTGGTGTTCCTGGCCTCGGTCGCCATCATCGGCATCAAGGGCTTCAACTACGCGCTGGACTTCACCGGCGGCACCCTGATCGAAGCCCGCTTCGACAAGCCGGTGGACGTCGAGCAGGTCCGCAACAAGCTCGAGCAGAGTGGCTTCGAAGGCGCCCAGGTCCAGAGCGTCGGTGGCAACACCGACCTGCTGATCCGCCTGGCCCCGCACGGTGAGCATGCGCCGGGTACCGGTGACGCCGCCGCCGAGGACAAGGCCACTGCTGCCGCAGTAGTGAAGGCGCTGTCTTCTGCCGACAACCAGGCCACCGTGCTGCGCAACGAGTTCGTCGGCCCGCAGATCGGCAAGGACCTGGCGATGAATGGCCTGTACGCGACCATCTTCATGCTGGCCGGCTTCCTGATCTACATCGCGGTGCGCTTCGAGTGGAAGTTCGCGGTCACCGCCAGCATCGTGGCGATGTTCGACCTGATCGTGACGGTCGCTTACGTGTCCCTGCTGGGTCGTGAGTTCGACCTGACCGTGCTGGCCGGCCTGCTGTCGGTGATGGGCTTTGCGATCAACGACATCATCGTGGTCTTCGACCGCGTCCGCGAGAACTTCCGCAGCCTGCGCGTGGACTCGATGGAAGTGCTGAACCGTTCGATCAACCAGACGCTGTCGCGTACGGTGATCACCGCGGTGATGTTCTTCCTGTCGGCGCTGGCCCTGTACCTGTACGGCGGCAGCTCGATGGAAGGCCTGGCCGAGACGCACATGATCGGTGCGGTGATTGTGGTGCTGTCCTCGATCCTGGTGGCGGTGCCGATGCTGACGATCGGTTTCCTGCGTGTCAGCAAGCAGGACCTGCTGCCGAAGGCGAAGGACGTCGAGGCCCTGGCCCGTCGCCCGTAAGCGTTCGCGCTGCACGCAATGCACAGAGAACCCCGCGCAAGCGGGGTTTTTTGTTGGCAGGGCTTGCAGCCCTGCACCTGCAGAGGCAGCAGCAACAGCAACAGCGGGCATTCCGTGGATTGGTGGGGCGGTGTCGGAGTGCGGGGGCGCCGCAAGTACGTCCCTGTAGGCTTGGCAGCCGCATCCATGCGGCTCACACCCCGCACTCCGACACCGCCCCACCTTTGACAGATTCCTGCGGCTGTCGGTAGGTGTCGACCTTGGTCGACACATCTGTCAGATATCGAATGAATTCAACCGTGTCGACCAAGGTCGACACCTACCAAGGCCGCACGCCGTTCCAACAGATCGCGGAAGTCTGTCGAAGGCGGGGTGGGTCCGGTTGAGGGGGCGTGAGCCGCATGGATGCGGCGACCGAGCTTACATGGACGTACTTGCAGCGTCCCCCGCAACCGGATCCACCCCGCCAACCCGCAGGAACCCAGCTTTTGACGTTGCTGTTGAGGTTGCCGGCCAGCGGCCGGCACTACCGCAGGTGCAGGGTGCAACCCTGCAAAACAAACCCCACCCTACGCCAGCGTCGGTTGTGCATTCGGCCCCCGCGCACTACGATCCTGCGGTTCGCGCGCGCAGGCGCGCACCCGTATTCCTGCTGAGCGCCCCGTGCGCCGCATCTGCCAACCCGAGGTATCCATGGTCATCAAACCGCGCGTCCGCGGCTTCATCTGCGTCACCACCCACCCGACCGGCTGCGAGGCCGCGGTCAAGCAGCAGATCGACTACATCCGCGCGCGTCCGCCGATCCAGAACGGCCCCAAGCGCGTGCTGGTGATCGGCGCCTCCACCGGCTACGGCCTGGCTGCGCGCATCACCGCTGCCTTCGGCAGCGGCGCCGCGACCCTGGGCATCTTCTTCGAGCGCCCGGGCAGCGAGAGCAAGCCGGGTACTGCGGGCTGGTACAACTCGGCTGCGTTCCACAAGTACGCCGACGAAGCCGGCCTGTACGCCAAGAGCATCAACGGCGATGCCTTCTCCGATGAAGTGAAGGCGAAGACCATCGAAATGATCAAGGCCGATCTCGGCCAGGTCGATCAGGTCGTCTACAGCCTGGCGGCGCCGCGTCGCAAGCACCCCAAGACCGGTGAAGTCATCAGCTCCACGCTGAAGCCGATCGGCGAGCCGATCACCCTGCGCGGCCTGGATACCGACAAGGAAGTAATCACGGAAACCACCCTGCAGCCGGCTACCCCGGAAGAGATCGCTGGCACCGTCGCGGTGATGGGTGGCGAAGACTGGCAGATGTGGATCGACGCGCTGGCCGACGCCGACGTGCTGGCCAACGGCTGCACCACCACGGCCTTCACCTACGTGGGCGAAGAGATCACCCAGGCGATTTACTGGAACGGCTCGATCGGCGCCGCCAAGAAGGACCTGGACACCAAGGTGCTGGGCCTGCGCGAGAAGCTGGCGAAAATCGGCGGCGACGCTCGCGTGTCGGTGCTGAAGGCCGTGGTCACCCAGGCCAGCTCGGCCATTCCGACCATGCCGCTCTACCTGTCGCTGCTGTTCAAGGTGATGAAGGAAAAGGGCACCCACGAAGGCTGCATCGAGCAGCTGGACGTGCTGTACGACATCCTCTACGGCGGCAAGGCCGACGGCGTGGCGATCAATCGCCTGCGCCACGATCTGGTCGATGGCGATGGCCATACCGTCGCGCTGGTCGACGAGGAAGGCCGCCTGCGTGCCGACTACAAGGAAATGGCGGCAGACGTGCAGGGCAAGGTAGTCGCGCTGTGGCCGCAGGTCACCAACGAGAACCTGTACGAGATCAGCGACCTGGCCGGCTACAAGGCCGACTTCCTGCGCCTGTTCGGTTTTGGCGTGGAGGGTGTCGACTACGAGGCCGACGTCAATCCGGACGTGAAGATCGATAATCTGGTCGACATGACCTGACCAATGAAAAGGCCGGCGAAAGCCGGCCTTCTCTTTTGGTGGGGCCGGCCGCTGGCCGGCAACCCTGGGTACCAAAGGCTGCCGGCCAGCGGCCGGCACTACCGCGGTCACCCGAACTCGAACCCCATCTCCGGCAGCGCCGGGCCGACGAAGTCGCCCTGCACGTAATCCACGCCGGCACTGAACAGCAGGGTCATCGAATTGGCGTCGCTGACGAACTCGGCGATGGTGCGGATGCCGGCCTCCTGCGCGCGTGCGGTGATCTGGCTGATGCGGTCGATGTTCTCGCGGGTGGCCGCCAGATCGCTGGTGAAACCGCGGTCCAGCTTGAGGAACTGCGGCTGGAAGTGGGCGAGCAGCTGGAACGAGTCCAATCCCGAACCGAACTGCTCTAGGCCGATGCGGCAGCCCAGTGGCGCCACTTCGGCAAGGAACTGTTGCGCACTGCGCAGGTGGGTGAACACCTTCGCTTCCGGCGCATGCAGCCACAGCCGTTCGCCGGGCACGCCCTGCGTCTGCAGCTCGCGCCGCAGGGTGGCGATCATCTCGGGGTCGTCGAACGATTCCGGCGTTACCTTCACCAGTACCTGGGTGGCGTGGCCCTGGCGTGCGCGCTGACCCAGTACGGCGATGGCCTGCGAAACCACCCAGCGGTTGATCTCCGCCAGCAGGCCGTACTCCTCGGCGATGCCCAGGAACGCGGTCGGGCTCAGCAGCTCGCCGTTGTGCTCCAGGCGCAGGTAGGCCTCGTACAGCTCCAGCGGCTCGCCCTGCAGGTTCAGCACCGGCTGGTAGTGCAGCTGGAAGCCGTCGCCGGCAAGTGCTTCACGGATACGGGTGACCCAGCGCAGCACGCGTTCTTCCTCGACGCGGTCGGCCGCAGCCGGGTCGAAGATGCGGCAGGTATTGCCCAGTTCGGCGGCGGCATGCGTGCACTCGCTGGCGCGTGCGAGCACCTGGCCGATGCTGGCGATCTTCTCGCCCACCTGCACGCCACCGATGCTGACCGTCACCGTGGCCGAGCGCGCGCCGATGCTGAACACATGCGCCGCATACGCTTCGCGGATGCGCTCGGCCAGTGCCACGGTCTGCGCGTAGGGCCCGGCCTGCAGTACGGCGAAATTGTGTTCGCCGAAGCGGGCCAGCTGCGCGTCCTCGCCAACGACCTCGGCCAGCAGGCCGGCAAGGGCGCCGATCAGCGCGTCGGCCGAGGCCAGGCCGATGTCCGGCAGCAGGCGCGCGTAGTGGTCCGGCTCGATCAGCAGCAGGCCGAACTGGCCTTCGCTGCGGCCGGCCTGTGCCACTGCGCTTTCCAGCTGCAGCATGAAGGTCGGGCGGTTGAGCAGGCCCGTGACCTGATCGCGCTGGCGCAGGTCCTCGACCTCGCGGGCCAGCTCCGGATCGAACTCCATGCGGCGGCGAAGCACCACCTGCAGGCAGGATTCGCCTTCGTAGGTGGCAGCGGTGAATTCCATGGTTGCCGCGAACGTACTGCCATCCTCGTGGCGGGCATCGAGCTGGTACTGCGGCGGCGGCGCCTCGCCACGGCTCAGGCCCTTCAGCAGCTGCTTGAAGCCTTCCACATGCTGCGCGGCGACCATGTCCAGCAGCGAAATGCCTTCGATGTCGTCGAACTGCTCGTAGCCGAACATTTCCAGGTAGGCATCGTTGGCGCGGATGTGCATGCCTTCGTGCACGTAGGCGATGGGATCGCGCGAAGAGGCGATCAGCGCATCGCAGCGGCGCTCGGTCTCGCGCATCTGCGCCTCGATGCGGCGCAGGCCGCGACGGGCCTGCAGGTCCACCCATTGGTCGCGGACCACGGCCAACAGATGCTCGGAGCGCTGGCGCAGGGCGAGGGCACGGATGCCGTGGCTGCTGGCCTGCACCAGCTCGTCCTCGTCGATGCGATCGGCCAGCAGCACCAGCGGAATGTCCTTGCCGCTGGCGGCGATGTGCTGGGCCACCAGCGGCAGCGGGATGCCCTGCGAGGGGGACGCCAGCACCAGGTCGATGGCCTGGCTGGACAGCACCTGGGACAGCTCGGCCGCATCCTGTGGACGCCAAGGGCGCACCGCGATGCCGCTGTTGCGCAGCGTGCTGACGATGGCTTCGGCATTCTCGCCGCTGTCATCGACGATCAGCAGGCGGATGGTGATGTCGTTCGCGTTCTGCATGCACTGCTCCCCAATCTGCGAATCTAGATACACGATGCGCGGCGAACCGTCCATGCGCGCGCCCCTTGCACGCATCGAACGGCGATCTGGTTCACACCACGCCACCGGCCGCGTGGCCGCTGGCCCAGGCCCACTGGAAGTTGTAGCCGCCCAGCCAGCCGGTCACATCCAGCACCTCGCCGACGAAATGCAGGCCGGGTACGCGCTTGGATTCCATCGTCGAGGACGACACCTCGGCGGTATCCACGCCGCCCAGGGTGACTTCGGCGGTGCGATAGCCCTCGGTGCCGCTGGCCACCAGCGGGAACGCGCCCAGCAGCTGCGCGGCCTGGCGCAGCACCGGCTCGTCCAGCTGGCGCACGGGCCGGTCGGGCAGCCAGTGCTCGCACAGGCGCTGCGCCAGCCGCTTCGGCAGTACTTCGGCCAGCACCGTGCGCAGCTCGGCGGCCGGGCGCTCGCGCTTCATCTGGCGCAGCCACTCGCCGGCATCCTGGCCGGGCAGCAGGTCCAGCTCCAGCACATCGCCGGGTTGCCAGAACGAGGAGATCTGCAGGATCGCCGGGCCGCTCACGCCGCGGTGGGTCAGCAGCATGAAGTTCTGGAAGCTCTTGCCGTTGCAGCGCGCCTCGATCGGCAGGGCGACACCACTCAGATCAGCCAGCCGTTCCTGGTGCTTGCCGCTGAGTGTCAGCGGCACCAGCCCGGCGCGGGTCGGCAGCACCTGATGGCCGAACTGGCGGGCAATCTCGTAGCCAAAGCCGGTGGCGCCCATGCTCGGAATCGACAGGCCGCCGGTGGCAACCACCAGCGAGGCGCAGTGGAACAGGCCCTGCGTGGTGTGCACGCGGAACCCGTCGCTGCTGTGCTCGATGCGCTGCACGCTGCATTCGGTGCGGATCTGGGCACCGGCCGCCTGGCATTCGTCCACCAGCATCTTCACGATCTGCTTGGACGAGATGTCGCAGAACAGCTGGCCAAGCTCCTTTTCGTGATAGGCGATGCCGTGCTTGCTGACCAGCTCGATGAAGTGCCAGGGCGTGTAGCGCGCCAGCGCCGATTTGCAGAAGTGCGGGTTGGCCGACAGGAAGTTGGCCGGGGTGGTGCCGGTGTTGGTGAAGTTGCAGCGGCCACCGCCGGACATCAGGATCTTCTTGCCGACCTTGTTGGCATGGTCGATCACCTGCACCTGGCGGCCGCGCTGGCCAGCCGTGATCGCGGTCATCAGCCCGGCCGCGCCGGCGCCGATGACCACCACGTCGCAACGGATCGTGCTCATGCCTTGGCGCGCTTGCGCCAGTTCGGGACCACGTCGAGCTGCATCTGATCGTTGAGCAGCTGCACTTCACCGTCCTGGATCAGCACGCTCCAGCGCATCGCGCGCTGGATCTGCTGGCCCCACAGTTCGACGAAGGCACCATCGAGGTCAACCACCGACAGGTTGTCGAAGCGCGCCAGGCCCTTGCCCTGCTTGCCCCACCAGATTTCCGAGGCGTTGCCGCCGTAATTGACCACCTGCACCTGTCGGCTGCGGTTGCTGGCCTTGCGGATGCGGGATTCGTCGGGATGGCCCAGGTCGATCCATTGCAGGATGTCGCCGGTGTAGTCGTGTTCCCACAGGTCCGGCTCATCGTCGGTACTGAGGCCGCGGCCGAATTCCAGGCGGTCGCCGGCGTTCAGCGCGAAGGCGAGCAGGCGCACCATCAATCGTTCGTCGGTCTCGGACGGGTGCTGGGCCAGGGTCAGGTTGTGGGTCGCGTAGTAGCCGCGATCCATGTCGCTGATCTGCAGTTCGGCCTTGCGGATGGTGGCGGTAAGAGCCATGGGGGATCCGTGGACTAAAGACGTCAATGATAGAGGTTTGCTCCAAGGGTGTCCGTTGCCGGGCTGTCTGCGCAGTGTCAACGGTGGCACTCTTGGCGCTCTTTCCCGTGGCCGGAATGGACGCCATGACCCTGCCCAGCCACCTGCAGCTGCCCCCCGGCCACTGGCCCAGCCTGCTCGATGGCCTGTGCGCGCGTTTCCCGCGCATCGGTCGCGCGCGATGGCAGGACCGCTTCGCCCGAGGCCGTGTGCAGGATGCGCAGGGCAGGGCACTGGCGCCGGACATGCCCTGGCAGGTGGGGCTTGAGATCCAGTACTTCCGCGAGGTTGCCGACGAGCCGGTGATTCCCTTCGCCGAGACCATCCTGCATCTGGATGCGCACCTGCTGGTGGCCGACAAGCCGCACTTCCTGCCGGTGACGCCGGCCGGTGGATATGTGCGCCAAACCCTGCTGTCGCGCCTGGTCACACGCACCGGCAACACCGAACTGGCGCCGTTGCACCGCCTGGACCGGCTGACCGCCGGCCTGGTGCTGTTCTCGACCCAGGCGGCCACGCGTGATGCCTATCAGCGGCTGTTCCGCGAGCGGCGCATCGAGAAGACCTATGAGGCGCTGGCACCGGCGCTGCCCGGGCTGGCGTTTCCGTTGCAGCGGGACAGCCGTCTGGTGCCGGGGGAGCCGTTCTTCCGCATGGCCGAAGTGCCGGGCGAGCCCAATGCGCGCAGCCTGATCGAGCCGATCGAAGCCGAAGGGCCGATCTGGCGCTACCGGCTGAAGCCGGAAACCGGTCGCAAGCACCAGCTGCGCGTGCATATGGCTGCGCTGGGCGCACCGATCGAGGGCGACGACCTTTACCCGCAGCTGAGGCCGCGCCGGGATGACACGTTCGAGTCGCCCCTGCAGCTGCTGGCGCAGGGGCTGGCCTTCGATGACCCATTGAGCGGGGAGCCACGGCGGTTCAGCAGCCAGCGCCGCCTGTGCCGAATGGAGCAGGGCGGCTAGCGCGGGTCAGCGGGCCGGGCGCCGCGCCAGCCAGCGGTCCAGCTCGGCGGCGAACAGCTGCCGGTCGCGCTGGCCCAGCGGCGGCGGGCCGCCGGTCTGGACCCCGGCGCCGCGCAGTTCTTCCATGAAATTGCGCATCGACAGCCGCTCGGCCATGTTGTTCGGCGTGTACAGCTGGCCGCGCGGGTTCAGCGCCACAGCCTTCTTCTCCAGCACCAGCGCGGCCAGCGGGATGTCCTGGGTGACGACCAGGTCTCCGGCAGCGACCCGTTCGACGATGGCGCTGTCGGCCACGTCCAGGCCCTGGGGCACCTGGATCGAACGCAGCCAGCGTGAGGGCGGGGTGCGAATCCACTGGTTGGCAACCAGGGTCAGTTCGATGCCAACGCGTTCAGCGGCACGGAACAGGATGTCGCGGATGACGGTGGGGCAGGCGTCCGCGTCCACCCAGATGCGGGGGAGCGCGGGTTCAGCTTGGGTTTCAGCTTCAGTCATTTACCCAGTGTAGGGTAGGAAAATCCTGAATGGGGACTCGGGGTTAGCCTCGATCGGCTGCCAGCCCTTGTCACGTCTAGCGGGCGGGGCCAGCCGATGAACGTCCGGGCTATCGCTTTTTGCAGAAAACACGCGTATCGTTCGTCCCACTGTGTTTGCTAGGGTCACCGTGAATCGTGGCCTGGTGCAGTTGATCTCACGATCCGCTCATCGATCCGCTTTACCAACGCCTGCAACTCAGTCTCGGCCCCGATACCCGGTGGCTGCGATTTTTTCAACATGTGTTTCAGGAGTTAGTCAAATGTCTGATCGTCAGACCGGCACCGTCAAGTGGTTCAACGACGCCAAGGGCTTCGGCTTCATCACCCCGGAAAGCGGCCCGGACCTGTTTGTGCACTTCCGTGCCATCCAGGGCACCGGCTTCAAGACCCTGCAGGAAGGCCAGAAGGTTACCTTCATCGCCGTCCAGGGCCAGAAGGGTATGCAGGCTGACCAGGTGCAGGCGGTCTAATCCGTCTGCTACCGTTTGGTAGCCAGAACGCCGGAAGCGAAAGCTTCCGGCGTTTTTTATTGCCTGCAGCTTTGTAGAGTCGAGCGTGCTCGACTGTCTCTGGAAAGCAGTCGAGCACGCTCGACTCTACAAGGGGCATGCAGCTGGCGCGGTACGATGTGGGCCTCCCCAAGGATCATCCCCATGCGCATCGTCCACCACCTGGAAAACTCCCGTTCCCTGCGTGTGCTGTGGATGCTGGAGGAGCTGGGGCTGGACTACGAACTGCGCCGTTATCCCCGCGATCCGAAGACGCTGCTGGCACCGCCCGAACTGCGTAACGTGCATCCGCTGGGCAAGTCGCCGGTGCTGCAGGATGGCGAGCTGGTACTGGCCGAGTCCGGTGCCATCCTCGACTACCTCGCGGATCGCTATGACACCCAACGCCAGCTGTCGCCGTCACCGATGCCGGCCGATGGCGCCGAGCGCATCGCCTACCGCTACTGGCTGCACTACGCCGAAGGCTCGGCGATGCCGCCGCTGCTGCTGACCCTGGTGATGGGCCGCATCCGCAACGCGCCGATGCCGTTCTTCGCCCGCCCGATTGCGCGCAGCATCGCCGACAAGGCCGAGCGTGGCTTCATCGGCCCGCAGCGACGACTGCACCTGGACTGGATGGAGCGCCGCCTGTCTGAAAGCCCATGGTTCGCCGGCGAACGCTTCAGTGCGGCCGACATCCAGATGAGCTTCCCGATCCAGGCGGCCGCCGCGCGCGGCGGTGGCCTCGACGACAAGCCGGCGCTGCGTGGCTTCCTCAAGCGTATCGGCGAGCGCCCGGCCTACCAGCGTGCCGAGGCCCACGGCGGTCATCTGCAGGCGCTCAGCGGCAATTGAGGCGGGCGGCGGTCGTCCCCATCTTCAGCACCATGGATACCGACAGCCCCCGTTTCGACAACCGCCTGCTGCACACCCTGCCGGGCGACCCCGAATCCGGCCCGCGCCGCCGCGAAGTGCTGGGCGCGGCCTGGTCGCCGGTGATGCCGACTCCAGTGGCGGCGCCCACGCTGCTGGCTTGGGCGCCGGACGTCGCCGCGATGCTTGGCTTCGATACGGCTGAAGTCGAAAGCGAAGGCTTCGCGCAGGTGTTCGGCGGCAATGCGCTGTACGCCGGCATGCAGCCGTGGGCGGCCAATTACGGTGGCCATCAGTTCGGCCACTGGGCGGGCCAGCTCGGCGACGGCCGCGCGATCTCGCTGGGCGAACTGGTCGCACCGGATGGCCGTCATTGGGAACTGCAGCTGAAGGGTGCCGGTCCCACGCCGTATTCGCGGGGTGCTGATGGCCGCGCAGTGCTGCGCTCATCCATCCGCGAATTCCTGTGCAGCGAAGCGATGCATCACCTGGGCGTGCCGACCACGCGCGCGTTGTCGCTGGTCGGCACCGGCGAAGACGTGGTACGCGACATGTTCTACGACGGCCACCCGCGTGCCGAGCCCGGCGCCATCGTGTGCCGGGTATCGCCCTCGTTCCTGCGCTTTGGTTCATTCGAACTGCCAGCGTCACGCGGCGAAACTGCCTTGTTGCGGCAGCTGGTCGACGCGTGCATCGCCCGCGACTTTCCGGAGCTTGAAGGGCAGGGTGAGGCGCTGTACGGCGACTGGTTCGCGCAGATCGCGGTGCGCACTGCCGAGATGATCGCGCACTGGATGCGCGTCGGTTTCGTGCATGGCGTGATGAACACCGACAACCTGTCCGTGCTCGGCCTCACGCTCGATTACGGTCCTTACGGCTGGGTCGAGGACTTCGACCCGGACTGGACGCCGAACACCACCGATGCGCAGGGCCGCCGTTATCGTTTCGGTACCCAGCCGCAGGTGGCGTACTGGAACCTGAGCCGGTTGGCGCAGGCGCTGTCGCCGTTGTTTGCCGATGTGGCGCCGCTGCAGGCCGGTCTGGCGGCCTACCAGTCCACCTTCGTGGCCTGCACGCGTCGCGATGCCGCAGCCAAGCTGGGCCTGGCCGCTGCCGACGATGACGACCTGGGGCTCTACCAGCGCTGGCAGCAGCTGATGCAGGACGGCGGCATGGACATGACCCTGGCCTGGCGTGCGCTGATGCGGGTTGATCCAGCGGCGCCAGACGTGGGCGTGCTGGACGCAGTGTACTACGACGAGTCGCGCCAGCAGGCGGTGCAGGCGCCGTTGCAGCAGTGGCTGCAGGACTACGCGGCGCGGTTGCAGGCCGATCCACTTTCGGCCAGTGAGCGCGCGGCGAAGATGGCCAAAGCCAATCCGCTGTATGTGCTGCGCAACTGGCTGGCCCAGGAGGCGATCGACCGCGCAGAGCAGGGTGACCTCGGCGGTGTTCACGCACTGCAGGACGTGCTGCGCGATCCATACACCGAGCGTGCGGGGCTGGAACACTTCGCCGGCAAGCGCCCGGCGTGGGCAGACAACCGCGCCGGTTGCTCGATGCTGTCCTGCAGTTCCTGAGGGTGGGTTTCGGCAGGGCTGCGCCCTGCACCTGCAGAGGCCACCGCGCAAGCAACGGCCAAAGCCAAAGCGGCTCTGGATTGCTGATGGTCTGGCGGGACGGTGCGGGGCTGCAGGACACGCCGTAAACCCGTCCATGGGGGCTCGATGGCGCCATCCATGGCGCCAACGGTCCTGCAGCCCCACACCGCCCCACCTCCGACAGATTCCCGCGGCTGTGGGTAGGTGTCGACCTTGGTCGACACGGTAGATCCACGCCATGCGTGGATGCTCTTCGTTCAATTCTCGAAATGTTCGATTTCGATAGAGATTCATCCACGCATGGCGTGGATCTACGACAGATCGCAGGAAACTGTCGAAGGCGGGGTGGGTCCGGTTGCGGGAGTGTCCGCGGCATGGGCCCGAGGCATGCCTCGGGCGGGTTGGGCAGGACGCCCAACCCCGGTCTTGCCGTGTGCGCAGGACAGCGCACACGAGCAAGCCGCGGCCAAGCCCCCACGGACGGGTTTACGGCGTCTCCCGCAACCGGACCCACCCCGTCATCCCACAGGAAACCCGCTGTTGCGCTTGCTGTTGCTGTTGCCCTTGCTGTTGCCCTTGCTGTTGCCGTTGAGGTTGCCGGCCAGCGGCCGGCACTACCGCAGGTGCCGGGCGCAGCCCGGCCGAACACCCCCAACAGGCAGCCGGCGCCCGGAACAGGTACCCTATGCCGCCATCAGATAGCCAACGTGACATGACCGACGCCCTCGTCGCTCCGCAGTGGGCCTCCCGCCTGCGCGACATCGCCGACTTCCCCAAGCCCGGCATCCTCTTCAAGGACATCATGCCGCTGCTCGCCCATGGCGAGGACTTCCGCGGTGCCATCACCGCGATGGCCGACCGTTGGCGCGACCAGAAGCTGGACGCGGTGATCGGTATCGAATCGCGTGGCTTCATCCTCGGCGCCGCGATGGCGCTGGAACTGGGCGTGGGCTTCGTGCCGGTGCGCAAGCCGGGCAAGCTGCCGGGACAGGTGCTGCGCGAGGAATACACGCTGGAATACCGCAGTGACTGCATCGAAGTGCACGCCGACGCCCTGCCGGCCGGGGCCCGCGTGGCGATCATCGACGACGTGCTGGCCACCGGCGGCACGCTGGTCGCTGCGCTGTCGCTGGTGCGCCGCCTGGGCGTTGACGTGGTCGGTGCCGGCGTACTGGTCGAACTGGACGGCCTGGGTGGTCGCGCCCGCTGGGAATCGGATCTGCCGCTGCACACCGAACTGGTGTTCTGATCGAAGGGCAGGTGCCAACCAAGGTTGGCATCTACCAGAGCGAATGGCCGGGAACCGGTAGTTGCCAACCTTGGTTGGCAGCGCTTTTCGCGATTGACGCCACGGATGGGCCAACCAAGGTTGGCCACTACCAGGTCAGATCATTGCCAACCGTGGTTGGCAACGCTGCTTCAATCACATCATCCGCACGCGGAAACGACGGCCCTTGATCTTGCCGGCTTCCAGTTTCGCCACGGCCTTGTTGGCCTGCTCGCGCGCGATCGCCACGTAGGAGCGGGTCGGGAAGATCGCGATCTTGCCGATGAACTTGCTCGACAGGCCGGCATCACCGGTCAGCGCACCGAGGATGTCGCCTGGGCGCAGCTTGTCGGTCTTGCCACCGTCGATCCGCAGCGTGCGCATCGCGGCCTGCGGCAGTTCGGCCGGGCGCGAGGTTGCCAGCGGCGTCTTCTGCCAGTCCAGCGGCTGCCCCATCTGCGCTTCGATGGCTTCGGCGCGGGTCTTCTCGCGGCCGGCCACCAGGCTGATCGCCAGGCCACTGGCACCGGCACGGCCGGTACGGCCGACGCGGTGCTGGTAGCTTTCCACGTCGGTCGGAAGCTCGTAATTGATCACTGCCGCCAGATCTTCCACGTCCAGGCCACGTGCGGCCACGTCGCTGGCCACCAGCACGTTGCAGCTGCGGTTGGCCAGCAGCAACAGCACTTCCTCGCGGTCGCGCTGTTCCATGTCGCCATGCAGGGCCAGCGCGGAGAAGCCGAACTGCTGCAGCGAGTTGGCTACTGCGTCCACGTCTTTGCGGGTGTTGCAGAACACCACCGCCGATTCCGGCGTGTACTTCAGCAGCAGGCCGGCCAGCGCCTTCTGGCGATGCGCCGGTTCCACCTCGCAGAACAGGTGGCGGATGGCCGGTGCCTGGTCGGCGCCTTCCACGGTCACTTCCACCGCATCGCGCAGCAGGTCACGCGCCATGGCGCGGATGCTGTCGGGGAAGGTGGCCGAGAACAGCAGGCTCTGGCGGTCCTTGTGGGTGCGGCCGGCGATCTCGCGGATCGGCTCCTCGAAGCCCATGTCGAGCATGCGGTCGGCCTCGTCCAGCACCAGCGTGCGCACCGCGCCAAGATTCAGCGCGCGCTTGCGTGCCAGCTCCTGCACGCGGCCGGGCGTGCCCACCACAACGTGTGGGTCATGGCCTTCCAGCGAGGCCAGCTGCGGGCCCAGCGGCACGCCGCCGACCAGCAGCAACAGCTTCAGGTTGGGGATGCCGGTGGCCAGCTTGCGGATCTGCTTGCCGACCTGGTCGGCCAGTTCGCGGGTCGGGCACAGCACCAGCGCCTGCACGCGGATCAGGCTGGGGTCGATGGACTGCAGCAGGCCCAGGCCGAAGGCGGCGGTCTTGCCGCTGCCGGTGGGTGCCTGTGCGATTACATCGCGGCCATCCAGGATGGCCGGCAGGCTCTGCGCCTGCACGGGGGTGAGGGTGGTATAGCCGAGGGCATCCAGGCCGGGCTGCAGGGCCGGGCTCAGCGGCAGGGTCGAGAAGTCAGTCATGGCGCATTGTACCTGCCTGCACGGCCGGTCCCGCCCAATGGGGTGGGGACGGATCCCTTTCCGCAGGAAAGGGCTCTGACCCCGTCGGAGTCGTCATCCACGCACGGCGTGAATCTACAGGTGCCGACCCTGGTCGGCACGCTCCTGATCAGCCCAGCACCGCCAGCACACCCTGGTGGATTGCCAGGCCACCGAACAGCAGCCAGGCGAACAGGATCAGCGCCAGCAGCAGCGGCTTCAGTCCTGCCTGGCGCAGCGCCGAGACGTGGGTGGTCAGGCCCAGCGCGGCCATCGCCATCGCCAACAGCACCGTGTCCAGCTGCACCAGCCCGGCCTGCAGGCCGGCCGGAAGCAGATGCAGCGAGTTGAAACCGGCCACGGCCACGAAACCGAACGCGAACCACGGCACCACGATGCGCGCCTTGCTGCCATCGGCGCTGGCCTTGCCGCCACGGGCCAGCCACAGTGACAGCGCGATCAGGAACGGCGCCAGCAGCATCACCCGCACCATCTTGGTGATCACCGCCGTGTCAGCTGCCGCTTCGTTGACCGCACGGCCGGCCGCCACCACCTGTGCCACTTCGTGCACCGTCGCACCGGTGAACAGGCCGTACTGCCGCGCGTCCATTGCCAGCCAGCCGTGCGACTGCACCAGTGCATACAGCGCCGGGTACAGGAACATCGCCAGCGTGCCGAACACCACCACCGTCGAGACCGCGACGGTGACATGCGCAGCGCGGCCACGCACCACCGGCTCGGCGGCCATCACCGCTGCCGCACCGCAGATCGCGCTGCCAGCGCCGATCAGCATGGCTGCCTCGCGCTCCATCTTGAACACGCGCACGCCCAGCCAGCAAGCCAGGCCGAAGGTGCTGGCAACCACCAGCACGTCCATCAGCACGCCAGTGACGCCGACATGGCCGATGTCCTGGAAGGTCAGGCGCAGCCCGTACAGCACGATGCCGGCGCGCAGCAGCCAGTGCTTGGAGAAGCCGACACCGGCCGCGCTGCCCGGTGCCAGCCGCGGGTAGAAGGTGTTGCCGACCACGATGCCGGCGACGATCGCCACGGTCAGCGCGCTCAAGCCATGTGCCTGCAGCCACGGAAGCTCGGCCAGATACAGCGACGCCGCCGCGATCAGGCCTACCAGCACGAGACCGGGCAGACGCGGCTGCCAGCGTTGGCGCAAGGCGGGCAGGGACCAGGGGGAGAGGGCAGGGGCATTCATGGCAGGGGCAAGGCTGGAGTGATGGGGCAAGCGTGCGCGTCTGTCGCTGACCTGTAAAACGAATAATATGGGTGAAACCTACCCATCAAGAAGGTAAGTGCCATGCGCCTGACCTTGCGCCAGCTGCAGGTCTTCGTCGCCATCGCCGACCATGGCAGCACCACCGCTGCCGGCCAGGCCATTGCGCTCTCGCAGTCGGCCAGCAGCGCCGCCCTGCAGGAGCTGGAGGCGCACTTCGGCACCCCGCTGTTCGACCGCATCGGCCGCCGTCTGGCGCTGAACGGGCATGGCCGCGCACTGCTGGAGCCGGCGCGCACCTTGCTGGTCAACGCCGCCGACCTGGAGCGTCAGCTGGCCGCCGGCGGCGACCCATCGCAGGGGGCACCGCTGCGGCTGGTGCTGGCCGCCAGTACCACCATCGGCAATTACCTGCTGCCGCCACGCATCGCCGAACTGCTGCGCCAGGCGCCGCAGGCCGAGGTCGACCTGCGCATCGACAACAGTGCCGGCGTGGTCGCTGCCGTGCAGCGCCTGGACGTGGACGCCGGCCTGATCGAAGGCCCGTGCCACGAGCGCGGCCTGCAGGTGACCGCCTGGCAGCAGGACCCGCTGGTGATCGTGGCTGCCGCCGATGCCCCCGCCAGCTGGTCGCTGGACGAACTGCGCCGCGCACGCTGGCTGCTGCGCGAGCCAGGCTCCGGCACCCGCGAAGCCGTCGAACAGGCGCTGCTGCCGCACCTGCGTGGCTTCGCCCAGACCCTGCAGCTGGGCAATACCGAAGCAATCAAGCAGGCCGCCATCGCCGGCCTCGGCCTGGCCTGTCTTTCGCGTCACGCGCTGGAAGAGCCATTGGCCCTGGGCCGCCTGCGCGTGCTCGAAACCCCGCTGCCGGCCCTGCAGCGCACGCTGTGGCTGGTACGGCATCCCGGCAAGCAGTGGCTGCCGGGGTTGCAGGCGCTGCTGGGGGACGTGGAATAAGCCATCAGATCCCCAGTCGATTCCAACCATCCCGCCATCCCACAGGAAACCAGCTTTTGACGTTGCCGTTGACGTTGCCGGCCAGCGGCCGGCACTACCGCGGGTGCCGGGTGCAACCCGGCCGACGCCCCCAACCCGTACAATATCCGGATGCCTCTGATTACTCTGCAGAACGTCGACTTCAGCGTCGGCGGCCCGTTGTTGCTGGAAAAGGCCGAACTGTCGATCGAGCCGGGCGAACGCATCGCCCTGATCGGCCGCAACGGCGCCGGCAAATCCACCCTGCTCAAGCTGCTGTCCGGCGACCACAAGCCCGATGACGGCGAAGTCCGCGTGCAGCAGGGCGTGCGCGTCACCCGCCTGGAGCAGGAAGTGCCGCACGGCGCGGCCGGCTCGGTGTTCGACGTCGTCGCCGACGGCCTTGGCGAGCTGGGCCAGTGGCTGGCCGAATTCCACCACCTCAGCCATGCCGAAGTCTTCGATGGCGAAGCCCTCGGCAACGTGCAGGCCAAGATCGATGCCGCCAACGGCTGGGGCCTGGACCAGCGCGTCAGCGAAACCCTGACCAAGCTCGACCTGGATGGCGAGGCCGAGTTCGGCCGCCTGTCCGGCGGCATGAAGCGCCGCGTGCTGCTCGCCCGCGCGCTGGTGTCCAGCCCCGATGTGCTGCTGCTGGACGAACCGACCAACCACCTGGACATCGAGGCCATCGACTGGCTCGAAGCGTTCCTGAAGGGCTGGAGCGGCAGCGTGGTGTTCGTCACCCATGACCGTCGCTTCCTGCGTGCCCTGGCCACCCGCATCGTCGAGATCGACCGCGGCCAAGTCACCAGCTGGCCAGGCGACTGGGCCAACTACGAGCGCCGCCGCGAAGAGCGCCTCAACGCGCAGGCGCAGGAGAACGCCCGCTTCGACAAGCTGCTGGCGCAGGAAGAAGTCTGGATCCGGCAGGGCATCAAGGCCCGTCGCACCCGCGACGAAGGCCGCGTGCGCCGCCTGAAGGCGATGCGCGTGGAGCGTTCGCAGCGTCGCGACCTCAGCGGCAACGTCAAGATGGAAGCCGCACAGGGCGTCAGTTCCGGCAAGAAGGTCATCGATGTCAAGGACATTTCGTTCGCCTTCGGCGAGCGCACCATGGTCCGCGATTTCACCACCACCATCATGCGCGGCGACCGCATCGGTCTGATCGGTCCCAACGGCAGCGGCAAGACCACGCTGCTCAAGCTGCTGCTGGGCGAACTGCAGCCGGCCAAGGGCGAAGTCAACGCCGGCACCAACCTGCAGATCGCGTATTTCGACCAGTACCGCGCGGTGCTGCGCGAAGACTGGAGCGCGATCGAGAACGTCGCCGAAGGCCGCGATTTCCTCGAGTTCAACGGCAAGCGCAAGCATGTGCATGCCTACCTGCAGGACTTCATGTTCACCCCGGAGCGCGCGCGTGCGCCGATTACCCGCCTGTCCGGTGGCGAGCGCAACCGCCTGCTGCTGGCCAAGCTGTTCGCGCAGCCGTCCAACCTGCTGGTGATGGACGAACCGACCAACGACCTGGACGTGGAAACGCTGGAGCTGCTGGAAGAGCTGCTGGGCGAATACACCGGCACCCTGCTGCTGGTCAGCCATGACCGTGACTTCATCGACAACGTGGTCACCTCCACGCTGGTGATGGAGGGCGATGGCGTGATCGGCGAGTACGTGGGCGGCTACAGCGACTGGCAGCGCTATGCGGCCAGCGTGGCGACGCCTGCCGCGGCTCCGGCAGCCAAACCGGCCGCCGCCGCACCGGCTGCAGCTGCGGCACCTGCCGCACCCAAGCGCAAGCTGGCCTACAAGGAAGCGCGCGAACTGGAGCAGCTGCCGAAGACCATCGAGAAGCTGGAAGGCGATGTCGAAGGCCTGACCTCGGCGATGAACGACCCGTCGTTCTACACCCGCAGCAGCGCCGAAGTGACCGCGCACACCCAGCAGCTGGCGAAGGTGCAGGCCGAGCTGGATGCCGCTTACGCGCGCTGGGAAGAGCTGGAAGGCTGAGTATCGGTCGGCGCCAGCAGTGCGCCGATTGATCGAGTCGAGAATCAGTAGATCCACGCCATGCGTGGATGGTGGCATCAGTGCGGACCAAGGTCCGCACCCACCGAAGCCGGTTACACCTCCGTACGGACCAACGGTCCGCACCTACCAATCAACGATCCGCACCCACCGGGGCCTGCGGTCATTTGACCCCGTGCAGATCCCGCAGCTGGCTCGGCCGGCTGCCGAAATACGCCGCCAGATCGGCGATGTCCTGATCACTCAGGTCCTTCGCCTGTGGCGTCATCAACATGTGCTGGCGGTCACCGGCGCGGTAGGCCTGCAGCGCATGCGCCAGGTAGTCACCGTACTGCCCACCCAGCTTCGGATAGGTCGGATCGATCGGCGCATTGCCATCGGCCCCGTGGCAGTCGATGCAGCTCTGGTTGGTGGCCTTGCCCTTCACCTTGGCGCGGGCTTCACCGGCGGCCTCGCGACCTGCAGGCAGGCCAGCCGAAGAAGAAGAGCCGTGTTCGCCACTGGCATGGCCCGGGTCGGCGGCGGATGTCTCGCTGTTTTCCACCTGCGACTGTGAACAGGCCGCCAGCAGCAGGGCAACGGACAGGGCGATGGCGTGACGCAGCGGATGCGCGGCTTTCGACATGGGCGGGCCTTACTTGACGGTGGACAGGTAAACAGAGAGATCGGCGATCTCCTGTTCGCTGAAACTCATCGACTGCGCCTGCATCGTCGGATGCCGGCGCTTGCCCTGGCGGTACTCGGTCAGGGCCTGGGCCAGGTACTGCTGGGTCTGGCCGCCGATCTTCGGCACCCGGTAGCTGGGGTAGGCGTTCTTGTAGCCGGTGATGCCGTGGCACCCCTGGCAGGTGTAGGCCAGCACGCGGCCATTGTCGAAGTTGCCGGTGGGCGCGGCAGGCGCCGGCGCGGCGGCAGGAGCCGGGGCCGGAGCGGGTGTGGCAGGAGCAGGAGCGGGCTGTGCGGCGGCCCCAAGGGGCAGGAGGACGGCCAGAGCGAGACAAGCGGCGAGCGGCTGCGGGCGCATGGTGTCGTTTCCGGGGATTCGGGTCTGGTCGTTCCGGCGTGGGGTACGGAACGCCCCGAGTATAGCCTCAGGTTTCATCTAGCTGAAATGGGGTCGGGCCGACCAGCGGCGTGAAGACACCATGACCTTTGGGATATGGTGTTGCCGTGAAGTGGTGCATTACTTTGCTACCACACCTGTCCACGCATCCTCCAGGGACCTGACGATGTCGCACCCAACCTTCCTGTCCGGCCGTCGCAGCGGAATCTGCGCTGCCGCACTGCTGATCTCCACCTCCCTGCTGCTGGGCGGTTGCGCCGCAGGGCCCAATTCCGAAGCCAAGGCCGCCGAGACCAAGGAGGAGAAGAAGGTCGATGCGGTCCCGGTCGAAGTGGCCGTGGCCAGCCATCGCGCGGTCGCGGCCAGTTACACAGGCACCGCCGCGCTGGAACCGCGCGCCGAGTCGCAGGTGGTGGCCAAGACCTCCGGTGTGGCGCTGGCGGTGCTGGTCGAGGAAGGCCAGCGGGTCACCGCCGGCCAGCCGCTGGTGCGCCTGGACCCGGACCGCGCACGCTTGGCCGTAGCCCAGAGCGAAGCGCAGATGCGCAAGCTGGAAAACAACTACCAGCGTGCACAGAAACTGGTTGGTCAGCAGATGGTCAGTGCTGCCGATGTCGACCAGCTGCGCTTTGATCTGGAAAACGTCCGTGCGCAGTACCGTCTGGCGACGCTGGAGCTGTCCTACACCACCGTCGTGGCGCCGATTTCCGGCGTGATCGCATCGCGCTCGATCAAGACCGGCAACTTCGTGCAGATCAACACGCCGATCTTCCGCATCGTCGACAACTCGCGCCTGGAAGCCACCCTCAACGTGCCCGAACGCGAGCTGGCCACGCTGCGTGCCGGCCAGCCGGTGACGTTGGCCGCCGATGCGCTGCCGGGCCAGAGCTTCACCGGCACCGTCGATCGCATCGCGCCGGTGGTGGATTCGGGCAGCGGCACGTTTCGCGTGGTCAGCGCCTTCGATGGCGCCGCGCACGCGCTGCAGCCCGGCATGTTCGGGCGCATCCGCATCGATTACGACCAGCGTGCCGATGCGCTCGTGGTGCCGCGCCTGGCGCTGCTCGACGACGGTGAGCCGGCGGTGTTCCGGGTGCGCGAAGGCAAGGTCGCACGTGTTCCGGTCAAGCTGGGTTACGCCGAGGGCCCGTGGGTGGAGATCCGTGATGGCCTGGCGGCCGGTGATCAGGTGGTCACCGCCGGCAAGGTCGCGCTGCGCGACGGTACCGCGGTGCAGGTGATCGCCGATCCGAAGGCAAAGGCGAAGACGGTCGCAGCGGCCGCCAAGCCGGCAGACAAGGCCGGGAGCAAGCAATGACCGCCCCGGGCCACGACCACGGTGCCTCGCCGGCGAGCGATGGCGCCGCCGCCGGCATGCGCGGCGGCCTGGTGGAATTCGCCACCCGCCGCCGCGTGACCATCGCCATGTGCACGGTCACCCTGCTGCTGTTCGGCCTGATCGCGCTGGGCAACCTCAAGGTCAACCTGTTGCCCGACCTGAGCTACCCGACGCTGACCGTGCGCACCGAGTACACCGGTTCGGCGCCGACCGAAATCGAAACCCTGATCACCCAGCCGGTCGAAGAGGCGGTCGGCGTGGTCAAGAACCTGCGCAAGCTGAAGTCGGTTTCGCGAACCGGCCAGAGCGACGTGGTGCTGGAGTTCGCCTGGGGCACCAACATGGACCAGGCCAGCCTGGAGGTGCGTGACAAGATGGAAGCGCTGAACCTGCCACTGGAGGCCAAGGCCCCGGTGCTGCTGCGCTTCAATCCGTCCACCGAGCCGATCATGCGCCTGGTGCTGTCGAACAAGGTGGCGCCGACCAGCGATGCCGATGCGGTCCGCGAGCTGACCGGCCTGCGCCGCTATGCCGATGAAGACCTGAAGAAGAAGCTGGAGCCGGTTGCCGGCGTGGCAGCGGTCAAGGTCGGCGGCGGCCTGGAAGACGAGATCCAGGTCGACATCGACCAGCAGAAGCTGGCCCAGCTGAACCTGCCGATCGACACCGTCATCAAGCGCCTGAAGGACGAGAACATCAACATCTCCGGCGGTCGCCTGGAGGAGGGGTCGCAGCGCTTCCTGGTGCGCACCGTCAACCAGTTCGCCGACCTGGAGGAGATCCGCAACCTGCTGGTCACCACCCAGGGCTCGAACGGAAGTGCAGCCGACTCGGCATTGCAGCAGATGTTCAACATCGCCGCGTCGACCGGTTCGGCCGCAGCCATCGCGGCGGCTTCGGCGGCGCAGAGCGCATCGTCCGGTGGTGGCTCCAGCGTGGTCGCCAATGGCGTGCCGGTGCGCCTGAAGGACGTGGCCACCGTTCGCCAGGGTTACAAGGAACGCGAAGCGGTGATCCGCCTGGGCGGCAAGGAATCGGTTGAACTGGCCATCTACAAGGAAGGCGACGCCAACACCGTCTCCACCGCCGAAGCGCTGCGCAAGCGCCTGGAGCAGATCAAGGGCACGTTCCCGTCCGACGTCGAGATGACCACCATCGAGGACCAGTCGCGCTTCATCGAGCACGCCATCGCCGACGTCAAGAAGGATGCGGTGATCGGTGGCCTGCTGGCGATCCTGATCATCTTCCTGTTCCTGCGTGATGGCTGGAGCACGTTCGTGATCAGCCTGTCCTTGCCGGTCTCGATCATCGCCACCTTCTTCTTCATGGGCCAGCTCGGCCTCAGCTTGAACGTGATGTCGCTGGGCGGCCTGGCATTGGCCACCGGCCTGGTGGTGGACGACTCGATCGTGGTGCTGGAGAGCATTGCCAAGGCCCGCGAGCGTGGCCTGGGCGTCCTGCAGGCAGCGATCGTCGGTACCCGCGAAGTGAGCATGGCGGTGGTCGCCTCGACCCTGACCACCATCGCCGTGTTCCTGCCGCTGGTGTTCGTCGATGGCATCGCCGGCCAGCTCTTCCGCGACCAGGCATTGACCGTGGCGATCGCCATTGCGATCTCGCTGCTGGTATCGATGACGCTGATTCCGATGCTGAGCTCGCTGAAGGGCCGGCCGCCGCTGGCATTCCCGGAAGAGGCGCCGAACGAACCGTGGCAGCCGCAGAACCGCTGGCAGAAGCCGGTGGCGCTGGGCCGTCGTGGTGCCGTCGCAACCGCGCGCTGGAGCTTCTATGCGCTGGCCTTGCTGGTCGTGCGTGCGTGGCGGGGCGTCGTGGCCGTGGTCGGCCCGGTGATGCGCAAGGCCAGCGACCTGGCAATGAAGCCCTACGCCGGTGCCGAGCGCGGCTATCTGCGCCTGTTGCCGAGCGCGCTGGCCCATCCGGGCAAGGTGCTCGGCGTGGCCACGATCATCTTCGTGGCGACCATGGCGCTGGTGCCGATGCTCGGTGCCGACCTGATCCCGCAGCTGGCGCAGGACCGTTTCGAGATGACGGTGAAGCTGCCGGCCGGCACACCGCTCAAGCAGACCGATGCGCTGGTGCGCGAGCTGCAGCTGGCCCACGGCAACGGCGAGGGCGTGGCCTCGCTGTACGGTGTCAGTGGCAGCGGCACCCGCCTGGATGCCAGCCCGACCGAGAGCGGCGAGAACATCGGCAAGCTGACCGTGGTGATGGAAGGCGGCGGCAATGCACGCACCGAAGCGGAGATCACCGAGCGCCTGCGCGACAGCATGGGCCAGCACGCGGGGGCACAGGTCGACTTCGCGCGGCCGGCGTTGTTCAGCTTCTCCACGCCGCTGGAAATCGAGCTGCGCGGGCAGGACATGGCGACGTTGGAAGTAGCTGGCCAGCGCCTGGCGGCGATGCTGCGTGGCAATGCGCACTACGCCGACGTGAAGTCCACGGTGGAAGAGGGCTTCCCGGAAATCCAGATCCGCTTCGACCAGGAACGTGCCGGTGCGCTGGGCCTGACCACCCGCCAGATCGCCGACGTGGTGGTGAAGAAGGTGCGTGGCGACGTGGCCACCCGCTACAGCTTCCGCGACCGCAAGATCGACGTGCTGGTGCGTGCCCAGGAAGGCGACCGCGCCAGCGTGGAGAGCATCCGCCGGTTGATCGTCAATCCGGGCAGCACCCGGCCGGTCACGCTGGATGCGGTGGCCGACGTGGTTGCCACCACTGGCCCCAGCGAGATCCATCGCGCCGACCAGACCCGCGTTGCGGTGGTCTCGGCCAACCTGCGCGACATCGACCTCGGCGCGGCCATGCGCGAAGTGCAGCAGATGGTGGCCGAACAGCCGCTGGGCGCGGGTGTCGGCCTGCACATCGGTGGCCAGGGCGAGGAGCTGGCGCAGGCGGCGAAGTCGTTGATCTTCGCCTTCGGCCTGGCGATCTTCCTGGTCTACCTGGTGATGGCCTCGCAGTTCGAATCGCTGCTGCATCCGTTCGTGATCCTGTTCACCATCCCGCTGGCGCTGGTCGGCGCGATCCTGGCACTGATGCTGACCGGCAAGCCCATCTCGGTGGTGGTGTTCATCGGCCTGATCCTGCTGGTCGGCCTGGTCACCAAGAACGCGATCATCCTGATCGACAAGGTCAACCAGCTGCGCGAGGCCGGCGTGGCCAAGCACGAGGCGCTGGTGGAAGGTGCACGCTCGCGCCTGCGGCCGATCATCATGACCACGCTGTGCACGCTGTTCGGCTTCCTGCCGCTGGCGGTGGCGATGGGCGAGGGCGCCGAAGTACGCGCGCCGATGGCGATCACCGTGATCGGTGGCCTGCTGGTGTCGACCCTGCTTACCCTGCTGGTGATCCCGGTGGTCTACGACCTGATGGACCGCCGTGGTGACGCCTACTACCGCGAGCGTGGCCGCAAGCACGCCGGCGAGATCGAGCCGGGCGCAGCAGGCAGCGCGGCGGGTGCGGAGGAGCCGGCATGAGTGTTGCCGAGTTCTCCATCCGCCGCCCGGTCACCACCATCATGTGCTTCGTGTCACTGGTGGTGATCGGCCTGATCGCCTCGTTCCGGTTGCCGCTGGAAGCGTTGCCGGACATTTCCGCGCCCTTCCTGTTCGTGCAGATTCCGTACACCGGTTCAACCCCGGAGGAAGTGGAGCGGACCATCATCCGCCCGGTGGAGGAATCGCTGGCGACGATGACCGGCATCAAGCGCATGCGCTCGTCGGCCACCTCCGAGGCGGCGCTGATCTTCATCGAGTTCAGCGACTGGGACCGCGACATCGCCATCGCCGCCTCCGATGCACGCGAACGCATCGATGCGATCCGCAGCGATCTGCCCGACGACCTGCAGCGCTACAACGTGTTCAAGTGGTCCAGCAGCGACCAGCCGGTGCTGAAGGTGCGCCTGGCCAGCACCAGCGACCTGACCACCGCTTACGACATGCTCGACCGCGAGTTCAAGCGGCGCATCGAGCGTATCCCCGGCGTGGCCCGCGTCGACATTACCGGCGCGCCGCCGAACGAGGTGGAGATCGCCATTGATCCGAACCGGCTCAACGCGCATGGGCTGAGCATCAACGAGCTGAGTGACCGCCTGCGCACGCTGAACTTCTCGATCTCGGCCGGGCAGATCGACGACAACGGCCAGCGCGTGCGCGTGCAGCCGGTGGGCGAGATCACCGACCTGCAGGAAATGCGCGACCTGGTGATCAACGCCAAGGGCCTGCGCCTGGGCGACATCGCCGACGTGCGCCTGAAGCCGGCGCGGATGAACTACGGGCGCCGCCTGGACGGCAACCCGGCGGTCGGGCTGGATATCTTCAAGGAGCGCAGTGCCAACATGGTGGAGGTGTCGCGCGCGGCGCTGGCCGAGGTTGAAGCGATCCGTGCCGAAGCGTCGATGCGCGACGTGCAGATCAAGGTGATCGACAACCAGGGCAAGGCGGTGACCTCCTCGCTGCTGGAACTGGCCGAGGCCGGTGCGGTCGGCCTGATCCTGTCGATCACGGTGCTGTTCTTCTTCCTGCGCCATTGGCCGTCCACGCTGATGGTGACCCTGGCCATTCCGATCTGCTTCACCATCACCCTGGGTTTCATGTACTTCGTCGGGGTGACGCTGAACATCCTGACCATGATGGGCCTGCTGTTGGCGGTGGGCATGCTGGTCGACAACGCCGTGGTGGTGGTGGAGAGCATCTACCAGGAGCGCGAGCGCATGCCGGGACAGCCGCGCCTGGCCTCGATCATCGGCACCCGCAACGTGGCCATCGCGCTCAGTGCTGGCACCTTGTGCCACTGCATCGTGTTCGTGCCGAACCTGTTTGGCGAGACCAACAACATCAGCATCTTCATGGCGCAGATCGCGATCACCATCTCGGTCTCGCTGCTGGCCTCCTGGCTGGTCGCGGTCAGCCTGATCCCGATGCTGTCCGCGCGCATGGCCACGCCCAAGCTGGTGCACTCGCAGACCGGACTGATCGCGCGGCTGCAGCGCCGCTACGCCATGCTGCTGGACTGGTCGCTGCACCATCGCGGCTGGAGCCTGCTCGGCATCGTGCTGGTGGTGCTGGTCAGCCTGGTGCCGATGAAGCTGACCAAGGTCGACATGTTCGGTGGGGATGGCGGCAAGGACATCTTCATCGGCTACATGTGGAAGGGCGCCTACACCTATCGGCAGATGTCCGAGGAGGTGGCGCGCGTGGAGAACTGGATCGACGCCAACCGCGAGCGCCTGCACGTCAAGCAGGTGTACTCCTGGTACAGCGAGCAGGAAGGCAGCTCGACCGTGGTCACCCTGGACGAGAAGTACGCCAAGGACATCAAGGCGCTGCAGGAAGAGCTGCGCAAGGGCCTGCCGAAGTCGGCCCGCACCGACTACTTCGTTGGCAACCAGGGCGGTGATGGCGGCGGTGGCGGCAACCAGGGCGTGCAGGTGCAGCTGGTGGGCGACTCCAGTTCGATGCTGCAGGAGATCGGCCAGGAAGTGGTGCCGCTGCTGGCCCAGCGTGCCGAGCTGCGCGACGTGCGCATCGACAATGGCGAGAAGGGCGGCGAGCTGAAGGTGCGCGTCGACCGCGAGCGCGCCGCGGCGTTCGGCTTCAATGCCGAGCAGGTCGCCAGCTTCGTCGGCCTGGCCCTGCGCGGTGCGCCGATGCGCGAGTTCCGCCGCGGCGACAATGAAGTACCGGTATGGGTGCGCTTCGCTGGCGCCGAGCAGAGCAGCCCGGAAGACCTGGCCGGCTTCAGCGTGCGCACCGGCGACGGTCGCAGCGTGCCACTGCTGAGCCTGGTCACCGTTGACGTCGGTTCATCGGCGACCCAGATCGGTCGTACCAACCGCCAGACCACGCTCACCATCAAGGCCAACCTGGCCGAGAAGGTCACCGCGCCCGATGGCCGCAAGGCGATGGAATCGGTGCTCAAGCCGATGAACTTCCCGGCCGGCTATGGCTTCACCTTCGATGGCGGCGACTACGGCAACGACGACGAAGCGATGCAGCAGATGGTGTTCAACCTGCTGATCGCGCTGATGATGATCTACGTGGTGATGGCGGCGGTGTTCGAGTCGCTGCTGTTCCCGGCGGCGATCATGAGCGGCGTGCTGTTCTCGATCTTCGGCGTGTTCTGGCTGTTCTGGATCACCGGTACCTCGTTCGGGATCATGTCCTTCATCGGCATCCTGGTGCTGATGGGCGTGGTGGTGAACAACGGCATCGTGATGATCGAGCACATCAACAACCTGCGGCGCGGCGGCATGGGACGCACGCAGGCGCTGGTGGAGGGTTCACGCGAGCGCCTGCGCCCGATCATGATGACGATGGGCACGGCGATCCTGGCGATGGTGCCGATCTCGCTGACCAATACGCAGATGTTCGGCAACGGCCCGGAGTACGCGCCGATGGCGCGCGCGATTGCCGGCGGCCTGGCGTTCTCCACGGTGGTCAGCCTGCTGTTCCTGCCGACCATCTATGCAGTGCTGGATGACCTGCGCAATGCCGTGACGCGGTTGATCCGCCGCGCGCGTGGAGTGGAAATGGTAGAGCCGGGCGCTGCCCGGCTGTAATGCACATCAACGTGTTGTGGTGTGGGGGAGGCCGGTCGTAGTGGGGCGGCCTCCCCCTTTTTTTGCCGGGCATGGCGTGCCAACCAAGGTTGGCACCTACCAGAGCGCAGTCGAGCTTGGCTCGACGCTACACGGAACAATCAACCCGCCACCTTGCCCCACACCTTGAAGGTGGTCAGCCACAGGCCGAGCATGCTGCCGATGTTGGTCAGCATGAACGTCAGCACCACGCGGGTGACGCGGTTGCGGTACCAGCCCTTCAGGCTCTGCGCGTCGTCGCGCAGCTTCAGGAAGTCCTCGTACGCCGGCTTGCGCAGGCGCGCTTCCACCAGCGCCGAGAATGCGCCGGTCGGGATGCTCAGGCGGAACGGCTTGAACGGGGCCACCGCGATCGCGGTGAGGATGCTCAGCGGGTGGCCGCCTGCCAGCAGGCAGCCCAGGCCCGCCAGGCCGCCGGTATACATCGCCCAGGTCGCCAGCAGTTCGGTACCCACGCCGAGGCCGCCGCGGTAGAAGCCCACGCCGATGCCGGTCGCCACGATGGCCAGGATGCCCAGCGTGAACCACGGAATGTTGCGCTTCTTCGGCACCGCCTCCAGCTCGGCGCGCAGCGGTGCCGGTGCCTCGGTGTCGGTTTCCAGGTAACGCGCCAAGCCTGCCAGATGACCCGCACCGACAACCGCCAGCACTTCACGCTGCTGCGGGTTGTGTTCCTCGCGCAGGCGCGTGGCCATGTAGCGGTCGCGCTCGCCGATGATGGTCTCGTACAGTGCCGGGCTCTCGCTGGCAAACTCGCCGAAGCTCGATTCCAGCATGTCGCCCTGCTTGAGCTTTTCGATCTCGTTCTCGCCCACTTCCTCGGACGAGAACAGGCCGGCGCCGAGACCGGCAACCAGCTTCAGCTTGCCGAAGAAGCCCAGCCGCTGCGAGGCGCGGCGGAAGGTCAGGCCGACCTCGCGGTCGATCAGGTGCACCGGCAGGTCGCGTTCGCGCGCCAGTTCCACCGCGCGTTTCAGTTCCGCGCCCGGCTCGATGTCCAGCTGTTCGGCCAGGCGACGCTGGTAGGCGGACAGGGCCAGGTTGGCGGCGAACAGGGCGACGCGGCCCTTGCGGATCACCTCGACCAGGTCGAGCTTGGCCAGCGTGTCCGGGTCGCTCAGCGCCTGCAGGCGCTGCGGGTCCAGTTCAACGGCCACGGCATCGAAGCGGCCGCTGTCGATGGCCTTTTCCACCGCCTCGACGCTGGCGCGTGAGACATGGGCGGTGCCCAGCAGGGTGTAGCGCACGCCGTCGCGTTCAACAACGCGTACCGGCTGGCCGGCGAACAGGTCGTCGCCGGTCTCGGGAAGGGTTTCGGTCATGGGTTCATTCATTGGAAGGTGCAGTGTCGGCGCCATCGCCGAGCGCGCGCTGCATCTGCACGGTATCCAGCCAGCGGCCATGCTTGCGGCCGAGGCCACGGAACACGCCGACCAGCTCGAAGCCGAAGCGTTCGTGCAGCTTGATTGAAGCGGTATTGGTCGGTTCGCCGATCACCGCCACCATCTGCCGGTAGCCACGCGCCACGCAGGCGTCGATCAACGCCTGCAGCAGGCCGGTGCCAACGCCCTTGCCCTGGAACGCAGCATCGACGTAGACCGAGTTTTCCACGGTCCACTGGTAGGCAACGCGGGTGCGGTAGGTGTTGGCGTAGGCATAGCCGGCCACCTGGCCGTCAATCTCGGCGACCAGGTAGGGGAAGCCGCGGTCGATGATGTCGCGCATGCGGCGCAGCATCTCGGACGCGTCCGGGATGTCGTACTCGTAAGTGTTGACGAAGTCGGTCACTTCCACCGCGTAGATCGCGGTGATCGCGGCGATGTCGGCCGGGCCGGCATCACGGATGAGGACGGCCATGCGCGGGCTCCGGCTCAGTCGATGTAGCGCTTGAGCAGGTCGCCGTAGGCATCGATGCGGCGGTCGCGCAGGAACGGCCAGATGCGGCGCACATGCTCGCTGCGCTGCAGGTCGACATCGCACAGCAGAACCGTGGCATCGGTGCCGGCTTCGGCCAGGAATTCGCCCTGCGGGCCCAGCACGTGGCTGTTGCCCCAGAACTGGATGCCGGAGGCGCCCAGCGGCGAGGCCTCGTGGCCGACGCGGTTGCAGCTCAGCACCGGCAGGCCGTTGGCCACGGCGTGGCCGCGGTGGCTCAGCACCCAGGCGTCGCGCTGGCGGGTCTTCTCGTCCTGCACGTCGTCCGGGTCCCAGCCGATCGCGGTCGGGTAGAGCAGCAGTTCGGCACCGGCCAGCGCCATCAGGCGCGCCGCTTCCGGGTACCACTGGTCCCAGCACACCAGCACGCCAAGGCGACCCACCGAGGTATCGATCGGCTCGAAGCCGATGTCGCCCGGGGTGAAGTAGAACTTCTCGTAGAAGCCCGGATCGTCCGGAATATGCATCTTGCGGTACTTGCCGAGCAGCGTACCGTCCTTCTCGAACACCACGGCGGTGTTGTGGTACAGGCCGGCGGCGCGGCGTTCGAACAGCGAGCCGACCAGCACCACGCCGTGCTGCTTCGCCAGTGCGCCCAGGCGCTCGGTGCTGGGGCCCGGAATCGGCTCGGCCAGGTCGAATTCGTCCACCGATTCGTGCTGGCAGAAGTACGGACCGTTATGCAGTTCCTGCAGCAGCACCAGCTTGGCACCCTGCGCAGCCGCCTCGGCCACGCGTGCTTCGATCACCGCCAGGTTGGCGGCGGCATCACCGTGGTTGCGCTCCTGGATCAGGGCGACGGTAAGGGGGCTGCGCGAGTTCATGCGGGGCGTTCCTGCGGGGGAAAACCAGCATGTTAGCGCGGATGGGCGGCGACGGCGTGTCGCGCGCTGAATGGGTGCGCTCGGTAGTGCCGGCCGCTGGCCGGCAATCCCGTGGATCCATCAGGCGGTGCAGGGTTGCCGGCCAGCGGCCGGCACCACCGTCAGACCTTCAACAGCCCTTCCGGCAGCTGCATGGTGATGCAGTGCAGGCTGCCGTTCTGCCAGATCAGCGAGCGGCAGGGCACCTGCACGATCTCGCGGCCCGGGTGCGCCTGGGCCAGCACATCGCGGGCCAGGTCGTCGGCCGGGTCGCCATAGGCCGGCATCAGCACTGCACCATTGACGATCAGGTAGTTGGCGTACGACGCAGCCAGGCGGCGGCCTTCGTCGATCACCGGCTGTGCCCACGGCAGCGGGAACAGGCGGTACGGCTGCCCATCCTTGGTGCGCAGTGCGGCCAGCTCGTTGCCCATCGCCTGCAGTTCGGCGTAGTGCGAGTCGCTCTCGTCGTCACAGGCCTGGTAGACGATGCTGTCGGTCGAGGCGAAGCGGGCGAGGGTGTCGATGTGCGCGTCGGTGTCGTCGCCTTCCAGGTAGCCGTGGTCCAGCCACAGCACGCGGTCCTGCTGCAGCCAGTCGGCCAGGTCGGCACTCAGGCTGGCGCGGTCGCGGTCCGGATGGCGCTCGTGCAGGCACTTCCAGGTGGTCAGCAGGGTGCCTTCGCCATCGGTCTCGATGCCGCCGCCTTCCAGCGCGAACGGGATGCTGCGCACCGGCGCGTCGTTGAACACGCCGGCGTGGTCCAGCACGCCCACCAGCTGGTCATCCAGGGTGGCGTCGAACTTGCCGCCCCAACCGGTGAAGCGGAAATCCAGCAGCTGGAAACCGCCGTCGGCACGGCGCAGGGTGATCGGGCCGGAGTCGCGCAGCCAGGTATCGTCGTAGGCGGCCGTGGTGAAGTGGACCTTGTCCATGTCGATGCGGTTGGAGCGCAGTCGCATTTCGGCATAGGTCTCCACATCGTCGTCGGCCACGCAGATCAGCACCGGCTGGAAGCGGGTGATGGCCGCGACCAGGGCGATGTAGGTCTCTTCCACCTGGCCCAGGCGATCGGCCCAGTCGGTGTCGGCGGTGGGCCAGGCAATCAGGACGCCGCTCTGGGCTTCCCACTCGGCAGGAAAACGAAGGGTCTGGTTCATGGTCTCGCTACACAGGCCCGCCCACGGCGGGTAAAGGGATCAACGGATCGGCGGTTTCGGGCCGATTTCGTTCGGGTCCGCCTGGTTGGCCACCACGTCGATCACCTTCTGCTTCTCGAAGTAGACGGTGAACTGCGGGTACACCCAGCGGTTGATGGTCGGCCATTGCCGCTTCTGCCCACCACGCGGCTGCAGCTGTTCGCTCGGCGCGCCGAACTGCGCCTGTACCTGCTGCATGCTCTGGCCGCTCACGGGCAGGGCACCGGCCGGCTTCTCGCGGGCGCGGTCGACAAGCAGGGTATCGGCCAGCGCCGGTGTGGCGGCGGCCAGGGTGGCCATCACGGCCAGGGCGGACAGGTAACGCTTCATCTCGATCTACTCCCCAGTGGTCAAGAAAGGCGATTACAGCAAAATCAGCAGGAAAAAGCCGCATAAACAAAAAACCGCCCGAAGGCGGTTTCTTGCATCGGGTCGGCCCCGCGTAGGGCCAGCCGCAGCCGTGAAGGCTGTTGGGCTTAGCGCTGACGCGCCTTGAAACGCGGGTTCGACTTGCAGATGACGAAGATCTTGCCGCGACGACGGACGACCTTGCAGTCGCGGTGACGGGCCTTCGCCGACTTCAGGGAGGACAGGACTTTCATGGCATACCTCGGCGTAAACAGTAGTTGTTCGGGTGGAGCGTGGCCGCGATATGCGAAAGACAATCGGCAGTTGACGCTCGTTCAAGCCCGCCATTCTACCGGGCTTTTCCTCGTGGTTTCAAGTGGTTGCACAAAAGATCCCGCTGGGGGCGTCTGGCAGGGGCTAGAATGGCCCCTTCACACGCTCTGGGAACCCCATGAATCCACTCGCTCCCGTCCTGACCATCGACGGCCCTTCCGGGGCCGGCAAGGGTACCATCAGCCGCATCATCGCGCGCCGGATGGGCTGGCATTACCTGGATTCGGGGGCGCTGTACCGCGCGGTGGGCGTGGCCGCGAGCTGGGCCGACATCGACACCTCCGACGCCTCGGCGCTGGTGCGCTGCACCTTCGACACCCATGTTCAGTTTGTTGAACAGGGCGAGTCGATGCGGGTCATGGTCAACGGCACCGATGCCACCGACGAGCTGCGCCTGGAGACCACCGGCGCGCTGGCCTCGGCCATTGCCGCAATTCCTGAGGTCCGGGCCGCGCTGAAGGAGCGCCAGCGCGCATTCAGGGAGCTGCCCGGCCTGGTTGCCGACGGCCGCGACATGGGCACGGTGATCTTCAAGGACGCCCCCTACAAGGTCTTCCTGACCGCCAGTGCCGAGGAGCGCGCCGAGCGCCGGCATAAGCAGTTGAAAGACAAGGGGGTTTCTGTTAACTTTGATGACCTCCTGCGCGAGATCATGGCCCGCGACGCCCGTGATGCCCAGCGTACCGTGGCGCCCCTGAAGCCGGCAGACGATGCTGTCCTCATCGACACCACAGGCATCGGCATCGATGATGTCGTTGCCCGAGTGATGGATCTGCTTCCGGTTCCGGCTGCCTGATCCGTTCGCGCGGGAGCACTGCCAGCTGCATCGGTGGTGGTCGCGCAAAGCAGTGCTGTACCAGCTCCGTCGCGCAATGATGCGTGGCGGTTTTCCTACTACACACGACCTGCGTTTCCGGGGTCGACCAACAGGCGGGCGGTCGCCATTCCCCTGAAGGGGACGCCACCGACCCATGTGTCCAACAGAGTAAATCTAATGACCGAATCATTTGCCGAACTGTTTGAAGCCAGCCAGGCCAATCTGGCCAAGCTGAAGCCGGGCGCCATCGTCAGCGGTACCGTTGTTGAAGTCCGCGGCGACGTCGTGGTGATCAACGCTGGCCTGAAGTCCGAAGGCATCGTGCCGATCGAACAGTTCCGTAACGACGCTGGCGAAATCGACGTCGCCGAAGGCGACATCGTCAAGGTCGCCCTCGACTCGATCGAGAACGGCTTCGGCGAAACCGTCCTGTCGCGCGAGAAGGCCAAGCGCGCGATGGTGTGGGACGAGCTGGAAGAAGCGTTGGAAAAGAACGAAACCATCACCGGCCGCATCAGCGGCAAGGTCAAGGGTGGTTTCACCGTGGACATCAAGGATGTCCGCGCCTTCCTGCCGGGTTCCCTGGTCGATGTGCGCCCGGTGCGCGATCCGGCCTACCTGGAAGGCAAGGAACTCGAGTTCAAGCTCATCAAGCTGGACCGCAAGCGTAACAACGTCGTGGTCTCGCGCCGCGCTGTCGTCGAAAGCGAGCACTCGGAAGAGCGCGAGCAGCTGATGGACAAGCTGCAGGAAGGCGCGATCCTGAAGGGTGTCGTCAAGAACCTGACCGATTACGGCGCGTTCGTGGACCTGGGCGGCATCGACGGCCTGCTGCACATCACCGACATGGCGTGGAAGCGCGTGCGTCACCCGTCGGAAGTCGTGAACGTCGGCGACGAGCTGGACGTCCGCGTGCTGAAGTTCGACCGCGAGCGCAACCGCGTTTCGCTGGGCCTGAAGCAGCTGGGCGAGGATCCGTGGGACAACATCGGCCGTCGTTACCCGGCCAACAGCCGCGTCTTCGGCAAGGTCTCCAACGTCACCGATTACGGTGCGTTCGTTGAGATCGAGCCGGGCGTCGAAGGCCTGGTGCACGTCTCCGAGATGGATTGGACCAACAAGAACGTCAACCCGTCCAAGGTTGTGCAGGTTGGTGACGAAGTCGAAGTGATGGTGCTGGACGTCGATGAAGAGCGTCGCCGTATCTCGCTGGGCATGAAGCAGGTTGCCGCCAATCCGTGGGAAACCTTCGCTGCCACCCACAAGAAGGGTGACAAGGTGTCGGGCCAGATCAAGTCGATCACCGACTTCGGCATCTTCATCGGCCTGGACGGCGGCATCGACGGCCTGGTCCACCTGTCCGACATCAGCTGGAACACCACCGGCGAAGACGTCGTTCGCAACTTCAAGAAGGGCGATACCCTGGACGCCGTCGTCCTGGCTGTCGATCCGGAGCGCGAGCGCATCTCCCTGGGCGTGAAGCAGCTGGAGCAGGATCCGTTCGGCCAGTACATGGCTGCCAATCCGAAGGGCTCCAAGGTCGAAGGCGTGGTGAAGGAAGTCGACGCCAAGGGCGCGATCATCGAGCTGGCTGACGGCATCGAGGGTTACGTTTCGGCTCGCGACATCGCCAACGAGCGCGTTGACGACGCCACCCAGCACCTGAAGGTCGGCGACAAGATCGAAGCCAAGTTCGTGGGCATGGACCGCAAGGGCCGCACCCTGCAGCTGTCGATCAAGGCCAAGGACGACGCGGAAATGCGCGAAGTGCTGGAGGAATACCAGTCCTCTTCGGCTTCCAGCGGCACCACCCAGCTGGGCGCGCTGCTGCGTGCACAGCTGAACGGCAACAAGTCCGAGTAATCGGCCTTACGCTGTTTGTTGTTTCCTGGACGGCCCGGGCTTCTGCCCGGGCCGTTTCAGGCTGAGATGCCCCTGATGTGAGCCGGTAATGACCAAATCCGAACTGATCGAAATCCTTGCGCGCCGCCAGGCGCACCTGAAGGCCGATGATGTCGATCTGGCGGTGAAGTCGTTGCTGGAGATGATGGGCGGATCGCTGTCCGCCGGGGATCGCATCGAAATCCGTGGTTTTGGCAGCTTCTCGCTGCACTATCGTCCGCCGCGCCTGGGTCGCAACCCGAAGACCGGCGAATCGGTTGCCCTGCCGGGCAAGCACGTCCCCCATTTCAAGCCGGGCAAGGAACTGCGCGAGCGGGTCAGCAGTGTGCTGCCGCTGGACGCCGATCCGGCCTGAGCCCCGTCGCGCCACCGCGTGCGAATCCAGCCGCGGGTCGGATAAGCTACGGACTCCTGCCACTGGAGCTGTCGCATGAAGGTCTTTCGTCTGCTGGTCCTGCTGGCGGTCCTGATCCTTGGGCTGATCATTGGTGCGGTCAACATGACCGCGATGTCGATCAACCTGCTTTTCACTCAATTGCACACCTCGGTGGGCGTGGCGCTGATCGCTGCACTGCTGGTGGGTGTCGTGGTCGGTGCCGGCCTGGTACTGGTGAGCGTGGTCATTCCGCTCTACAGCCAGCTGCGCCGTGCCAACAAGTCCGTGGCGGCAACGCCGGCCGCGGGTGTTTCCCCCCAATCTTTTGATGGACGCTGATCGAAGATGGATTTCGTCACCGAGTGGCTTTGGTTTTTCCTGTTCGTTCCGCTGGCCGCACTGGCCGGGTGGGTGATCGGCCGGCGCGGTGGGCAGCGCCACGGTGACAACCAGGTCAGCCGCCTGTCCAGCACCTACTTCCGTGGCCTGAACTACCTGCTCAACGAGCAGCCGGACAAGGCCATCGAACTGTTCCTGCACATCGCCGAACTGGACAAGGAAACCTTCGAGACCCAGGTCGCGCTGGGCCACCTGTTCCGCCGCCGCGGTGAAGTCGACCGCGCCATCCGCCTGCACCAGGGGCTGGTCAACCGCCACGACCTGAGCGACGCGCAGCGCGTGCAGGCCCTGCTGGCGCTGGGCGAGGACTATATGAAGTCCGGCCTGCTGGACCGTGCAGAGACCGTGTTCACCGAGCTGGCGCATCTGGACCAGCGTGCCCCGCAGGCGCTCAAGCACCTGATCGGCATCTACCAGGCCGAGCGCGACTGGGAAAAGGCGATCGACAACGCCACCCGCTTCGAAGACGTCACCGGCGAGCCGATGGGCAAGCTGATCGGGCAGTTCGAGTGCGAAGTGGCCGAACGCTTCCGCGGCGCCGGCAAGCTGGAAGAGGCGAGGGCAGCGATTGCCCGGGCCTACCAGGCCGATGCGATGTCGGTGCGCGCCGGCATCATCGAAGGTCGCCTTGAGACCGATGCCGGCAACGCTGAAGCCGCCGTGCGTGCATTCGAGCGCGCCGCGCGCAACGACCCGGAGTACCTGCCGGAGCTGCTGCCGGCGTTGATGGAAAACTACCGCAAGGTAGGCGATCTGGCAGGCGCACGTGCGTTCCTGTCGGAAATGACCGAGCACTACCGTGGCATCGCCCCGGTGCTGGCCCTGACCCGGCTGATGGAAGAGCAGGAGGGCGTGGCTCCGGCCCGAGCCTACCTTGGCCGCCAGCTCAAGGATCGTCCGTCGGTGCGTGGCGAATCGGCGCTGATCGACCTGACCCTGGCCGAGGGCGCCGATTCGACGGCGACCCTGCATGACCTCAAGCACATCACCGACCAGCTGCTGGTGCGCAATCCCGCTTACCGCTGCACCCGTTGCGGGTTCGGTGCACGCACCCACCACTGGCAGTGCCCGAGCTGCAAGGAGTGGGGCACGGTCAAGCCACTGCTGAACTACGCGGTGCTCTGATCCATGCCGTGGCTCGTGATGGGCGCGCTGCTGGGGCTGGCCCTGCTGAGTGCGGGGTTGACCTGGGCGGCACGGGGTTATGCCCTGCGCCAGCAACTGCTGGACCAGCCCGGCGAGCGTCGCAGCCATAGCGTGGCAACGCCGCGCGGTGGTGGCATCGCCATCGTCATCAGCCTGCTGGTCACCGCCGGTGCAGCGATGTGGGTCTGGCCTGAATCGACACCGAGCCTGCTGGTGGCCAGCGTGGGCCTGGTGCTGGTGGCGGGCATCGGCTGGTGGGACGACCACCGGCCGTTGCCGGCCATGCGCCGCCTGCTGGTGCACTTCATTGCCGCCGCGCTGCTGGCCGCCCTGGTCAAGGTGCATGGTGGAAGCTGGTTGCTGGCCGGGCTGGTGCTGGTATTCACCGCCTCGTTGATCAACATCTGGAACTTCATGGATGGCATCAACGGTATTGCCGCCAGCCAGTCCATTGTTGTTGCGCTGGGCCTGGCGCCGGTGCTGCCCTGGCCGTATTCGCTGGCCGCGGTGGCGCTGGGCCTGGCCTGCCTGGGCTTCCTGCCGTTCAATTTCCCACGGGCCCGGATCTTCATGGGTGATGTCGGAAGTGGCGCGCTGGGCTATGCAGTCGCCGTCGTCCTGGCGATCGCTGCGGTGCGTACCGATATCAACTGGATCCTGCTGCTGGTGCCGGCTTCGGCGTTCCTCGTGGACGCGGGCTTCACACTGGCGGCGCGCATCATCTCCGGACAACGCTGGATGGAACCCCATACCCAGCACGTCTACCAGCGGGCGGTGCAGGCAGGAGCCAGCCACGCGCAGGTGACAGGGATGTACTTTGCTTTGGGCCTGTTCAGTATTACAGTGCTTAATGTCTGCTCCAATTTGCAGCCGAGGTGGGAGGCTGTCCTGGCGGTCGCGTGGTTTCTCGCGCTGAGCGTCCTCTGGATCCTCCTGCGCAATGGATTGCGTCACCGACAAGGAAATACCTGACTTATGGCTTCACCCTGGCGGGACAGAATCCTCGGCCTGATGCCGCGTTCGGCCATCGTCTGCCACGACCTGTTCATGGTCTGGGCATGCTGGCAGCTGCTCCACGCCGGGCGGTACTCGATCCTCCCCAACGCGCCTTCGCTTCCGCTCTGGAATGTCGACACCACCCTGGTGCTGCTGCTGCAGGGCCTGGTGTTCTGGCGCGTGGGCCTGTATCGCGGGCTGTGGCGTTTCGCCAGCGTCAGCGACCTGCTGAACATCTTCAAGGCCAGCTTCATCGGCCTGGTCGGCATCGTGCTGGTGCTGATGTGGAAGCGTTTCGACGGCGTGCCGATGTCGGTGCTGGTGATCTATCCGTTCGCGCTGTCGGCGCTGCTGGGCGCGCCGCGCCTGCTGTACCGGGCCTGGAAGGATTACCAGGCACTGCAGTCGGATTCGAGCGCGCGCCGCGTGCTGATCCTCGGTGCGGGGCAAGCCGCCGAGACGCTGGTCCGCGATCTGCGCCGCTCCGGCAACTTCGAACCGGTCGGCCTGCTGGACGACGCACCGCACCTGCGCGGCGCCAAGCTGCAGGGCCTGCCGATCCTGGGCAGCCTCGATGATGCCCCGGCCGTGGTCCGCGAGACTGCGGCCAAGTTGCTGGTGATCGCCATGCCCTCGCTGGATGCCGCAGGCATGCAGCGGGTGGTCGCCATCTGCGAAAGCACCGGCGTGCCGTTCCGCACCGTGCCCAAGCTGAGCGACATCCTGCAGGGGCAGTCGCTGCCCGGCCAACTGAAGGAAGTGGCGATCGAGGACCTGCTCGGCCGCAAGCCGATCACCCCGGACTGGAACCTGATCCGTGGCTGGTTGGGCGGGCGCACCGTGATGGTTACCGGTGCCGGTGGCTCGATCGGCTCGGAGCTGTGCCGCCAGTGCGCGCGCCACGGTGCCGGCCGCATCATCCTGCTGGAGATCAGCGAACTGCTGCTGCTGACCATCGAGGGTGAGCTGCGTCGCAGCTTCCCCGATATCGAGATCGAAGCGGTGCTGGGCGACTGTGGCGATCCTGCGGTGATCCGCCATGCGCTGTCGCTGCATCCGGTCGACACCGCGTTCCATGCCGCAGCGTACAAGCATGTACCGGTGCTGGAACGGCAGCTGCGCGAAGCTGTGCGCAACAACATCCTGGCGACCGAGAACGTGGCCCGCGCCTGCCTGGAAGCGCGCGTCGAGCATTTCGTGTTCATCTCCACCGACAAGGCGGTCGATCCGGTCAACGCGCTGGGTGCCAGCAAGCGCTATGCCGAGATGATCTGCCAGAGCCTGGACCAGAAGTCCACGCACACCCGTTTCGTTACCGTGCGCTTCGGCAACGTGCTGGCCTCGGCCGGCAGCGTGGTGCCGCTGTTCCGCGAGCAGATCCTGCGCGGTGGTCCGGTCACGGTCACCGATCCGGAAGTCACCCGCTACTTCATGACCATCCCCGAGGCCTGCCAGTTGATCCTGCAGGCCGCGGCCTCGGCCTCGCACGGTGCGATCTACACGCTCGACATGGGCGAGCCGGTGCCGATCCGGCTGCTGGCCGAGCAGATGATCCGTCTGGCGGGCAAGCAGCCGTACAAGGATGTGCAGATCATCTATACCGGCCTGCGTCCGGGCGAGAAGCTGCACGAGACGCTGTTCTATTCGGACGAGGACTACCGCGCAACCGCGCATCCGAAGGTCCTCGAGGCCGGCGTGCGCATGTTCTCGCGCGATCTGGTGCTGGGCAACGTCCCGCGCCTGCGCGAGGCGGTGTGCAGCTACGACACCGAAACCATCAAGGAAGTCCTGTTCGCGACGATGCCCGAGTTCTCGCCAATCGAACAGGATGCTTACATTTCATCCGCTAAAGTCGTGCCCTTTCCCGCACGCGAGGCCAACAGGCACCAATGAGCAAGCGAATTCGCAAAGCAGTTTTCCCCGTAGCGGGTTTGGGGACGCGTTTTTTGCCAGCAACCAAGACCGTGCCGAAGGAGATGCTGCCGATCATTGACCGGCCGCTGATCCAGTACGCAGTGGACGAAGCAATCGAGGCCGGCTGTGACACGCTGGTGTTCATCACCAACCGCTACAAGCACGCGGTCGCCGACTACTTCGACAAGGCCTACGAGCTGGAGCAGAAGCTCGAGCGCGCCGGCAAGCAGGAGCAGCTGGAGCTGATCCGTCACGTGCTGCCCAATGGCGTGCGCGCGATCTTCGTGACCCAGGCCGAGGCGCTGGGCCTGGGCCATGCGGTGCTGTGTGCCAAGGCCGTGATCGGTGACGAGCCGTTCGCGGTGCTGCTGCCGGACGACCTGATCTGGAACCGCGGCGACAGTGCGCTGAAGCAGATGGCCGATCTCAACGAAGCCAGCGGCGCCAGCGTCATTGCCGTTGAAGATGTGCCGCACGACAAGACCGCCAGTTACGGCATCGTCGCGACCGAGGCCTTCGATGGCCGCAAGGGCCGTATTTCGCAGATCGTGGAGAAGCCGAAGCCGGAGGACGCGCCGAGCGACCTGGCCGTGGTCGGCCGCTACGTGCTGAGCCCGAAGATCTTCGAGCTGCTGGAGCAGACCGGCAGCGGTGCCGGCGGCGAGATCCAGCTGACCGATGCGATCGCGCAGCTGCTGAAGACCGAAGAGGTGGATGCCTACCGTTTCGAGGGCACTCGTTTCGACTGTGGTACGCACCTGGGGCTGGTGGAAGCGACGATCCGCTTCGCGCTGGACAACCCGAAGCTGGCAGGGCCGGCGCGGGAGAAGCTGACGGCGATGTTGGCTGAGTAAGGTTTATCAAGCGCTCCGTGCAGCGCCTTGATTGATACGTGATGGGCGGGACGGGTGGGCCGTTGCAGGACACGCCGTAAACCCGTCCATGGGGGCTCGATGGCGCCATCCATGGCGCCAACGGTCCTGCAACGGCCCACCCGTCCCGCCTGTCAGGTTTCCTGCGGGCGCGGACGGGAAGGGCGGAATCAAGGGCAAGAGCAAAAGCAAAAAAGGCAGCCTATGGCTGCCTTTTTTTGCTTTTGCCCTGCCTTTGCTCATCCCTCCGCCGCGCGGAATGTTGGGTGGCGCGGGTGGGTGAGGCTGACCGGGACTGTCAGCGGCATGGATGCCGCTGCCAAGCCCCCAGGGACGGGTTTACGGCGTGTCCCGGGCAGCCTCACCCACCCGGGCCCCACAGCCAACCGACACTCCAGCCGGCAACGCTCTGAACCTTACAGCGCCTCGAAAATACCCGCTGCGCCCATGCCGGTGCCAATGCACATCGTCACCATGCCGTACTTCTGCTGGCGACGACGCAGGCCGTGCAGCAGGGTGGCGGTACGGATCGCGCCGGTCGCACCCAGCGGGTGGCCCAGGGCGATCGCGCCGCCCAGCGGGTTGACCTTGGCCGGGTCCAGGCCGCAGTCGCGGATCACCGCCAGCGACTGCGCGGCGAAGGCTTCGTTGAGCTCGATCCAATCCAGCTGGTCCTGGGTCAGGCCGGCCTGCTTCAGTGCCTTCGGAATCGCAGCGATCGGGCCGATGCCCATCACTTCCGGGCGCACGCCGGCCACCGAGAAACTGACGAAACGGGCAAGCGGGGTCAGGCCGTAGTCCTTGATCGCCTGTTCCGAGGCCAGCAGCACGGCACCGGCGCCATCGCTCATCTGCGACGAGTTGCCGGCGGTGACGGTGCCGCCGAACTGGCCGTTGCGGAACACCGGGCGCAGCTTGGCCAGGCCTTCAGCCGAGGAATCCGGGCGCGGGCCTTCGTCGGTGTCGGCGATCTTGTTGCGGGTGATGATGCGCTGGCCGTCGGCCAGGTCCGGCAGGTGCGAGACGATCTCGTACGGGCTGATCTCGTCCTTGAACTCGCCGTTCTGGATCGCGGCCATGGCCTTCTGGTGCGAGGCGAGGGCGAAGGCGTCCTGGTCTTCGCGCGAGACCTTCCACTCTTCGGCGACCTTCTCGGCAGTGATGCCCATGCCGTAGGCGATGGCCACGTGGTCGTTGTCGAACACGCTCGGCGCCATGGCGATCTTGTTGCCCATCATCGGCACCATCGACATCGACTCGGTGCCACCGGCCAGCATCAGGTCGGCGTTGCCCAGGCGGATCGCGTCGGCGGCCTGCGCCACGGCCTGCAGGCCGGAGGAGCAGAAGCGGTTCACGGTCTGTGCGGCGATGGTGTTGGGCAGGCCGGCCAACAGCACGCCGATGCGCGCCACGTTCATGCCCTGCTCGGCTTCCGGCATGGCGCAGCCGATGATCGCGTCATCGATGCGGTTGACGTCCACGCCCGGGGCCTGGGCGACGACGCTGCGCAGCACGTGCGCAAGCATGTCGTCGGGGCGGGTGTTGCGGAACATGCCCTTGGGCGCCTTGCCGACCGGGGTGCGGGTGGCGGCGACGATGTAGGCGTCCTGGATTTGCTTGGTCATTGCAGTGATCTCTCGAATTTTTTAGCCGGGGTGCCGACCAACGGTCGGCACCCACCAGAGGCAGAGGAGTGCCAACCAGGGGTCGGCACCCGCCATCAATCAGTTACGCAGCGGCTTGCCGGTCTTCAGCATGTGCGCGATGCGGGCCTGGGTCTTTTCCTGCTGGGCCAGTTCGACGAAGTGCTTGCGCTCCAGGGTCAGCAGCCACTCTTCGTCCACCAGGGTGCCGCGGTCGACCTTGCCACCGCACAGCACGGTGGCGATGCGTTCGGCGATCTCGTAGTCGTACGGGCTGATGAAACGGCCTTCCAGCATGTTGACCAGCATCATCTTGAAGGTGGCGATGCCCACGTCACCGGCCACCTGGATGCGGCGTGCCGGCAGCGGCGGACGGTAGCCCGCTTCGGCCAGTGCACGGGCTTCGGCCTTGGCGATGTGCAGGGCCTCGTAGCTGTTGAACACCACCTTGTCGGTACTGCGCAGCAGGCCCAGTTCCTTGGCGTTGACCGCCGAGTTGGACACCTTGGCCATCGCCACGGTCTCGAAGGTCTTCTTCAGTTCGGCGAACACGTCGCCACCCGGGCCCGCGGCCTGCGAGGCACGCACGGCCAGTTCCTTCAGGCCGCCACCGGCCGGCAGCAGGCCGACACCGGCCTCGACCAGGCCGATGTAGCTTTCCAGGAAGGCCACGGTCTTGGCGCTGTGCATCTGGAACTCGCAGCCGCCGCCCAGGGCCAGGCCACGCACCGCTGCCACCACCGGCACCAGCGAGTACTTGATGCGCTGGCTGGTGCGCTGGAAGTTGGCGACCATTTCCTCGAACTGGTCGACCTTGCCGGCCTGCAGCAGGCCCAGTGCACCGGCCAGGTCGGCACCGGCGGAGAAGGGTTCCTTCTGCTGCCAGATCACCAGGCCCTGGAAGTCCTTCTCGGCGCGGCTCACGCATTCCTGCAGGCCGTCCAGCACCTGGTCGGACACGGTGTTCATCTTGGTCTTGAAGCTGACCACGGCGATGCCATCACCGTCGTGCCACATGCGCAGGCCGTCGTTCTCGAACACGGTCTCGCCCGGCGCGAACTTCTCGCCCAGCAGCGGATCCGGGAAACGCTGGCGCTGGTACACCGGCAGCGACGAGCGCGGCAGCTTGGCGTTGCGCGACGGGCTGTAGCTGCCCTCGGCGGCGTGCACGCCGTCGCGGCCGTCGAAGACCCAATCCGGCAGCGGGGCATTACTCATGCTCTTGCCGGCGACGATGTCATCGGCGATCCACTGCGCCACCTGCTTCCAGCCGGCGGCCTGCCAGGTTTCGAACGGGCCCAGCGACCAGCCGTAGCCCCAGCGGATGGCCAGGTCGACATCGCGCGCGGTCTCGGCAATGTCGGCCAGGTGGTAGGCGCTGTAGTGGAACAGGTCGCGGAAGGTCGCCCACAGGAACTGCGCCTGCGGGTGCTGGCTCTCGCGCAGCTTGGCGAACTTCTCGGCCGGGTTCTTGATCTTCAGGATCTCGACCACTTCCGGGGCGGCAGTGCGGTCGGCCGGGCGGTAGTCCTGCTTCTCCAGATCCAGTACCACGATGTCCTTGCCGACCTTGCGGAAGATGCCGGCGCCGGTCTTCTGGCCCAGCGCGCCCTTGGAAATCAGCGCGTCCAGCCACTTCGGCGACTTGAAGAATTCATGCCACGGGTCATTCGGCAGGGTGTCGCCCATGGTCTTGATGACGTGGGCCATGGTGTCCAGGCCGACCACGTCGGAGGTGCGGTAGGTGGCCGACTTCGGGCGGCCGACCAGCGGGCCGGTCAGGCCGTCCACTTCATCGAAGCCCAGGCCGAACTGCTGGGTGTGGTGGATGGTGGACAGGATCGAGAACACGCCGATGCGGTTGCCGATGAAGTTCGGGGTGTCCTTGGCGTACACCACGCCCTTGCCCAGGGTGGTGACCAGGAATGCTTCCAGGCCTTCCAGCACGGCGGCATCGGTGGTGGTGGCCGGGATCAGCTCGGCCAGGTGCATGTAGCGCGGCGGGTTGAAGAAGTGCACGCCGCAGAAGCGGTGGCGCAGCTGCTCGGGCAGCACGTCGGCCAGCTTGTTGATGCCCAGGCCCGAGGTGTTGGAGGCCAGCACCGCGTGGTCGGCCACGAACGGGGCGATCTTCTTGTACAGGTCCTGCTTCCAGTCCATGCGCTCGGCGATGGCCTCGATGATCAGGTCGCAGTCCTTCAGCTGCTCCAGGCCGGACTCGTAGTTGGCCGGGGTGATGGCTTCGGCCAGCGACTTGCTGGCCAGCGGCGCCGGGCTCAGCTTGCCCAGGTTGGCGATCGCCTTCAGCACGATGCCATCGGCCGGACCATCCTTGGCAGGCAGGTCGAACAGCACGGTGTCGACGCCAGCGTTGGTGAGGTGGGCGGCGATCTGGGCACCCATGACGCCGGCACCCAGCACGGCGGCGCGGCGGACTAGCAGGGAATTGGACATGGTGTAGGGCCTTTGTTGGTCAGCAGTTACTGGGTGGAATCAAAGGGAAGCGGGCAGGGCGCTGGCGCGTGCGGCGGCGCGGAACCCGGCTTCGGCGAAATGGATCAGTTCGTGGGCGGCATGGGCACGATGCGCCGCTTCGGTGACACCGGCGGGACGCTTGATCAGCCCGAAGTCGGCCATCGCATAGGTCAGCGAGCCGGACAGGAAGTCGAGGCGCCAGTACAGCTCCTCCTTGCTCAGGTCCGGCACGCACTCGCCGATGGCCTTGCCGAACGCACGCAGCACGTGGCCGTAGTGGTCGGACAGGAACTTGCGCAGGTTGTCGTTCTTCTCGGCGTAGGCGCGGGCGATCACGCGCACGAAGGCGCCGCCGTTCTGGCGGTCCTGGGCCAGCGCCAGGGCCGGCTCGACGAAGGCAGCCAGCACCGGGCGCAGTTCACCCGGGTGCTCGGCGCGGGCGCGCTCAAGCTGCGACAGGCGGGCACCGGTCATCTCGTCCATGCGGCGGCGGAACACCTCGTTGACCAGGTTTTCCTTGGAGCCGAAGTGGTAGTTGACCGCGGCGATGTTGACGTCGGCCTGGCTGGTCACCTGGCGCAGCGAGGTGCCGGCGAAGCCGTGCTGGGCGAACAGCTCCTCGGCCGCGCCGAGGATCCGGTCCTTGGTCGAGAAGTGGGCGGGCTTGGCCATCGGTGGGCGGACCTTAATCAAACGATTGTTTGATACTAGGACCAGACGGTACCGTATGGCATTTTGCAGTGCAGCAAAATCGGCCGATCCGGTCAGATTTCACTCAGGTGGGTGAATGGGGTAGTGCCGGCCGCTGGCCGGCAGCCCCGAGGTTGAATGGCGCCCAATGCCGGCCAGCGGCCGGCACTACCATGCCGCCGCTTTATCTTTTACAATTCGCCTACGTTTATCAGGCTAAGCCCGCGTCCCGACGCGGGTTTTTTTCATGTTACCCTTCGGGCCATCAGCGGCCCGATTCCATTGGAGACATCCCATGGCGCTGGAGCGCACCCTTTCGATCATCAAGCCGGACGCCGTTGCCAAGAACGTCATCGGCGAAATCTACGCCCGCTTCGAGAAGGCCGGCCTGAAGGTCGTGGCCGCCAAGTACAAGCAGCTGTCGCGTCGTGAAGCCGAAGGCTTCTACGCCGTGCACCGCGAGCGTCCGTTCTTCAACGCGCTGGTCGAGTTCATGATCTCCGGCCCGGTGATGATCCAGGCCCTGGAAGGCGAGAACGCCGTCCTGGCCCACCGCGACCTGCTGGGCGCCACCAACCCGAAGGAAGCCGCGCCGGGCACCATCCGCGCCGACTTCGCCGAATCCATCGATGCCAACGCCGCCCACGGCTCGGACTCGGTCGAGAATGCCGCGATTGAGATCGCCTACTTCTTCGCCGCCACCGAAGTCGTTTCGCGCTGAGAGTAATGCCGTGAACGAGGTCGTACAGTCCCCCGCCATCCAGCCGCTGCCGAAGTCGGCACCCACGGCTGGCAAGCAGAACCTGCTCGACCTCGATCGCGCGGGCCTGGAGAAGTTCTTCGTCGAGGTTCTCGGCGAAAAGAAGTTCCGTGCCCATCAGGTGATGAAGTGGATCCACCATCGCTACGTCACCGACTTCGATGAAATGACCGACCTCGGCAAGGTCCTGCGCGCCAAGCTGCAGGCCCATGCCGAGGTGCTGGTTCCCAACATCGTGTTCGACAAGCCCTCCGCCGACGGCACCCACAAGTGGCTGCTGGCGATGGGCGTGGATGGCAAGAACGCCATCGAGACCGTGTACATCCCGGACAAGACCCGCGGCACGCTGTGCGTGTCTTCGCAGGTCGGTTGCGGCCTGAACTGCACGTTCTGCTCCACTGCTACCCAGGGCTTCAACCGCAATCTGACCACCGCCGAGATCATCGGCCAGGTGTGGGTTGCCGCGCGCCACCTGGGCAACGTCCCGCACCAGATGCGCCGCCTCACCAACGTGGTGATGATGGGCATGGGCGAGCCGCTGATGAATTTCGACAACGTCGTGCGCGCCATGAGCGTGATGCGCGACGACCTGGGCTACGGCCTGGCCAACAAGCGCGTGACCCTGTCGACCTCCGGCCTGGTGCCGCAGATCGACCGCCTGTCTGCCGAAAGCGACGTGTCGCTGGCGGTGTCGCTGCATGCGCCGAACGACGCGCTGCGCGAGACCCTGGTGCCGCTCAACAAGAAGTACCCGATCGCCGAGCTGATGGCCTCGTGCGCACGCTACCTGCGCGCCAACAAGCGCCGCGAATCGGTCACCTTCGAATACACCCTGATGAAGGGCATCAACGACAAGCCCGAGCATGCCCGCGAGCTGGCCCGCCTGATGCGCCAGTTCGATAACGCGGTGCAGGCCAAGGATTCGGGCAAGGTCAACCTGATTCCGTTCAACCCGTTCCCGGGTACCCGCTACGAGCGTTCGGAAGAGGCGCACATCCGCGCCTTCCAGAAGATCCTGCTCGACAGCAACGTGCTGACCATGGTCCGCCGTACCCGTGGCGACGACATCGACGCCGCCTGTGGCCAGCTCAAGGGCCAGGTGATGGACCGCACCCGCCGCCAGGCGGAGTTCAACAAGACGCTGCAGGCGGGGAAGGGGAGCGATGCCGCGGCCTGACCGCCTCTGGCTGGTTCTGCTCGCAGGCACGCTGGCCTTCGCGGTCGGCGGCTGCAAATCCCATCCCAAGGCCAAGCTTGGCCCGAGCGAGGCGCCGGTCTACTCCGTCCGTGATCCGGAAGGGGTGCGGCAGCAGGTGCGCTGGCAGGAGTTGCTGACCCTGGCCGGCCGCGACATCCAGGGCGGCAATCTCGATGCTGCCGAGCGCAAGGCGCGCGAAGCCCAGAAGCTGGTGCCGACGGCCCCCGACGGCCTGGTCCTGCTTGCGGGCATCGACGAGCGTCGCGGTCGCAGCCAGCAGGCCGGCGAGAACTTCCGCAAGGCTGCCGAGCTGGCGCCGCAGCGCGGCGACGTGCTCAACAACTACGGTGCCTGGCTCTGCCAGCAGGGCCAGACGGCCGAATCGCTGATCTGGTTCGATCGTGCCCAGCGGGCGCCGGGCAATCCCGCCGTGGCCGAAGCACAGGCCAACGCCGGTAGCTGTGCGCTGGATGCAGGCCAGTTCGAGCGTGCCGAGCGCGACCTGCGCGCGGCGCTGTCGGCGCTGCCGGGAAACCCGGTCGCGCTGGAGGCCATGGCCCAGCTCAGCTTCCGCCAGGGCCGCTACATGGAGGCCCGGGCCTTCGCCGAACGTAGGATTGCGGCTGCACCCGCAACGCGTTCCGTGTTACAACTTGCGTCTCAAATCGAAGCGCGGCTGGGTGATCGGGCGGCATCTGACCGCTATCTTCAGCGCATTCGACAGGAATTTCCGCAGGAAGCGGGCTCCTAACTCCAGGGTTGATGCATTGTGATTGATGACCAGACTGTGAGCGCTCTCGAGACTGCGGCCGGCTGCGGCACCCGCCTGCGCCAGGCCCGTGAAGCGGCCGGACTGACCCTTGAGGATGTCGGCTCGCGCCTGCGCATGCCGGTCCAGGTGGTCAGGTCGCTGGAGGAAGAGCAGTGGCAGAAGCTGGGCGCGCCGGTCTTCGTGCGCGGCCAGTTGCGCAGCTACGCGCGCCTGCTCGACGTCGATGTGAGCCAGCTGCTGGAGCAGGCCCAGGTGGGTCCGGTCGTGCCGCCCACTCTGGTCAGCCATACCCATACCCCGCGTGCGCGCCGCATTGCCGAGAATCTCGGCCGGCGCGTGCTGTACGTCGGCATCACCGCCGTGCTGGCCGTGCCGGTGTGGTTCGCCACCCGCGGCCATTTCGATGGCAGCGCCACGCCGTCGCCGAACACGGCCTCGCTGGACGCGATCCCGGCCGCTGTGCCGGTAGCTCCGTCCGCTGCGGGTGTCGAGCCGGCAGCCCCGGCTGAAGTCGCGAGCGCCCCGGCCAGCAAGCCGGCCGCAACCCCGTATGTCGCTTCGCTGTCCCCGGTGCCGCGTTCGGCACCCGCTGCGCCCGCAGCCGCCAATACGCTGGAGATGCAGTTCAGCGGCGACAGCTGGGTCGATATCGGTGGTCCGGACGGCGCCACGGTCGAAAAGGCGCTGATCAAGTCCGGCGAGAGCCGCAGCTTCACGCCGGGCCAGGTGACCCGGGTGACCCTGGGCAACGCCTCGGCGGTCCAGGTTCAGCAGAACGGCGCTATCGTCGATCTGACCCCCTACCAGCGAGCCAACGTGGCACGCTTTCAGGTATCCTCTGAAGGCTCCGTAGTCCCGGTTTCGCACTGAGGCGCGGTTTCACCACCTTCGATTAAACCCAATGGTCCCTCCCGATGGGCGGGGCGAGAGTACGCATGGCGATCGACGATCTGCTCGACGAGCACGAACAAAGTGAACGCGTCCGCAGCTGGCTGCGGAAGAATGGCGCCAGCATCCTCGGTGGCGTAGCCATCGCGATCGGTGCCATTGCCGGCTGGCAGTGGTACCAGAAGGATCAGGGCGGCAAGCTGGCCTCGGCCAACGTGGAATACCAGAAGGCCCTGGTCGGTCTTCAGCAGAACAAGCTCGACGACGCTGCCAAGGCAGTGAAGGCGCTCGAAGCGGGCCCGTCCAGCATCTATGGCGACCTCGCGGCGCTGCAGCTGGCCAAGGCCCAGGTCGACGCCGGCAAGAACGAAGAAGCGCTGGCCACCCTGCGCGCCGTGAAGGTCGAAAGCGACCTGCAGCGCGTGGTCGACCAGCGTGTGGCCCGCCTGCTGGTGGCCACCGGCAAGAGCGACGAGGCGATCAAGCTGCTGGGCAGCGCCACCGACAGCAGCAGCCTGGAAATCCATGGCGATGCGCTGATGGCGCAGGGCAAGCGCGATGACGCCCGCGCACAGTACGAGAAGGCGCTGAAGTCGCTGGACGTGGCAGCGCCGCAGCGGCGCCTGCTGGAAACCAAGGTTATGGATGCCGGCGGCACGGTCGCCGCCCCTGCGGAGTCGGTTTGATGAGTCAGAAGGTCATGATCACCCGCGTCGCCACCGTGCTCCTGATGGGCATGGCCCTGACCGGCTGCAGCACCATGAAGGGCTGGTTCGCCGGCAAGGACGCGGCAGCGAAGAAGGCCCAGGAGCCGGCTGAGCTGGTCAAGTTCGAGCCGAGCGTCAAGGTCAACAAGGCCTGGTCGGTCAACCTCGGCAAGGGCGAGCGCCGCATCGGCGTGCGCCAGGGCCCGGCCGTTGCCAATGGCCACGTGTTCGCTGCGGCGATCACCGGCGGCGTGCACGCCATCGACCTGCAGACCGGCAAGAAGGTCTGGACCTGGGAGCCGCAGAAGGAAAAGAAGAAGCCGAAGCTGCGCCTGTCCGGCGGCCCGGGTGTCGGTGAGAACCTGGTCGTGATCGGCACGCTCGATGGCCAGGTCATCGCCCTGGACATCAATGACGGCAGCGAGAAGTGGCGCGCCCGTGTTCCGGGTGAAGTCATTGCCGCGCCGGCCGTGGCCCAGGGCCTGGTGTTCGTGCGCAGCAATGACGGCCGCGTCACCGCGTTCGATGCCGGCAATGGCACCCAGAAGTGGTTCAACCCGAGCGAACTGCCGGCGCTGACCGTGCGCGGCAACGCACCGGTGGTCACCGGTCCGGGCGTGCTGTTCATCGGCAAGGACGAAGGCGCGGTTGCCGCGCTGGCCATGCAGGATGGGCGTACCCTGTGGGAACAGAACCTTGGCAACGGCGAAGGCCGTACCGAGCTGGACCGCATGGCCGATGTCGACGGTGCTCCGGTGCTGGAGGGCAACACCCTCTTCGTGAGCAGCTTCAAGAACCAGACCATGGCCATCGAAGGCCCGACCGGTCGCCCGCTGTGGGCGCGCGACCATGGCGGTGCAGGTGGCGTGGCGGTGTCGTCGGGCAATGTGTTCGTCACCGACAACAAGGGTGGCGTGTTCGGCCTGGACAAGGCGACCGGCGCTGCCATGTGGTCGCAGACCGAGCTGGCGCGTCGTTCGCTGACCGGCCCGGCGCTGCACGGTGATTACGTGGTCGTCGGCGACTACAAGGGATACGTGCACTGGTTGAAGACCTCCGATGGTGCGATGGCGGCACGGGCGAAGAGCGGCGGTGACGCCCTGCTGGCCCAGCCGGTCGTCGTCGACGGGGTGCTGCTGGTGCAGAACGTGGATGGCAAGCTGACCGCCTTCCGGTTGGCAAATTAAAAATTGGAGTAATCGCGATGCTGCCTTTGGTCGCCCTGGTTGGACGGCCGAATGTCGGCAAGTCGACTATTTTCAATGCGCTTACGCGCACCCGCGACGCGCTGGTCCATGACCAGCCCGGCGTCACCCGTGACCGCAACTACGGCGTCTGCCGCCTCGACGAGGACAACCATTTCCTCGTCGTGGATACCGGCGGTATTGCCGGGGAAGACGAAGGCCTGGCGGGTGCCACCACGCGCCAGGCCCGGGCTGCGGCGGCCGAAGCCGATCTGATCCTGTTCGTCGTCGACGCCCGCGAGGGCACCTCGGCGCTGGACGACGAGATCCTGGCCTGGCTGCGCAAGCTGTCGCGCCCGACGCTGCTGCTGATCAACAAGATCGACGGCACCGACGAGGACAGCGTGCGTTCGGAATTCGCCCGTTACGGCTTCGGCGAGATGCTGACCGTCTCGGCCGCGCATCGCCAGGGCCTGGACGACCTGCTGGACGAAGTGATCCAGCGCCTGCCGGAAGAAGGCAGCGGCGAAGAGCTGGACAACGATCCGAACCGTATCCGCATCGCCTTCGTCGGACGTCCGAACGTGGGCAAGTCGACCCTGGTCAACCGCATCCTCGGCGAGGAGCGCATGATCGCCTCCGACGTGCCGGGCACCACCCGCGACTCGATCGCGGTGGACCTGGAGCGCGACGGCCGTGAGTACCGCCTGATCGACACCGCCGGCCTGCGCCGCCGTTCGCGCGTGGACGAGGTCGTCGAGAAGTTCTCGGTGGTCAAGACCATGCAGTCGATCGAGCAGTGCCAGGTCGCCGTGCTGATGCTGGACGCCACCGAAGGCGTGACCGACCAGGACGCCACCGTGCTCGGTGCCGTGCTCGACGCCGGCCGCGCGCTGGTGATCGCCATCAACAAGTGGGATGGCCTGACCGAGTACCAGCGCGAACAGGCTGAAACCATGCTGTCGCTGAAGCTGGGCTTCGTGCCGTGGGCCGAATCGGTGCGCATTTCGGCCAAGCACGGCTCGGGCCTGCGCGAGCTGTTCCGTGCGGTGCACCGCGCGCACGAATCGGCGAACAAGACCTTCACCACCAGCGAAGTGAACAAGGCGCTGGAAGTGGCGTACGAGACCAATCCGCCGCCGACCATCCGCGGCCACGTCTCCAAGCTGCGCTACGTGCACCCGGCCGGCGCAAACCCGCCGACCTTCATCGTGCACGGTACGCGCCTGAAGGAACTGCAGGAGTCGTACAAGCGCTACCTGGAGAACTTCTTCCGCAAGCGCTTCAAGCTGATCGGTACGCCGGTGAGCTTCATCTTCCGCGAGGGCACCAACCCGTACGAGGGCAAGAAGAACGTCCTCACCGAGCGGCAGGTCAAGGCCAAGCGGCGCTTGATGAAGCACGTCAAGGGCAAGTGATTCACGGGAAGGCGGCCGCAGGGCCGCCTTTCTTGTCTGTGGTAGTGCCGGCCGCTGGCCGGCAACCCGATGATGCCTGGCGTGTTCACGAGGTTGCCGGCCAGCGGCCGGTACTACCCCTACGTCTACAGTCCTCGATCATGGCGAACTGTTGCGACGAGCGCGGCAATGCGGCAATGCGCATGGGGCGCTGCGGGGCGCGGCCATCATCGATTCGGGCAGCTGCGCCTGCCCCGTGAGGCTTGCCCAGACCAGGGTGGTACCCAGTACCCCTGCCAGGTACGCCACCGACACCGCGCCGATCACCAGGCCCGCAGCATGCTCCAGCCACGGAAGCAATCGGCAACACCGCTGTGCCCAGCGCGGATGGCTGCCGAGCCACGCGATCAGCAGGCCGAGCGACAGCGCGACGGCGCCCAGGCAGGCCACGTAAGCGGCCTTTGTATCCATGTCGGCAACGAGGCCGCTGACCAGGGCTGCAACCGCGAACTGCAGCGTCCAGTTGTTGATGCTGGCGAGCGCCAACAGGCATCCAGCCTCGGCGTGCGGCCAACGGGAGCGGGCCTTCAGGCCCCGGGGCATCTGCAGGGAAAGCGGAGAGAGGGAGGTCAGCCCGGCGTCGCGCAGGCACATGCCCGCCAGGCGCAGCAGCAGCAGGCAGCCCGCGCACTGCATCGCCAGCGTCCACAGGCCGCGGTTTCCCAGCATGCCCGCCGCAACGAAGGCCGTGGCGCAGATGATGCCCGTACCGATGGCGATACCGAACGATGCGGCCATGGCGGCGTGCCCGCCCGCGCCCATCGCGGTGCGCAGGATCTTCGCGTGATTCGACGCAGGCAGGAGCAGGGCGAAGCCGTACAGCACCGCGACGATGAAGAACTGCTGCACGAAAACCTGCCACCAAACTACAGAAAGTGCCGAGTGTGGGCTGCGCTGGACGCGCCGTATTGAACGCTATTGCGACAGGCGCGAATTACCGGCATCAGCCCAGCCACAGCGACACGGCGATCCATAGCGCCAGCGCAATCATCAGGAGCCCTGCGGCCCGTTCCAGCCAGGGCAGGGCACGCGCGAATCGACCCAGCACCCACGGGTGGCCAACCAGCGCGGCAACCAGCAGATCCCATAGCAGGACGATGCCGAACATCCACGCGCCATAGAAGAACTTCGTTGCGGCGCTGGCCTGCGGACCGTTGAGCATTGCCGCCAGCGTTGCGTAGAACAGCGCATTCTTCGGGTTCAGCAGCGCAGACAGGGCGCCCAGCCCGGCCGCCCTCCACCATCCGTGGGCACCACCCGCTCGCGATCCGTCGGCAGCTTCAGGTGCCTGCAACGTCGTCGAACCCGCATGGCGCAGGAACAGCGTGCCGAGGTACAGCAGGAACCCGCAGCCCGCCAACTGCACCGCAATGAACCCTGCGCTGCCTGGGCGCAGCGTGGCCGTTCCGGTGAAAGCGGCCACGATGAAGACGCCATTGCCGACGGCGATGCCTGCGCAGGCACCACTGGCAGTGCGCCATCCCGAGGTGATCGCGGTGCGTGCAACGAGGAAGAAGTCGGGGCCGGGTGAGAGCAGGGCGAGAAAATGTACGGTGGCGATGACCAGGAACTGTTCCATCGGGTCCGGCGGCGGCTGGCTGGGGCGCCAGTCTGGGGATGCGCCGCGCGACGGTATTGAACGTTATTGCAGGCTCAGCGCCGGTACTGGCCCGGGGTCGCACCGGCGTGGGCCTTGAAGACCCGCTGGAAATGGCTCTGGTCGGCAAAACCCAGCGCATGCGCGACCACGGCCAGTGCCTGCCCTTCGCACAGCCGCCGGCGGGCCTCTTGGATGCGCTGGTCGATCTGCCAGGCGTGCGGTGTCAGGCCCGTGGCGCGTCGGAAGGCGCGGATCAGCTGGTAGCGGCTCATGCCTGCCAGCGATGCCAGCTCCTGCAGGGCCGGGGTGTGTTCGAGCCGCTGGCGCAGAACGTCCATCACCGGCTGCAAGCGCTGCTGTAACGCGGCATCTTCAAGCGGGCCGGCGACGGCAACACCATCGTGTTCATCCAGATCGCCGACGAACGCGATCAGGGCCGCTTCCTTGACGCTGACCGGATCGTCGGAGAACAGCGTCTCGTTGAGCTGGCAGTACTGCTGGTAGCGCGGGCGATGGTTGGAAATCCGGATCGGTTCCTGCTGCCAGTCGGGTTCGGGCAGGTCGTCATACTCGGCGCGGACCTCGGCCATCCAGCGCGGGTCCAGATGCAGCATCTGGTAGCTCCAGACCTGGCCGGGCAGGGGGTTGCAGGCGTGCACGCGGCCTGCGGGCACGCCGACCAGACTGCCGGGCTGCAGCAGACGCGGCCCTTTCGCGGCGCCGGTGAACAGGCTGCTGCCGGCGTCGACGGCGCCGATCGAGAAGGTGTCATGGCTGTGCGGGCGATGGCAGGCGCGGCTGTCGCACGCCCGTCGGCTTTCGACGAAGGGCATGCGCGGGTCACGCCAGAATTCGGTGGCAGAGCGCATGCAGCGGTTCCGGGATGCAGGGGCAACGCCCGCATGGTGCCATGTTCGGGGCAGGGCGCGCCGAGGGTGTCTGCGCGATAATGCGGCCATGAGCATCCAAGAGCTTTCCCCCGCGCAGGCACGCGAGCGCCTGGCCCATGGCGCGGTGCTGATCGATGTGCGCGAGGCGCACGAGCGGGCCGGCGGGATGGCCGAGGGCGCGCGCGGCGTGGCCAAGGGCGAACTGCAGGCCGACCCGGCCGCACACCTGCCGCGGCACGACCAGGAGATCCTGCTGATCTGCCAGAGCGGCAAGCGCTCGGCCGATGCCGCGCAGTTCCTGCTGCAGGCCGGCTACACAAACGTCGCTTCCGTGACGGGCGGTACCGTGGCCTGGCGCGAGCAGTCGCTGCCGCTGGTGCAGCCGCTGGCCAGCGCCGCCGACCGCGACTTCTACGACCGCTATTCGCGCCACCTGCTGCTGCCGCAGGTGGGCGAGGCCGGCCAGCGCCGGCTGCAGCAGTCGCGCGTGCTGGTGCTGGGCGCGGGTGGGCTGGGCGCACCGGCTGGGTTCTATCTGGCCGCGGCCGGGGTGGGGTACCTGCGCTTCGCCGACCATGACCGCGTCGAGCGCAGCAACCTGCATCGGCAGATCGTGCATACCGAAGCCAGCGTCGGCCAGCTCAAGGTCGATTCGGCGCGCGAGCGGCTGCTGGCGCTGAACCCGTCGATCGAGGTGGAGGCCGTGCCGGAGCGGGTCACCTCCGAGAACGTGGATGCGCTGTTGGACGGCGTGGACGTGGTGCTGGATGGCTCGGACAACTTTCCGCTGCGCTACCTGCTCAACGACGCCTGCATCAAGCACGCGATACCGATGGTGTACGCCGCCATCGAGCGCTTCGATGGCCAGGTAAGCGTGTTTGACGCCGGCCGCCAGCGTGGCGTGGCGCCGTGCTACCGCTGCCTGTTCCCCGAGCCGCCGCCGCCGGAGTTCGCGCCGAACTGCTCCGAGGCCGGTGTGCTGGGCGTGCTGCCCGGGCTGGCTGGTGTGCTGCAGGCCACCGAAGTGCTGAAGTTGCTGCTGGGCATCGGCGAGCCGCTGGTCGGCCGCCTGCTGCGCTTCGACGCGCTGGGCATGCGCTTCCGCGAGACCGGCATCCGGCCGGACCCGCACTGCCCGGTGTGCGCGCCGGACGTGCCATTCCCAGGGTATATCGATTACGCCGCGTTCTGCCGGGGTGGGTGAGGCTGGCCGGGGAATGCCTTGGTAGATGCCGACCTTGGTCGGCGTTTTCGTGCCAACCAAGGTTGGCACCTACCGAAGCGGGTGCATGGTGGCACCCACCGACGCGAATGCATGGTTTCGGGATGATGCCGGGGGTCACTACCTGCATCGTTCCACCTCCAAGACAATCCGGCGCAACATGCGTGCTATTGCCGTCATCGGCATTGCTCTATTGTTGAACCCGATTCTGGATCTTGGGGAACACACCGCATGGCGGTAGAAGCAGCGACCAGCGAGCTGGTCAAAGTCGTCGCCCTGTTGGGCGCGGCGGTGGTGATGGTGCCCCTGTTCCGCCGGGCCGGCCTGGGCTCGGTGCTGGGCTACTTCGCCGCTGGCCTGGCGATCGGACCGTTCGGGCTGGGCTGGTTCTCAGACCCGCAGGCGATCCTGCATACCGCCGAGCTCGGCGTGGTGATGTTCCTGTTCGTGATCGGCCTGGAAATGCGGCCCTCGCATCTGTGGAGCCTCCGCAAGGAAATCTTCGGGCTGGGCACGCTGCAGATCGTCACCTGTGCGGTGGTGCTGACCAGCATCGCCAAACTGTTCGGCCTGCCGTGGCAGGTGGCCTTCATCGGCGCCACCGGCTTCGTGCTGACCTCCACTGCGGTGGTGATGCAGCTGCTGGCCGAGCGCGGTGACATCGCGCTGCCGTCGGGGCAGAAGATCGTCTCCATCCTGCTGTTCGAAGACCTGCTGATCGTGCCGTTGCTGGCGCTGGTGGCCTGGATGGGCCCGAGCGCGGGTAGCGCCGATGGCGAGGGGTCGCGCTGGCTATCGGTGGCGATCGGTGTGGGTGCCATCGTCGGCCTGGTGCTGGTCGGCCGCTTCCTGCTCAACCCACTGTTCCGCGTGCTGGCCGAATCGAAGGCGCGCGAGGTGATGACCGCCGCCGCGCTGCTGGTGGTGCTGGGTGCGGCGTTGCTGATGCAGCTGTCCGGCCTGTCGATGGCGATGGGCGCGTTCCTGGCCGGCGTGCTGCTGAGCGAATCGACCTTCCGCCACCAGATCGAAGCGGACATCGAACCGTTCCGCGGCATCCTGCTCGGCCTGTTCTTCCTCAGCGTGGGCATGGCGCTGGACCTGGGCGTGGTGGCTGGCAACTGGCAGCTGATCCTCGGCCTGGTGCTGGCGTTGATGGCGGCCAAGGCGCTGTGCATCTACGTGGTCGCGCGCATCATGGGCAGCGACCACGCGCAGGCGCTGGATCGCGGCGTGCTGATGGCGCAGGGCGGCGAGTTTGCCTTCGTGCTGTTCTCTGCCGCCGCATCGGCCGGCGTGATCAATCTGGAGATCAATGCGAACTTCACCGCGGTGGTGGTGTTGTCGATGGCGTTGACCCCGCTGGTGGTGCTGGTCTACAAGCGCATCGCGCCGAAGCCGACGGTGAACATGGACGGCGTGGACGAGGCCGAGGGCCTGTCCGGCAGTGTGCTGCTGATCGGCTTCGGTCGCTTCGGCCAGGTCGCCAGCCAGTCGCTGCTGGCGCGCGACGTGGACGTCACCATCATCGACAACGATGTGGAGATGATCCAGAGCGCGGCGCGCTTCGGTTTCAAGATCTACTACGGCGACGGTACGCGACTGGACGTGCTGCATGCCTCGGGCGCGGCCACCGCACGTGCGATTGCGGTGTGCGTGGACAAGGCCGAGGCCGCCGACCGCATCGTTGAACTGGTGGCACACGAGTTCCCCCAGGCCAAGCTGATGGTGCGTTCGTTCGACCGCGAGCATTCGCTGCGGCTGATCCATGCCGGTGTCGATTTCCAGATCCGCGAGACGTTTGAATCGGCAGTGTTGTTCGGCCAGGCCGCGCTGGTGGAACTGGGTGCGGATGAAGACGATGCGGTGGAGATTGCCGAGCAGATTCGCCGCCGCGATGCCGAGCGCTTCGAGCTGGAGATTGCCGGTGGTGGTCTGAATGCCGGCGCCAAGATGGTGTTCGGCAATTCCGGCCAGGGCGTGCCGACGCCGACGCCGTTCACCGCGCCGAAGCGGGCGAGCAAGACGTTGAACCCGCAGGACGTGCCGGAAGAGGAAGAGTAAAACCCGGTCGTGCCGGCCGCTGGCCGGCAGATACGGAAACGTTCCGACGTCATGGGGTTGCCGGCCAGCGGCCGGCACTACCGGGTGGGGAATTGCCGAAGCCGGTGGTTGGTAGTGCCGGCCGCTGGCCGGCAGATACGGAATCGTTCCGACGTCATGAGGTTGCCGGCCAGCGGCCGGCACTACCCGTGTGGGGAATTGCCGAAGCCGGTGGTTGGTAGTGCCGGCCGCTGGCCGGCAGATACGGAATCGTTCCGACGTCATGAGGTTGCCGGCCAGCGGCCGGCACTACCCGGGTCGGGAA
>NZ_JCAFRI010000008.1:0-167086 GCF_059367915.1 Stenotrophomonas sp. YJH_SMC_19
CTCCAGCAACTGTTCGGGCGGATCAAGGGAGATTCCGGCGTGGGCGCCAAGCTACATGGCGATCGTCGAGATCCAGGCTCGTACGGCGGCCCACGCCGGCTCTCGACACCTACGCTGACAGATTTTCATCAGATAAGGCTTAGCCGCGCCATCCATGGCGCGGATACCCCGCCCGGCCCCACCCCTCCGACCTCTGACAGATCTCTGTGGCGTCCACCCACGGAAGAGAAAAAGAAGAGCAAGAGCAAAAGCAAAAGCGGCCCTTCGGCCGCTTTTTTCATGCGCGCAGAACCCACGAGCGCAGCGACCCGCTGTTGCCCTTGATCTTCTTTTTCCTTCTCCGTGGGCTGGCCGCACACGGAACCTGTCAGGGGCCGGGCGGGTTGGGTTCGCGGGGGTGTCCGCGGCATGGATGCCGCGGCCAAGCCTACAGGGACGTACTTGCGGCGTCCCCCGCGAACCCAACCCGCCCGGCCAACCCCATGACAAGCATTCCGCGACCAACCCACGAGGGGCTGCGCCGTTGGCTGGAAACTACGCCACCGCGCGAAACACCAACGCCAGGATCGCCGGCACCGCCTGGATCATGAAAATGCGGCGGCTCACGCTGTAGGCGCCATAGCACCCTGCCACCACCACGCAGGCCAGCGAGAACGTCACCAGCACCGGCTGCCCGATCACCAGCCCCACCACGATGCCTGCTGCCAGAAAGCCGTTGTACAGGCCCTGGTTGGCCGCCAGCACCCGCGTGGCCTCCACCTTCTCCGGCGTGTTGCGGAAGGTCTTCAGGCCCAGCGGGCGGGCCCACAGGAACATCTCCAGCACCAGGAAATAGACGTGCAGCAGGGCGACGAGCAACGTCAGGGTGAGTGCGATCCAGTACATGGGCAGTTCCTTGGACAGGGATGGGGGTCGGGCCCCGGAAAATCAGCGGTCGCGCGGCAGTTTCTTTTCTTCGCGCAGTACACCGAACGCGGCTGCGGTCATGCACGCGGCCACCAGCATGCCGCCGATGAACACCACGTGCGAGCCGAACAATGACAGGCCCTTGTGCACCCAGGCAAAGCTCAGGTCCGCACCGCGGTAGACCACGGTATCGATCGCTGCGCCGGCCTTGTAGCGCCACTGCCGGTCCACGCGCGTGTAGATGGTCTCGCGCGCCGGCTTGGCCAGTGCAAATTCGCTGGCGCGGGTCATCACCTGCACCACCGCGACCATCAACGGCATCGGCGAGGCTGCCAGCACCGAGAAGCCGATCAGGATCGCGAAACCGGGAATCAGCAGCGCCGGCGCGATGCCGTGGCGCGACAGCAGCCAGCGGGTCAGGCCCACCTGCATCAGCAGCGCCAGCGCGTTCACCGCCAGGTCGATGCGCGAGAAGAACGCGGTACTGGCCGCCGGGTCAGTGAACGCCGCGCGCACGATTGCAGCCTGCTGGTTGTAGAGCAGCGTCCCCACGCCCACGCCGAACACCACCATGATCGCCAGCCAGCGCAGCAACGGCTCGCGCACGATCAGTTTCAGGCCATCCAGCACGCTGCCGCCCATCGGCTTCTCACCCGATACCAACTGCTGCTCCTGCTCGCGCAGCACCGCCCAGTGCCGCAGGCGCCAGATGCAGAACAAGCAGATCGCCAGGAAACCGGCCGACACCAGCATCAGGTTGGCGATGCCCACGCGCTGCACCAGCGCACTGGTGATGACCGGACCAAGGAAGGCACCGACGGTGCCCGCCGCGCCGATGTAGCCATAGAAGGCCCGGGCCTGCACATTGGAGAAGACATCGGCCATGAAACTCCAGAACACCGCCACTGCGAACAGGTTGAAGACGGTGATCCAGAAGAAGAAAGCCATGCCGCGGCCAGGCACGCCGCTGTCGAACATCATGTAGAAGCCAAGCAGGGTCACGATGAAGAACCCATACACCGCCGGCAGGAACACCCGTCGCGGGAAGCGGCTGACCAGCCAGCCGTACACCGGCTGCAGCACCAGCATGATCACGAACACGCAGGAGAACAGGAACTGCAGGACGAAGTCCTTCAACGCGATGCCATGACTGGCGAACCAGGCGATCAGCACGGGCGGGAACACCGTTTCCAGGTCCGCCGAGGCGGCCATGGCTTCACGCACCGGACGCAGCACGTAGTAGCCGCTGAGCAGGCAGAAGAAGTACAGGAACGACCACCACAGCGCCGGGGACTCGCGCAGTGCCGCCATCAGCCCCTGCAGCGGGCCCTTCTCTCGTACCGCGCTCACGCGGCGTCCCTCGCCAGATGACGGCGGTTGGACAGCGGCATGGCAGGCTCCGGGGCGGTGAAGCGCGTACGTTATCCAATGCACTGCAACATCGCCAGCAGGTGGCCGTCTGAAGGCCGCAACGCGGTGTCATGACCGGGTCCGGATGACACGTTCCGATACACGCTTTCGAGGCGTCAAAATCCCAACTTTTTCAACGAGATGCGCATTCATCTTCGCTTTGTTTGTGCACAGAGGAAAAGCGGCGCTAGAATCGCCATCAGCAGTCGCGCACGGGTCCCACCGATGAAAAAGAACAGCCTGCGTCGTCCGATCCGTTCGGCGGCCACCGGTTTGCTGGGCATGTTGATGCCTGTTGCCTTGTCCACCACCGCGCAGACCCCGCCGCCGTTGCCGCCGATGCCGGCCAACATCGAGTCCGCTGCGGCCACCGCCGTTGCCCACACCCAGCCGGCGGCCTACCGTACCGGGCTGGTGCCGCAGGTGCAGGCGCCCGCCGCAGGCTTCAACGTCGCCAATATCGAATCGATGGCGCAGCAGCTCACCTATGGCGAGCGCGTGCCGGGCATGGCCGTGGCCATCGTGCAGGGCGGCCGCATCCTCAGCGCGCGCGGCTATGGCGTCACTGACGTCAACAATCCGCTGCCGGTCGATGCGCACACCGTGTTCCGCCTGGCGTCGCTGTCCAAGGCCTTCGCCGGCACCATGGCCGGACTACTGGTCAACGACGGCACGCTGCGCTGGGACAGCAAGGTCACCGACTACGTGCCGGGCTTCCGCCTCAACTCGCCCGAAGCCACCGACCGCCTGACCGTGGCCGATGTGCTCAGCCACCGCGTCGGCCTGCCCTACAACGCCTACGACCGCGACATCGAAGGCAATGCCGAGTACTACGCGCTGACCCAGAAACTGGCCAACACCAGCCTGAAGTGCCTGCCGGGCGACTGCTACGCCTACCAGAACGTGGCCTTCAGCCTGATCGGCGACGTCGTCTATGCCGCCTCCGGCAGCTTCTACGAGCAGTCGGTCGAGCGCCGCATCTTCAAGCCGCTGGGCATGAACGATGCCAGCCTCGGCCTGGCCGGCATCCAGGCCAGCTCGCGCTGGGCGCGTCCGCACGTGCGCAGCCGCAACGGCTGGGTGTCGCTGACACCGAAGCCGACCTACTACCGTGTTGCCCCGGCGGCTGGCGTCAACGCCAGCGCCAGCGACATGGCGCAGTGGCTGCTGGCGCACACCGGCCATCGCCCCGATGTGCTGCCGGCACCGTTGCTGGCTACCCTGCATTCGAGCCTGATCAACACTCCCGGCGAGATGCGTTCGGGCTGGCGCCGCGAGCGCCTGCACTCGGCCGGCTACGCGCTGGGCTGGCGCACCTTCGACTACGCCGGCCACGACGTGGTGTTCCATGCCGGTGCCGTACAGGGCTACCGCGGCCTGGTCGCGCTGGTCCCCGAACGCGATCTCGGCATCGCCATCATGTGGAATGGCGAGAGCGGCCTGCCCAGCGGCCTGCTGCCGACCGTGCTCGATTCCGCGCTCGGCCTGCCGGCACAGCGCTGGCTGGATGTGGACACCGACTTCGGCAGCGACAACCTGATGGCCGAAGGTGCAAGCCCGGCGCAGCAGGACAAGCGCAAGGGCAAGGGCGCTTCCAGCAACCGCGCGGTGGCGTCGCCGCGCTGATCAGGCGGGCGCGACCGTGAGCATGAAGGGCGGCCTGCAGGCCGCCCTTTTTGTTGGCTGTTGTGGAATCGAGCCGCGCTCGACTCTACAAACGGAGGGCTAATGCGCGAAGTAGTGCATGCCGCCGTCCACCGGAATCACCGCACCGGTGATGTAACCGGCCAGCGGCGAGGCGAGGAATGCCACCAGCGGCGCCACTTCTTCCGGCTCACCGAAGCGCCCGATCGGGATGTTACTGGCGATGAACGCGCGTCGGCTTTCCTCGGTGGGATGCAGGCGGTCCAGGATCTGCGGGCTGTTGATCCGACCCGGCGCAATGGCATTCACCGTGATGCCCTGCCCGGCCACCTCCGACGACAGCCCCTTGCTCCACAGATGCAGCGCTGCTTTCGCCGCGGTGGCGGCATTCACCGAACGGGGCTCCATCGAACCGCTGAAGTTGATCACCCGCCCCCATCCCTGCGCCTGCATCGCCGGCAGCAGTGCCTGGGTCAGCCGTCGTGCGGCAGAGAAGTTCAGCGCCAATGCCTCCTCCCAGATCGAGTCGGCTGCATCGACGGTCGTTGGCCGCGAACCGCCAGCCGCGTTGACCAGGATGTCCACCCGCTGCAACGCCGCCAGCGACGCGTCAGCAATGCGTCGCACGTCCCCGGCGTCAGTGACATCGCCCAGCAGGATGATCGGCGCGGGTGCGCCCGCCGCTTCGATCCCTGCCGCCAGCGCCTGCAGCGGTGCCTGCCGCCGTGACGAGATGGCAACACGTACGCCCTGCGCGGCCAGTTGCCTGGCGACAGCGGCACCGATGCCACTGCCCGCCCCGGTGACCAGCGCTGTGCGTCCCTCAAGATTCAAATCCATCGTGTTCTCCTTTCAGCACGGCCGGTGGATCCGGCCCCTGCAGTGCATGCTGTTTGATCACCCGTGATTGATAAACTCCGCAAAAGTTTCAGCATTCAACACCCGGAGTTTCAGATGAACCTGCTGGAAAGCATGCAGGTGTACGTGCTGATCGTGGACAAGGGCAGCCTCAGCGCTGCAGCGGCAGCACTGGCCATCTCCCCGACGATGGCCGGCAAGCACCTGCGTGCGTTGGAGGCGCGGCTGGGCATGCAGTTGCTCAGTCGTACCACCCGGCGCCAGCACATGACGCCGTTCGGGGAGGACTACTACGCCCGCTGCCGGGAGATCCTGCGGCTGGTGGAGGAAACCGATGCTCAGGCCCAGTACCAGCACCTGGCACCTGCAGGCACGCTGCGCATCAGCGCGCCGGTGATCTTCGGCACGCATGCGCTGGTACCGGCGTTGGCCGATTACATGGCGCGCTACCCCGACGTGCGTGTCGACGCGGTGCTGACCGACCGCGTGGTCGACCTCGCAGAGGAGGGTTTCGAAGCAGCCCTGCGCATCGGCACGCTGGCCGACAGCAGCGTGCTGGTGGCACGTGCATTGGCACCGTATCGCTTGATGATGTGCGCCTCGCCCGGATACCTCGCCCGGCACGGTACGCCCTCCGACCTGCTGGCGCTTGCCCGGCACCAATGCCTGTCCTTCGAACCCAGCGCGCTGGCGCAGTGGCTGCAGGCCGATGCTGGCGGGCTCGGCCATGTGCCCACAGGTCGACTGCAGATCAACAACGGCGAAGCGCTGCGTACAGCGGCGCTGCATGGGCTGGGCATCGTGCTGCAATCGGCACTGCTTCTGGCCGCGGATGTCGAGGCTGGGCGGCTGGTGCAGCTGTTTCCCGAACACGGCCACGCGGGGCGGCCGATGCACGTGGTCTACGCCCACGACCGCTACCCCTCGACCCGCCTGCGCAGCTTCATCGATTTCCTGGTGGAGCGCTTTCCACCGGCGCCGCACCGCTAGCATCGACCGTCAGCAAGGCGGTCGAGCATGGCTCGACGCTACCAATGGCCCCATAAAAAAACCCCCTCCCCGCTGGGCAGCCAGGGAAGGGGTTTCAGGATGCGGCTATCGGGAAGTACTTAGATCAGCGGCGCCGGGGTTGCCGGCAGAGCGACCGGAGCGGCCTTCTTCTTGCGGGCGGCCGGCTTGCGCTTGGCAACCTTCTTCGCTGCCTTCTTCGGGGCAGCCTTCTTGGTGGCCTTCTTCGCGGTCTTCTTCACTGCCTTCTTGGCGGTCTTCTTGACGGCCTTCTTGGCAGTCGCCTTCTTCGCGACCTTCTTGGCCGGCTTGCGGGCCGTTGCCTTCTTGGCAGTCTTCTTGGTGGCCTTCTTGGCTACCTTCTTGACGGCCTTCTTCGCGGTCTTCTTGGCAGGAGACTTCTTGGCTACCTTCTTCGCCGCCTTCTTCACTGCCTTCTTCGCAGTGGCCTTCTTGGCGACCTTCTTCGCAGCCTTCTTCACTGCCTTCTTGGCGGTCGCCTTCTTCGCGACCTTCTTCACTGCCTTCTTGGCAGCGGCCTTCTTCGCGACCTTCTTCACCGCCTTCTTGGCGGCGGGCTTTTTCTTCGCAGCTTTCTTGGTTGCCATGGGATGGCTCCTCGTCAGTGATAGGGAGTTGAAACGCCCAGGTGGATCAAACCCGCGGATGCTGCGTGCGGGGACCGCCGGCGCGTCAAGCGCGCCGTTACGGATGCGGCAATGCCCGCCTCGATCGGCGGAGCGGGCATCGGAACGGGAGGTGCCTTGCATTTCTCCGGGGGAAGCGGGGCCATGTCCACCGTCATCTGGGTCGCGGTGGTCTTGAAGGGGCTGCTTCGCATCGGACGATTGATTCTGCGCACTCGGTTTGGCAGGCAAGGTCTGCTGAGGCGAAACCTAATCACGGTTTTTTTTACTGTCAACAACCCCCGCGAAAAATTTTCACATCCGCGCCATCCGCGGTGTTGCCTGCACGGTCGCGACGCTCCGCCCTCGACGACCAACGAAGCACCACGCACGCGCGTTGCCTGCAGCAACAACAACGCAAGCGTTGAACAAAAACCACTTGAAATAGGCACTCTGCGCAGATGCATGCATGTTGGCGGCCACTGCATGCACGCAGCGCCGGCACCGGCCGGTGCCGGCATCAGCGCCAGCACAACGGCACCGCAACGGGGGGCGAAAAGTTTTCACATCCGGACGCGTCGGCGCGGGGCGGAAACGCGGATTTGCGCAAAACTGCGCACGCCCCTCGGTACCGTTCGCGGGTCTGCTGATGCCGCGTCGAGGGCGCGCAGCAAACCCTGCGTCATGAGCCGACGTACTCGCCAAAACAAAAACGGCCACCCGAAGGTGGCCGTTGCAGAACCCGGAAACGACGACTCAGTGGTCGTCGTTCTCCAGGGCTTCGGCGTACGCGTCCGGGTCCAGCAGCTCGTTGACCTCTTCAGCGTTGGTCAGTTCGACCACGAACATCCAACCTTCGCCGTAGGCATCTTCGTTGATGGTTTCCGGCTTGTCGGACAGGGCCGAGTTGACCTCGACAACCTTGCCGCTGATCGGGCTGTAGACGTCCGAGGCGGCCTTCACCGACTCGACGACGGCGATCTGTTCGCCGGCCTTGGCGTCGGCGCCGACTTCCGGCAGTTCGACGTAGACCAGGTCACCCAGCAGGCCCTGGGCATGGTCGGAAATACCGACGGTGACGCGGCCATTGCCTTCGACACGGGCCCACTCATGGGACTTGAGGAACTTGAGGTCGCCGGGGATCTCGCTCATGGGACTGCTCCAGAGATATGCAGGGGTGGAAAAAACGGGGCTAGTGTAACCAACCGGCCGCCACTGCTGTCAGTGACGACCGGCATGTCCGGATCAGGCGTCGGCGAGCACGCCGGGCTGGGCCTGGCCTTCGCGCACGAACGGGAACTTGACCACGCGCACCGGCACCTGCCGGCCGCGGATGTCGACGGTGACCTCGCCGAGTTCACCGGCGGGCACGCGGGCAAAAGCGATGCCCTTGGCCAGGGTCGGCGAGAAGGTGCCGGACAGGATCTCGCCCTGGCCGCCAGCGGTGGTCACCGCCTGGCCGTGGCGCAGCACGCCCTTCTCGTCCATCACCAGGCCGATCATCTGGCGTGCTGTGCCGGCAGCCTTCTGCGCTTCCAGCGCGTCGCGACCGATGAAGTCGCGGCCTTCGTCCAGCGACACCGTCCAGGCCAGCGCCGCTTCGTACGGGCTGATCTCTTCGTCCATGTCCTGGCCGTACAGGTTCATGCCGGCTTCCAGGCGCAACGTGTCGCGTGCGCCGAGACCGGCCGGCTTCACGCCCGCCGCCAGCAGGCGGTTCCAGAACGCGACCACCGCGTCCTGCGGCAGCAGGATTTCGAAGCCGTCTTCGCCGGTGTAACCGGTGCGGGCGACGAACAGCTCGACGCCGTCGTCGGACTGCACCTGCAGGGCGGCGAAGCGGCCCAGCTTGGTCAGCGCCTCGCGCTCGGATTCGCGGGCCAGGCCGATCACGATCGCGCGCGCCTGCGGGCCCTGCACGGCCAGGATGGCCAGGTCCGGGCGCTGCTCGACGCTGACGCCGAACGGCGCGGCCTGCTCGCGCAGCCAGGCCAGGTCCTTTTCGCGGGTGGAGGCGTTGACCACCATGCGGAAGAAATCGTCGCCCAGGTAGTAGACGATCAGGTCGTCGATGACGCCGCCGCGCGGATTCAGCATGCACGAGTACAGCGCCTTGCCCGGCACCTTCAGCTTGTCGACCGAGTTGGCCAGCAGGCGGCGCAGGAACGGCTTGACCTGGTCACCGCGCAGGTCGACCACGGTCATGTGGCTGACGTCGAACACACCCGACTCGCGACGCACCAGGTGGTGCTCGTCCAGCTGCGAGCCGTAGTGGATGGGCATGTCCCAACCCCCGAAATCGACCATCTTGGCGCCAAGGGCGCGGTGGGTATCGTTGAGCAGCGTCTTCTGGGTCATGACCGGGTCCGGCAGCAGAGGAAACAAGAATCCCCATTATCCCAGATCGGTCGCCCGCAGGTCGCGCCGCAGCGCAGCGGCCATCTGCAAGCACACCTCATGCGACCGCGCCCGCTGGCCTTGACGACCCGCGGACGCGGCCAAACCACCGCAGCCTCAGCCCTGGGCCACCGCCTCGACCACCAGCACCGTGCCCTGCACGCTGCGCACCCGCACCCACGTACCTGCAGGCAACTCCGGGCCGCTGACCTGCCAGTACGCGTCGTCGATGCTGACCCGGCCCTGCCCACCAACGATACCCTGCTGCAACGGCACCACCCGTCCGACCAGTTGTTCGGCGCGGCGGTTGAGCAACGGTGCATCGCTGGGTCGCGCCCTTGCCTTGCCCCAGCGCCGGTAGCACTGGATCGAGACAACGCTCAGCACGACGAAGGCAACGACCTGCCACAGCAATGGAATGCCGCTGAACACCGCAACCAGTACGAACACCGCCGCCGCGCCAATGCCGATCCACAGCATGAACGCCCCGGGCGCCAACGCCTCGGCGGCAAACAGCAGCAGCGCCAGCGCGCCCCAACCGACGACTTCCCAGCGCATGTCAGCCTCCGAGCGGCGGCGGCCGCTTGCCGGCGGCCTTGTTGTCCTGGCTGGCCAGCGCCTGCTTCGCCAGTTCGGCCACGCCGGCGATCGAACCGATCACGCCACTGGCCTCCATCGGCATCAGCACCAGCTTCTGGTTCGGCGAACTGGCCAGCTCCTTGAACGCTTCCACGTACTTCTGGGCAACGAAGTAGTTGATCGCCTGCACGTCGCCCTCGGCAATCGCCGCCGACACCACCTTGGTCGCCATTGCTTCGGCCTCGGCCAGGCGTTCGCGCGCCTCGGCATCGCGGAATGCAGCTTCGCGACGGCCTTCGGCCTCCAGCACGGTGGCCTGCTTTTCGCCATCGGCACGCAGGATCTCCGACTGGCGTGAACCCTCTGCCTCTAGAATCTGCGCGCGCTTCTCGCGCTCGGCCTTCATCTGCCGCGCCATCGCATCCAGCAGGTCGCGCGGCGGCTGGATGTCGCGGATCTCGATGCGGTTGACCTTCACACCCCACGGGTTGGTGGCATGGTCGACCACGCTCAGCAGCTGGGCATTGATCACCTCGCGCTGGCTGAGCGATTCATCCAGGTCCATCGAACCGATCACGGTACGGATGTTGGTCTGCACCAGGGCGATCATCGCCACTTCCAGGTTGGCCACCTCATAGGCAGCCTTGGCGGCATCCAGTACCTGGAAGAACACCACGCCGTCCACGCGCACGGCGGCGTTGTCCTTGGTGATCACTTCCTGGCTGGGTACATCCAGCACCTGCTCCATCATGTTCACCTTGCGCCCGACCCCGTACACGATCGGAATCAGGAAGTGCAGGCCGGGGGTCATGGTGTGCGTGTAGCGCCCGAAGCGCTCGACGGTCCATTCGTACCCCTGCGGCACCATCCGTACCGCCTTGAACAGGATCACCACGGCCACGAAGGCCAGCACCACGGTAAAGAACATGGTCGGGAACATCTTGCTTTCCTTATCTATGACGTCCAGGCCCCAGCATAGCGCGTGAAGGCCGCATTCACAGCGGAGCTACCAGGGCATGCGCCCGCGCAGGATGTCGGCGAACATCACCCAGTCGCCCATGAACGAGTACAGCGGGTGCTGGAAGGTGCCCGGGCGGTTCTTCTCGAAAAAGAAATGGCCAACCCAGGCAAAGCTGTAACCGCAGAACAGGGCAGCCAGCAGCAGCACCGGCTGCCCACGCAGGATCGCTGCCGCGACCAGCAGCAGTACGCCGCAGCTGCCGATGAAGTGCAGCCGGCGCGATACCGGGTGGCGATGCTCGCTGAGGTAGAACGGATAGAACTCGCGGAAGCTGGCGAAGCGGGACATGCGCGTGCTCCGGGAACCAGGGTCGTCGCCATCATGCACCATCGCTGACCTTGTGGCGCCGAGCCATGCCCGGCTTGCGCGCGCCAGCGCGGTCGGAAGGAGGCGCAGCCACGCATGGCCCGGCTCTACACCGATGAGGTGCGCGGCCCGAACATGATCACCGCCATGCCGGCCAGGCACAGGGCTGCACCGAACAGGTCCCAGCGGCTGGGGCGGATGCCGTCGACCAGCCACAACCAGAACAGCGCGGTGCCGATGTACACGCCACCGTAGGCGGCATAGACCCGTCCACTGGCAGTCGGGTGCAGAGTCAGCAGCCACGCGAACAGGGCCAGGCTGGCCGCGGCCGGCAACAACAACCAGACGCTGCCGCCCTTGCGCAGCCATACCCAGGGCAGGTAGTAGCCGACGATCTCGGCCAGCGCGGTCAGCAGGAACAGGCCCAGCGTCTTCACGCTTTCTCCGCCGCCTTGGCCTGCTGCCACAACGCTTCCTGCGCATCCAGGCCCATCGCAGCCAGCGCCCCACCCTGCGCGTCGGCCTGCGCTTCCATCGCGCGGAAGCGGCGTTCGAACTTGTGGTTGGCCCCGCGCAGCGCCGCACCCAGGTCGATGTCGGCATGGCGCGCCAGGTTGGCGCAGACGAACAGCAGGTCGCCGAGCTCTTCCTGCAGCCGCGCCTTGTTGCCCGCGATATCGCCGCGCTCGAACTCCTCGCGCAGTTCCTGCAGTTCCTCGGCCGCCTTGTCCAGCACCGGCAACGGGCCGGGCCAGTCGAAGCCGACCTTGGCCGCACGCGACTGCAACTTCACCGCCCGCTGCCATTCCGGCAGCCCGCGCGAAATGCCGGCCAGCGCGGAGGTGTCCTGCTCGCCCTTGGCGGCACGCTCGGCACGCTTGATCGCATCCCAGTTGCGCGTCACGCCGTCGGCATCGTCGACGCTCACGTCGGCGAACACGTGCGGGTGACGGCGCTGCATCTTGTCGCTGATCGCGCGTGCGACCTCGGCGAAGGCAAAGGCCCCCTGCTCTTCGGCCATGCGCGCATGGAACACCACCTGCAGCAGCAGGTCGCCCAGCTCGTCACAGAGATCGTCGAGATCGCCACGGTCGATCGCATCGGCCACCTCGTAGGCTTCCTCGATGGTGTACGGCGCGATGGTTGCGAAGTTCTGCTCCAGATCCCACGGGCAGCCGCCCTGCGGGTCGCGCAGGCGCGCCATGATCGCCAGCAGGCGCTCCAGCTCGTGGGCGGCGGCGCTGCCGGTGGTGGGGGTGTCGTGCGCGCTCATGCGGCCTCCAGGGTCAGTCGGACAACCAGTCGCGCCATGGCAGGCTGGTATCACCAAGGGCAATGAAATCGCCGTTCAACAGGGTTTCGCGGCGGTTGTAGCGGAACGGCTTGCCGGTCGCGGCCGACAGCACGGCGCCGCCGGCGGCATGCAGCACGCATTGGCCGGCAGCGGTATCCCATTCGGAGGTCGGGCCCAGCCGAGGGTAGACATCCAGGCCGCCTTCGGCGATCCGGCAGAATTTCAGCGACGAGCCCTGCGCGATGGTCTCGATGCGGCCCATGCGCGCCAGCAGCGCCTCGGTTTCCGGCGAGCGGTGCGAACGACTGGCGGCAACGCGCAGCGGGGCGGTGGCCGGCGTGCGGGTGCGCAGCACGGTGTCGTGCAGGCCCTGCCGGCGATAGGCCAGCTCGCCACGCATGGCGTGCCAGACGATGCCGGTGACCGGCGCCAGCACCACGCCGAAAGCCGGTGCGCCCTGGTAGATCAGGGCGATGTTGACGCTGAACTCGCCATTGCGCTTGACGAACTCGCGGGTGCCGTCGAGCGGATCCACCAGCCAGTACGCGCCCCAGTGGCGGCGGTGCTCCCAAGGCACCTGCGCCGATTCCTCCGACAGGATCGGCAGGTCCGGGGTCAGCTGGCGCAGGCCCAGTTCGATGACCTGGTTGGCGGCCAGGTCGGCGGCGGTGACCGGGCTGTCGTCGTCCTTGATCTGCACCTCGAAGCCATCGGCGTACACCTGCATGATGGCCTGTCCGGCTTCCTGGGCGATGGCGATGGCGGTCTCGCGCAGGTCCGTGGTCAGTTTGATCATCGCGTTCCCTGCAGCCACTGGCGAGCGATGAACAGCGCCGCCAGCGAGCGTCCCTCGGAGAAGTCCTCGCGCAGCATCAGCTGGTCCAGTTCGGCCAGCTTCCACGGCACCACCTCCAGTTCTTCCGGCTCGTCGCCGGCCAGCTTTTCCGGATACAGGTCGCGTGCCACCACCAGCCACGACTGGTGGCTCATGTAGGTGGGGGCCAGGGTCATCGCGCGCAGCACGTCGACCCGGCGTGCACCGTACCCGGCCTCTTCCTTCAGCTCGCGGTCGGCGGCCTCCCCGGGGGTTTCGCCGGCGTCGATCCGGCCCTTGACCAGGCCCAGTTCATAGCGGTGCATGCCAGCGGCGTATTCACGAACCAGCAGCACCGTCTCGTCATCGAGCATCGGCACCACCACCACCGCACCATGGCCACGGCTGACCAGGCGTTCGAAGCGGCGGCGTTCCCCGTTGGAGAACTCCAGGTCCAGGTGCTGGCGCTGGAAGGGGCCGTTCTCCTCATCGGTGATCCGATGGATGATCGGCAAGCGCCGGCCGGCACGGTCATCGTTCATGCGGAATCTCCGCGGCGGCCGGCGCCAGCGCCGGGGCCGATAGAATGTGCAGGCAGCAACATGTTCATGAGCCCGAAATGCTAGCAGACCCAACCCCCTCCCCGCTGGCCCAGCACTGGCGGCAACGCGACCTGCAGGTGCTGTGGCATCCGTGCACGCAGATGCGTGAGCACCCGCATACCCTGCCGCTGGTGCCGATCGCCCGTGGTGAAGGCGCATGGCTGATCGACCACGACGGCAACCGCTATCTGGACGCCGTCAGCAGCTGGTGGACCAATCTGTTCGGCCATGCCGAGCCGCGCATCGGCGGCGCCATCGCGGCGCAGGCCGGGCAGCTGGAACAGGTGATGCTGGCTGGCTTCGGCCATGAGCCGGCGATCACCCTGGCCGAGCGCCTGCTGGCGCTGGCGCCACGCCAGCCCGGCCGCGAGCCGCTGGCCAAGGTGTTCTACGCCGACAACGGCTCGGCCGGCGTTGAAGTCGCGCTGAAGATGGCCTTCCAGTATTTCCAGAACCGCGGCGAGCCACGGCGCACGCGCTTCATCGCGCTGGAGAACGGCTACCACGGCGAGACCCTTGGAGCGCTGGCGATGGCGGACATTCCGCTGTACCGCCGCGTCTACGCGCCGCTGCTGGCCGAAGGCCTGTTCGCGCCCTCGCCCGATGCCTACCTGGCCGAGCCGGGCCAGAGTGCGGCTGATCGCGCACGCCAGGCCGCTGATGGTCTGGCCACCCTGTTTGACCAGCATCCCGGCGAGATCTGCGCGGTGATCCTGGAGCCGCGCCTGCAGTGCGCCGGCGGCATGCGCATGCATGACCCGGTGTACCTGCAGCGGGTGCGCGAACTGTGTGATGCGCACGGCGCATTCATGATCGCCGACGAGATCGCCACCGGCTTCGGCCGCACCGGCACCCTGTTCGCCTGCGAGCAGGCCGGGGTGATGCCGGATCTGATGTGCCTGTCCAAGGGCCTGACCGGCGGCTTCCTGCCGCTTGCCGCGGTGCTGGCCACGCAGGCGCTGTACGACGCCTTCCTTGATGACTCTCGCGAGCGCGCCTTCCTGCATTCGCACAGTTACACCGGCAACCCGCTGGCCTGTGCGGCTGCGCTGGCGACGCTGGACATCTTCCGCGACGACGATGTGATCGCCCGCAACCGTGGCATCGCCTCGGTGATGGGCGCGCTGGCTGCGCCATTGAGCGACCATCCGCACGTGGCCGACGTCCGCCAGGCCGGCATGGTGGTGGCCTTCGAGCTGTCGCGTGATGGCAACAAGCGCACGCCGTTCGATCCGGCGCTGCGACTGGGCCTGCACGCCTACAAGGCTGCGCTGAAACGTGGCGTGGTGCTGCGTCCGCTGGGCGACGTGCTGTACTGGATGCCACCCTACTGCGTGGATGACGAACAACTGGAGCTGCTGGCACATACCACGCTGGCGGCGATTGACGAGGCGATTGCATGCGCGTGACCCGCTGCCCCATCGACCTGGCGCTGCACAGCGGCCAGACCGTGACCCTGCCGGAAGAGACGGCCAACCATCTGGTGCGGGTGATGCGCCTGCGCGAGGGTGATACCTGTGTGCTGTTCAACGGCGATGGCCACGACTACAGCGCCACGCTGACTGCCGCCGGCAAGCGCGAGGTGCAGGTGCGCATCGATGCGGTGCAGGCGGTGGACAACGAATCGCCGCTGGCGATCACTCTGCTGCAGGGCATTGCCCGAGGCGAGAAGATGGACCTGATCCTGCAGAAGGCCACCGAGCTGGGCGTGAGCGCCATCGTTCCGGTGAATGCCGAGCGCACCGAAGTGAAGCTGGATGTCGCGCGCGCGGAGAAGCGCGTAGCGCACTGGAACAACGTGGTGACCTCGGCCTGCGGCCAGTCCGGGCGCGCGCGCATTCCGCAGGTTGGATCGCCGGTGTCACTGGCGCAGGCGGCGACGACGCTGCCGGCCGATACGCTGCGGCTGACGCTGGACCCGCACGGTGCCCATCGCCTGTCGACGCTCGACGCGGCGCCGACGGGCGGCATCGTGATCGCGATCGGCCCGGAAGGCGGCTGGTCGCCGCGCGACCGGGATCAGCTGGCAGCGGCAGGATTCCAGGGCCTGCAGCTGGGGCCGCGCATCCTGCGCACGGAGACCGCCGGGCTGGCCGCGATCGCGGCATTGCAGGCGCGGTTGGGCGACCTGGGGTAAGGTTGATTGGTGGTAGTGCCGGCCGCTGGCCGGCATCCAAGGGATCACGAGGTTGCCGGCCAGCGGCCGGCACTACCGGGAACCCGACCGGCGGATTGCCGATCAGGCCGCCAGCGAATCCAGCGCGGCTTCCAGCGCATCCAGGTTCGGCAGCAGCGCGCTCTGCTCACCCAGCAGCACGCGCATGTGCACGATCTGCGGCAGGGTTTCCTCGGAAGCATCGGCCAGCAGGCCATCGCGCGGCACCGAGATCAACTGCGGGAAATTCTGCGTCAGCAGCGCGTAGTACGGGCGCTGCGCGTTGCCGCTGAGGGCCTTCAGCACGACGACCTTGTTGTGGCCGCCCACGGCTTCCTCGCCCAGGCCGGAAAGGCGCGCGAACGACACCAGCGGCACCTGCCAGCCGTGCCAGCCGATTTCGCCGACCAGCCAGCGCGGGGCGTCGGAAACCGGCTGCACCGGCACCCGCGACATCATTTCGGCCACGGTGGCATTGGGCAGCAGCACGCGCTCGTTGCCGGCCTGGATCAGGACGCCGCGGATTTCGTCATTGCTGGCATAGCTCATGGTGCCTCTCCGTTATCGTCTTCCACGCCCCAGCGCGAGGCGATGGCCTGCGCCAGTTCCTGTGGCTCACCCGCCACCATGCCAGCGGCGACCACCGCCGTGGCTGCGGCAGGGTCATAGCAGCCCTCGCCGACCTGCCCGGCCACCCAGGCACCGGCGGCGGCCAGATCCAGCGCCGGACCCACATGCGCAAGGTCGGCGCCGCTGAGCAGGACCAGCGCAGTGTGGTCGGCCGGCAGCCCGGCAATCGAAATGCCTTGCGCGTCGCTGACGAAATGCAGGCCGTCGCTGGCGGCCTGCACGCCGATGTCATCGGCCAGCACGTGCACTTCACCGGGTGTTGCACGCTGGCCGGCTTCGGCCAGCTGCACCGGCAGCGGCGACACCCGTGCCATCTGCTTGACCAGGTTGCCGTAGCGGCCACCGTCCAGGCGCATGTGCACCAGCACCGGCACGCTCAGCGACGACGGCAGCGCACCGAGCAGGCGGCGCAGCGCATCCGGGCCGCCAATGCCGGCCAGCACCAGCAGCGAGCCGGCACGTGCGCCCGCAGGCGCCGCAGTGTCCAGGTCCACCAGGCTGAGGTGATCGGTATCGAAGGACGGCAGCGGGGCTTCCATCGCGGCGATGTACCCGGTGGCTGCGGGTGCGTCTGCTACGTCCTCGACCAGTGACCACGCGGTGTGGTCGAAGGACACCGGCGGCGTTGCCGGTGCGGCAACCGGCTGCATCGGCGCTGCCTCCAGCGGCTCCGGCACCACCGGCTGCAGCGCGGCCAGTGCCTGCTCCAGCGCGATCGGTTCGTGCAGGTGCGCCGGTGGCGCATACAGGCTGTCCGCCGGTACCTCGTCGGCCCAGCTCAATGCCTGGTCCAGATGCGGCTGGAGCGCTTCTTCCCGTGGTGCCGGCGGCGGTGCCGGGTGGCCCGGTTCCAGCTGCAGGGCGGGTTCGTCTTCCGCACCCGGCGGCAGCACCTGCTGGTGGCCGTGCAGCTTGGCGACCAGGTGGCGGCCCCAGCGCTGTGCCTCCCAGCCATCACGGCGCGCCGCCAGCTCGGCTTCGTCGAAGACCAGGGTCAGGCCTGGTGCGGACAGCACCGCTTCAAGCCGCTCCAGAGCATCCTCGATGGCCGCTTCCAGCGCGATCAACACGAACTGTGGACGCGCGTCCTGCAGCAGCTGCGGCTCCAGGCCGTTGGGGTCGTCTTCCAGCACCAGCTGCACATCGGCATGCGACAACGCCTCGCGCAAGCGCTCGCGCGCTGCGCCAGGACGGGCCAGCAGGGCGACGGCCGGGGCCGCCTGGGCTTCACTCACGGACACGGGCGATCCCCAGCAGGTCGTACACGTTACGCATCAGGTCCAGCTCCTGGTACGGCTTGCCCAGGTAGCGCTGCACACCGATCTCGAAGGCGCGCTGGCGGTGCTTGTCGCCGCTGCGCGAGGTGATCATCACGATCGGCACGTCCTTGTAGCGCGGGTCGGCACGCATCGCGGTGGCCAGCTCGTAACCATCCATGCGCGGCATCTCGATGTCCAGCAGCATCAGGTCGGGCACGCGTTCTTCCAGGCGCTCCAGTGCTTCCACGCCGTCGCGGGCGACGCTGACCTCGAAGTTGTGGCGTTCGAGGATGCGCCCGGTCACCTTGCGCATGGTCAGCGAATCGTCCACCACCATCACCAGCGGCACCTGGCGCTCCTGGCGTGGCGCGTTGGCCAGCACCGGCAGCGTCGGGTTGGCGAGGAAGCGGCGCACCAGCGGCGCGACGTCCAGGATCACCACCACGCGGCCATCGCCGGTGATGGTTGCACCGTAGATGCCCGGCACCGACGCGATCTGCAGGCCGACCGGCTTGACCACGATTTCGCGGTTGCCCAGCACCTGGTCGATCGCGACAGCGGCACGCAGGTCACCGGCACGGACCAGCAGCAGCGGTACCTGGTCCTGGCCATCGGCACGCGCCGGGGCCTGCCCGACCAGGCTGCCGAGGTCGTACAGCGGATAGTCCTCGCCGCTGTAGCGATAGCTGCTGTCGGCCGCTTCGAAACGCTCGCGCGACAGGCGGCCGATGCCACTGACCGATGCGACCGGCACCGCAAAGGTGGTTTCGCCGATCTGCACGAACACCGCCTGGGTGACCGCCAGCGTCTGCGGCAGGCGCAGGGTGAAGCGCACGCCCTGGCCCCGCACTGACTGGATATCGACCGAACCGCCCAGCTGGCGCACTTCGTTGCGTACCACGTCCATGCCCACGCCACGGCCGGCCAGCTGGCTGACCTGGTCGGCGGTGGTGAAACCAGAGGCGAAGATCAGGTTGTCCAGTTCCTGCTCGTTCGGCTGCGCATCGGCAGCCAGCAGGCCACGGTCGATGGCGCGGCGGCGGATCGCCTCGCGGTCCAGGCCGGCGCCGTCGTCGGCCACTTCCAGCACGATTTCCGAGCCTTCGCGGTGCAGCCGGATGGCGATCTCGCCCTCCTCCGGCTTGCCGGCGGCGCGGCGCTGTTCCGGCGCTTCCAGACCATGCGCCACGGAGTTGCGCAGCATGTGTTCCAGCGGCGCGACCATGCGGTCGAGGACGTTGCGGTCCAGTTCGCCGTGGGTACCTTCCAGGGTCAGGTGGACCTGCTTGCCGGTATCCATGCCGGACTGGCGGACCACGCGGCGCAGGCGCGGCACCAGACCGTCGAACGGCACCATGCGCGCGCGCATCAGGCCATCCTGCAGTTCCGAGCTTACGCGCGACTGCTGCTGCAGCAGGGAGTCGTACTGGCGCGACAGATCGTCCAGGACGCCCTGCAGGCCACCAAGGTCGGCGGCGGACTCGTTCAGCGCACGGCTGAGCTGCTGCAGGGTGGAGAAACGGTCCAGTTCCAGCGGATCGAACTTCTGGTCCGCCTGGTCCTGCTCGCGCTGGTAGCGGGCGACGATCTGCGCCTCGGTTTCCAGGTCAAGTCGGCGCAGCTGGTCGCGCAGTCGCGCATTGGTGCGCTCCAGTTCGGCCATGGCACCACGGAAGGCACCCAGCTGCTGTTCCAGACGCGAGCGATAGATCGCCACTTCACCGGCATGGTTGACCAGGCGGTCGAGCAGGTCGGCGCGCACCCGCACCTGCTCCTGCTGCGGACGCGCCAGCGGATCTTCGTCGGCCACGCCTTCGGCCGGCAGTGGTGCCGACAGCGGGGCATCGGCCGGCGTCGTCAGCGGGCCCACAGCCTGTGCCGGCACGGCCTCGGCCTCGCTGGCCGCACGCGGGGACGCAGCGGCCGCCGCGATATCGGTGGTGGTGCGGACCTCGAAGGCCTCCACCAGGTCCTGTGCAGGCGCCACCACGCGGTGGGCACCGGTCCGCGTCAGCAGCTGGTGCAGGCGGTCGAAGCCGCGCTCCAGCAGCTGCACGTCGCGGCGATCAATCTCGGTGCGGCCGGCCGCCACGGCTTCCAGCAGGGATTCGATGCTGTGGCCAAGGTCGCCGATGGCATTGATGCCGGCCATGCGTGCGCCACCCTTCAGGGTATGCAGGTCACGCTGCAGGCCGGCCAGCACCTCGCGATCCTGCGGCGCATTGCGAAGCTCGCTGATCAGGCCATCGCAGTGGTCGAGCAGGTCCTTGCCTTCCTCGACGAAGATGTCGACCAGTTCGCGGTCGTACACACTGAAGTCGAGCGCATCGGCGCCATCCGCGGTGTCTTCCAGGGTGGAGGCTTCATCGTGGAGCGGCGCCCGCTCCCCGGCGTCGGCCTCGGCAGGTTCGGCATCGGTGTTGGCCGTGCCCTGCCCCGGCGCTTCTTCCAGTTCGAAGAACCGCACCGGCTCGGCGGTGGCCTGCAGTGCTTCGGCAGCGCTCGCCTCGTTCACCGTCGCCGGGGACGGCTGATCGGCGCTCTCTCCTTCGCCGACCGCCGCCTCCCCGCCGACGTCCGCATCCTCGGCAAAGGCTTCCGCCTCGCCCGGCGCGAGTTCGCTGGCCTGGAGGCCGAGCACGGGCCATTGCCCGTCGTCGTCCAGGGTCTGCTCTTCTTCGATCACGTGCAGGCCGGCCTCGAGCGCGGCTGCCAGCGTGACCGGTTCTGCAAAACCCGGCGCAGCCATTTCATCCTGCAGGCTCGACAGCCCGCTGTCGAGTGGCAGTGCAGCAGCGGCGTCAATGACGCTGTCATCGCCACTGCCCGAATCAAAGGACAACGGCGTATTCAGGTCGATCGCGTCAACTTCCGCAGGCACCGGCCACTCTTCCGCGTCGCGGTCATCCACCGGCAGCGCACTGGCGTCGAGGTAGGGCGACAGATCGTCGGCCATGGTCAGATCAGCGTCGTCGACCGTCGCGATCGTGGGCACGGCATCTGCTTCGGCCACTTCGACAACAGGCGCACTCTCGACCGGCTGGATCGATTCAATCGCGCCGGTGTCCGCCACGGCAGGTTCACCTTCGCCCGGCACCGACGGCCAGCCGGCGTCGAAGTAACGCGAAAGATCGTCGCTGGCGGTCAGCTCGCCCACGTCCAGGCCGCTGTCGGCCGCGATGTCCAGCGTCTGCGGGTCGGTTGCAGCTGGAACCGGTTCCAGCGCATCTTCGGCAAGCGGCTGCGGCTCGGCAATGAGATCGGGCGCCACATCGAAAGCGGACGCCATGCTGGTTTCGTCCAGCGTGTCTAGCCCGGCCAGCGGCGCTTCGGCTTCGGATGCCCGCCCGACATCGGGCGCCAGCGCGATGCCCTCTTCATCCTCGTCCTCCAGCCCGACCATCGGCCAGCGCGCTTCCGGCAGTTCACCGGCCAGCGCCTGCAGGCGCTGTACCAGCGCTTCCTGTGGCGTGATGCGCGGCTGCTCGGCCTGCAGCGCTTCCATGGTCGCGGTGATCGCCTGCGCGGTCGCATCCAGCGCGGCCACGCCCTCGTCGCCCGGCACCACGTCTGCAGCCAGCGCGCGCTTGATGTAGGACTCGGCACCGCCGGTAACGGCAGTGATTTCCGGCACTTCGGTCATCGCGAAGGCGCCGTTCATGGTGTGCACCGCGCGCAACAGCGCGTCGCTGACCGGCTGCGGCGCCTGCTGTGCCAAGCGCAGCCAGTCCTGCAGGGTCGCCTGGTGGACTTCCACTTCGGCTTCCAGGATCTCGCGCAGCACGCTGTCGATGTTGGCCGGCGTGCCCAATGCTTCGGGCGCCGGGTCCGCATCGGCTTCAGCCTGCACCGACGCCATTGCTTCGGCTTCGAGGATGCGGCTGATCTCGTCCTCGCCATCGGCTTCGACCACCGGTGCGGCGGGAGCAGCCGCAACCGGCAGCGGTACGTAATAGGTTTCCTCACCCGCGCCGACGCGATCGGCAATGGCCTGCATCGCCTGCAGGTCCACGCTGATCCGCTGGCCATGACGCAACGCGGCGTTCAGCTGCGGCAGCGCGGCATGCGCGTTGTCGACCATGGCCAGCACGGCTGGCGTCGCCGGGCGGCTGCCGTCGAGCACGCGGTTGAGCATGCCCTCGATCTTCCACGCAAATTCGCCCAGGGTGCGTGCACCGACCAGTCGGCCACTGCCCTTGAGCGTATGGAAGATGCGGCGGATGGGACGCAGACGGTCCATGTTGTCCGGCTGCATGCGCCATGCCGGCAGCAACGTTCCGAGGTTGGCCAGTTCGTCGTCGAACTCTTCCAGGAACACCTCGCGGATGTCCTCGTCGATGTTCTCGGCATCGTCGTCGAAGCCGGCCTCGAAGCCGGCGTCTGCATCTTCCGCGCTGCCCACGGCGACTGGCGCTTCCGCATCGGCCGGCGTCGGGGTCGCCTGCGGATTGAAGTCCGCGGCGGCAGCGCTCAGCTCGGCAAAGAACTGCGCGTCGGCTTCGCTGAAATCAATCGGTGCGATGGTGTCGATGTCGATCATCGACACCGCCGCTGCCGGCACATCGGCAAGCGGTGCGGGCGCTTCCACCGGCACATCCACGGCGGTGATGTCCGGCTCTGCGGCAGCCGGGCTCTCTTCCACCACCGCAGGGGCAGTGGCATCGACGCTCTCCAGCGACGGATGCAGCCCGGCAGCGTCCTCCAGCGACAATGCCTCCATCGCATGCAGCGACAACACGTCGTCGGCATTGTCCAGCGCATCGGCATCGAAACGGAACACGACGTCGTCACTTGCAGAAACCGCGTCATGTTCGGCGGCCACCGGGTCGAACCCCGGTGCGGCATGCGCGCCGGTCTCGATGGACAGCGAGGCGGCGGCGGCGTCCTCTACGTCCAGGCCGGTTGTCGCATTGGACTGCACTGGCAGAGCCGCCTCCGACAGCGTCCAATGGGCGGCGGCGCCCTGCCCTGCATCGAGCTGTTCGAAACTGACCGGATCGAAGCTGGCAAACGTCGGACTGCGCTCATCGTCCGCTGGAGCGAGCGGATCGGCCTCAGGATGGAACGGTGCCAGATCCCATTGCGGGACCTCGGGTGCAGGTGCACTGGAGGCGGCAAAGACCAGCGGTGCATCCGACTCGTCACGCAGCGACAGCGGCGCGGAGGCGACGGATCCCAGCCCACCGAACATCAAGCTGTTGTCCGCCGCTGCCGGCGAAGGCGTGGCCGGTGGCGGATCGAAGGTGAAGTCCGGCAGCGGTACCGGCACCTCACCGGGTGCCGGCGCGGCCGACTGTACCGGGATCTCGATGTGCTCTGGCTGCAGTGCCTCGCCCTGCAGCACGACCGGCTCACGCTCGATCGACTGCGGCACGGACGCTGCCGGCTCAGCCGCATCGTGGTTCGGCAACGGCCAGTAGCGCAGCGCCTCAAGGCTGCTGCGGGTGATGTCGAGGATGTCCTCGCGACCCGGACGACGGTCGCGCAGGGCTTCCAGGTAGTACTCCAGGCTGGCCATGGCGTCGGCCAGCGTGTCCAGCTGGCGGCCACTCGGCACGCGCTGGCGACCGATCAGCTCGGCTTCGATGTACTGCTGCACACCGCGCAGGTAATCGGCGGCGGTACCCAGGTCGAGCATGCGCAGCGCACCGGACACATCGCCCAGCAGGCGCGGCACATCCTGCAGCTCGGCATGGTTCCAGCTGGTTTCAATGAACGCGACGAAATGCTCGCGCGCGGCGGCGAAGTTGGCGATGGCCTCATGCGCCAGCACCTCTACCGTGCGCCGGTTCTCCACTGCGCTCGGATCGTCCTGGCCACTGCCGCCCGCGCCCAGGTGGGCGACCTGGTCATCCAGCGACGCATCCACGTAGAGCAGCGCCCCGGCGATATCCAGCAGCAGGTTTTCGTCGATCTGCTGGCGGCCCTCGACCACGCCACGCAGGGCATCACGTTGCTGCACGACCACGCCGCGGGCCACGCCCAGGCCCATCATGCCCAGCGTATCGGCGACCGCACCGAGCTCGTTAGCCTGGGTCTGCAGCTGCTCCGGCGCACCGCCGGTACGCAGGTGCAGGTCCAGCGCATCCTTGATGCGCAGCAGTTCTTCCTTCACTGCACTGCCCACGGTATCGAGCAGCTCGCGGTTGCGCCCGCTCAGGCTGCCACGGGCATGGTCCAGCTCGGCCTCGGTGGCGGTGATGCTGTCCGGTGCGAATGCCAGCAACACGCTGTCATGCACGCCCTCTTCGCCACGTGCGGCACGGATCTCGTTCAGCAGCGGCATCAGCACGATCGGGATGTCACGGTGACCGTTCTGCAGGCGCTCCAGGTAATCTGGCAGCAGCACGCTGCCACGCATCAGGGTCGCGCAGGCTTCATCCCGATCGGCCACGCCACCGGCGCCGATGGCATTGGCCAGCTGTTCCAGCTCCTCGGCCACCATGGCCGGGGCGTACAGCTCGACCATGCGCAGGGTGCCCTGTACCTGGTGCAGGTAGCCGGCGCAGATGCGCATGCGGCTGGCGTCGGTCGGGTCTTCCGCGTAGTACTCGACTTCGTTGCGCACCTGGCGCAGGGTCTCGTCCAGCTCGGGCTTGACCCAGCCCAGCGCTGCGTGGCTCATCGCATCGCGCAGACTGCTCATGGACGCGCTCCGTTCGCCGCCGCGCGGAAGCCGCGCGAGTTCTGGCGTGGGGAATGGAAATGCTTCATCGACTGGTTCCTTGCTCGCCGCCCTGCCCGCGTCACGCCGGCAGCTTGAAGTCGGCGACCGAACGACGCAGGTCGGCCGCCAGCTGCGCGAGGTGGCCGATCGATTCGGCGGTCTGCCCGGCACCCTGCGAGGTCTGGCCGGTGATCTGCCGGATCACGCCCATGGTGCGGGTGATGTCCGAGGCCGCAGCCGACTGCTGCTGGGCGGCGATGGAGATGTTCTTGATGAGGGTGTTCAGTGCATTGGACACGCGCTCGATCTCGGTCAGCGCGGTGCCGGCGTCCTCGGCCAGGCGTGCACCGGACACCACTTCGGCGGTGGTCTGTTCCATCGAGGTGACCGCTTCGTTGGTATCGGCCTGAATGGCCTGCACCAGGTTCTCGATGCGTCGGGTCGCGCCGGAGGTACGTTCTGCCAGGCGCTGCACTTCGTCGGCCACGACCGCGAAACCGCGGCCTGCTTCACCTGCCGACGCCGCCTGCACTGCCGCGTTCAACGCCAGGATGTTGGTCTGTTCGGAAATGTCGTTGATCAGTTCCACGATCGAGCCGATTTCCTGCGACGACTCACCCAGGCGCTTGATGCGCTTGGAGGTCTCCTGGATCTGGTCACGGATCTGGTCCATGCCCTGGATGGTCTCGCGCACCACGCCGGCACCTTCGGCGGCGATCACCACCGAGCGTTGTGCCACGTCGGCCGACTCGGCCGAGTTGCGCGACACCTGTTCGATGCTCGCCGCGATCTCGCCGATGCGGTCCGAGGCCGAGGTGATCTGGTTGGCCTGGTGGCCCGCTGCTTCCGCCAGCTGCATGGCGGTGGCCTGGGTTTCCTGGGTGGACAGCGCGACCTTGGCCGAGGTGTCGTTGATGGTGGTCACCAGGTGGCGCAGCTCGTCGACGGCGTAATTGATCGCGTCGGCGATGGCGCCGGTCATGTCCTCGGTCACCGAGGCCTTCACCGTCAGGTCGCCCTCACCCAGCGAGGAGATTTCGTCCAGCAGCCGCATGATCGCCTGCTGGTTGCGGCTGTTGAATTCCACCTGGGTCTGGTAACGCAGTTCCTGCTCGCGCGAGCGGCTGCGCACGTTGGTGGAAACGAAGCCGATGATCGCGATCAGCGACAGCGCACCGGACACCACACCGATCCAGAAGTTCGGGAACAGGCGGGTGTCAGACACCGAGCCGAACGAGGAGAACGCGTCGAACAGCTTGCGGCTGTCATCCAGCATGTGGGCCGAACCCTGGCCCAGCGCGGTGGCGGCGGACTGCGCCGCGAACAGCTGGCGCGAGCTGGCCAGGATCGCGTCAGCGTCCTGCTTCATCGCTTCCCACTTCTGCTGCGACTGCTCCAGTGCGGCGACGGCGGCGGCACCGCGCACGGCGGTGATGCCCAGTTCCTCGTTGCCGTTGCGCAGGCCGTCGAGCACCTGCGAGAACACGGTGATGTCGCGTGCCAGTGCATCGCCGGACGTCGCTGCGGCGCTGCCACCGGCGCGCATTTCGGTCACGCGACGGGCCATGGAGCCGGCCACCACCACCTGCTGCAGGGCGCTGTACACCTGCGACGACGGCGCGCCGGAGGCCGACATCGCACGCACCAGCTCGTTCAGCTGGGCCTGCAGGCCCGGCACCGCACCGGTGAAGTTGTTGGCGTTGCCAGCCAGCGCCAGCACCGCCGGTTCACTGGCGACCAGCTGCCCGGCCTGCTTGCCCAGCGGCGCCCAGGTCTCGCCCAGGGTGGCGATGGCACCGGACACGCCCGGCTCCTTGCCGTAGCGCCCCTGCAGTGTCGACACGTTCTGTTCGATCGCGTTGCGGGTCGCCTTGAAAGCGGTGAACGCCTGCGCGTTGCCGCCCACCGCGTCACGGCCCTGGTTGGCCAGCTGCTGCGACAGCACCTGCAGGTCGGCCGCCTTGGAACCGGCATCGGCCAGGCGACTGCCCTGCCAGGTGGCGACGCCGGTGTTGACGCCGAACAGGATCATCGATGCCAGCAGCAGGAACAACCAGAGGTTGCTGCCGCCCAGCCGCAGCTTGCCGGTCTTGGTGGCGTCCGAAGCAGTACTCATCGTTCAACCTCGATCTTCAATGCAGGGGGCGATGCCCGGCCTCAGGCCGCGGCTTGCCGGAATTCAGGGGTACGCGACAGCAGCGAGAGGGAGAACACGCCCCAGTCGTGGCCGTCGGCGTGGAAGGCGCGATCGACGAAGTGGCCGTAGCGCCCTTCGGCCAGCGTGCCGGCCGCGATCTGCTGGTCCAGTTCAAAGCTGCGCTGGCCGAACAGTTCATCGATGGTCAGCGCGACGTCGCCGCCGGCCTGGCGCATGATCAGCACGCGCTGGCCTTCCTGCTGCACGGTACGCGTGCCTTCCAGGAAGTACTTCAGGTCGACCACCGGGAACAGGTTGCCGCGCAGATTGCCCACGCCCAGCAGCCACGGCTGCGCGCACGGCACCGGGGTCACCGGCGGCATCGGCACGATTTCCACCACTTCGCGGAAATCGGACACCAGCCGGCGCTGGCCGACGCGGTAACCCACGCCACGCCAGAGGTCCTGGGCGAACTGCCGCTCGGGCAGCTGCACCGCGTGGGCCAGGCTGCGCCGTTCGTAGGCTTCGAGAATGTCGAAGGGCGAGCGCATCAGGCCACCAGTTCGTTGATCCGCGCGATCAGTTCATCCTCGCGCGGCGGCTTGACGATGTAATCGGCCGCGCCCTGACGCAGGCCCCAGGCCTTGTCGGTTTCCATCGCCTTGGTGCTGACGATGATCACCGGGATGTGCTTGATCGCCGCATCACGGGCCATCGCGCGGGTGGCCTGGAAGCCGCTCATGCCGGGCAGTACCACGTCCATCAGCACCAGCTGCGGCACCTGGTCGCGGACCAGCTGCAGTCCATCCTCGGCATTGTCCGCCTCCAGCACCTCGTGGCCGGCACGGCGCAGCCACTGGGTGAACACCGCGCGGTCGGTCGGTGAATCCTCGATCAGAACGATACGAGCCATTGTGCCTTTCCCCCCTGGTCAGGCGTTGACGTATGTGCGGATGGCACCCAGCAGTTCTTCACGCGTGAAAGGCTTCGTCAGGTACTGCTCCGAGCCGACGATGCGTCCCCGCGCCTTGTCGAACAGGCCATCCTTGGACGAGAGCATGATGACCGGGGTCGCCTTGAACAGCTGGTTGCCCTTGATCAGCGCACAGGTCTGGTACCCGTCCAGGCGCGGCATCATGATGTCGACGAAGATGATCTGCGGCTGCTGGTCTGCGATCTTCGCAAGCGCTTCGAAGCCGTCGGTGGCGGTGACCACCTCGCAGCCTTCGCGCTTGAGCAGCGTTTCCGCAGTCCTGCGGATGGTCTTCGAATCATCGATGACCATCACCCGGAGTCCTGCGAGTTCCCCGCCCGCAGTCGTGTTTTCAGTCATTGCCTATCCCCAAGCGCACGGCCCGATCTCTGGCGGGGGCCGCTACGAAAGCGTATCTATATCGCACTTTCCGCGCCCGCTTCAAGGCCGCCCCATGGCGCGGGGCATGGCACCCTCCTGAACGTGACGGGTTTCGCAATGCGTGCGCGACCGCCGGGCGGACGCTGCGTTGCAGGACGGCGGGGAGGCGCGCGAGCGGCGTTGCCGCTACCATCAACGCCTTGCCTGACAGGTGCGCCCATGCCGTTGAACGTCATCGTGGTGATGGATCCCATCGCCCACATCAAGATCGCCAAGGACACCACCTTCGCCATGCTGCTGGAAGCCCAGCGCCGCGGCCATGCCCTGCATTACGTGCGCCCGGGCGGCCTGGCCCTGGAGGGTGGCGTAGCGGTGGCCCAGACCGCGCCGCTGCGGGTGCGCGACGACCCGGCCGGCTGGTATGAGCTGGGCGCGTTCGGCCGCACCGAGTTCGGCCCCGGCCAGATCGTGCTGATGCGCAAGGACCCGCCGGTCGACGCCGAATACATCTACGACACCCAGGTGCTGGACGTGGCCGCAGCGGCTGGCGCCTGCGTGGTCAACAACCCGCAGGGCCTGCGCGACTACAACGAGAAGCTGGCCGCGCTGCTGTTCCCGCAGTGCTGTCCGCCGACCCTGGTCAGCCGCGACGCGAAGGTCTTGAAGGCCTTTGCGCTGGAGCACGGCCAGGCCGTGCTGAAGCCGCTGGACGGCATGGGCGGCCGCTCGATCTTCCGCAGCGGCCAGGGCGATCCGAATCTGAACGTGATCCTGGAAACCCTGACCGACGGCGGCCGCAAGCTGGCGCTGGCCCAGAAGTTCATTCCCGACATCACCGCCGGTGACAAGCGCATCCTGCTGGTCGATGGCGAACCGGTGGACTACTGCCTGGCGCGCATTCCGCAGGGCGATGAATTCCGCGGCAACCTGGCCGCCGGCGGCCGCGGCGAAGGCCGCCCGCTGAGCGAGCGCGACCGCTGGATCGCCGCCCAGGTCGGCCCGGAGATGAAGCGCCGCGGCATGCGCTTCGTCGGCCTGGACGTGATCGGCGATTACCTGACCGAGGTCAACGTGACCAGCCCGACCTGCGTGCGCGAACTGGACGCGCAGTACGGCCTGAACATCGCCGGCACCCTGTTCGACGCACTTGAGGCCGGCCTGCGCTGATGTCTGCCGCACCTGCCGTCCTGCCCCCGCCGCCGCGCGAAGCGCAACGGCTGGGGGCGACCATCGCGCTGTCGGTGCTGGTCCACGCCCTGCTGATCCTGGGCGTGGGCTTCGCCGTGAAGGGCGATGCGCCGCTGGTGCCGACACTGGAAGTCATTTTCAGCCAGACCCGCACCGCGCTGACCCCGAAGCAGGCCGATTTCCTGGCCGCGGCCAATCAGGAAGGCGGTGGCGAGCACGACCGCGCACAGCGTCCGCGCGACAACCAGGCCGGCATCGTGCCGCAGGCCCAGTCCGGAATCAGCCCGGTTCCACAGCAGCAGCAATCGGCCGCGCCGGTTCCGCCGCCACAGGCACGGGTGGTCAGCAGCCGCAATGGCGAAGAGGTGGTGGCGCAGGCGCAGTCCCGCCCCACGCCGGATCAGCCCGAACCGGATGCGCCCTTGAGCGCACGCGAACAGCGCGACGTGGAGATGGCGCGGCTGGCTGCCGAAGTACATCTGCGCTCGGCGCAGTACGCCAAGCGCCCGAACCGCAAGTTCGTGTCGGCCAGCACGCGTGAGTATGCCTATGCCAATTACCTGCGCGCCTGGGTCGACCGTGCCGAGAAGGTAGGCAACCTGAATTACCCGGATGAGGCGCGGCAGCGCCGCCTCGGCGGCCAGGTGGTGATCAGCGTGGGCGTGCGCCGCGATGGCAGCGTGGAGAGCAGCCGGATCCTGCGTTCGAGCGGGACGCCATTGCTGGATGAGGCCGCCCTGCGGGTGGTGCAGCTGGCGCAGCCGTTCCCGCCGTTGCCGAAGACCGAGGATGAGATCGACATCCTGCAGGTTACCCGTACGTGGGTGTTCCTGCCGGGCGGCACTCTGCACGACGACCGGTAGGGTTTTGTTGCCCGGGCCTGCGGCCCGGGACCCGCTGGAAGGCTAGAGCAACGGCAACAGCGGCGGTTGGTGTACTGAAGCGTGGCGAGGCGGTGTCGGGCGGCGGGGACGCCGCAAGTACGTCCGTGTAGGCTTAGCCGCGGCATCCATGCCGCGGATACCCCGCCGCCCGGCACCGCCCCGCCTCTGACAGATCGCGGCGCACCATTGCTTTGGTAGGTGTCGACCTTGGTCGACACACATCCACGCCACGCGTGGATGCGAGCGAAGCGACCCGCTTTTGACTTTGACTTTTCTTTTCTTGATTTTCCGTGGCGGACGCACACGGAAACTGTCAGAGGCCGGGCGGGTGGGCTGCGCAGGGGCGTGAGCCGCATGGGCCCGAGGCATGCCTCGGGCGGGTTGGGCAGGACGCCCAACCCCGGTCTTGCTCGTGTGCGCAGGACTGCGCACACGAGCAAGCGGCGACCGAGCTTACAGGGACGTACTTGCAGCGCCCCCTGCGCAGCCCACCCGCCCGGCCAAACCACGGCTTTTGATCTACGCGACCAATCCCGCCACGAGGGGCTCAGCCGTTGGCCTTCGCCTTCGCCTCGCGCGCGGCCTGCTGCTCGACCAGGGTCAGCGCCACATTGTCACGCAGGTACGCCGGCTCGACCTTCTCCGGTGCAATGGCTTCGCCGCGAGCGAACGCCGGCACCGCCAGTGCCAATACATCCGATGCCCGCGGCAGCGCCGTCGCATCAAAGCCGCGCAGGCCGTTGCCCAGCTGGGTCACCAGTGCCCCCTCGGCTGCACCGAAACCGGTGCCGACACCGTAGGCCGACATCCCTTCCGGCAGCGCAACCGCAGCGGGGGCGCACACGCGCTCGGCATCACGTGCCACCGGCAGGCCGTCTACACGTTCGAAGCGCGCGACATACAGCTCGCCCATCCGTGCATCGATCGCCGACAGGATCTGCGTTTCTTCTGCCGGTGCCCGCAGCGCCAGCACCTGCAGCGTCGAGACCGGCAACAGCGGGCGGTCCAGGGCCAGTGCGATGCCCTGGGCAATGGCGATCGCCAGGCGCACGCCGGTGAACGCACCGGGGCCACGGCTGAGCGCAATGCCGTCCAGCTGGCGGCGGCTGATGCCGGCGTCGGCCAGCAGCGCCTCGGCCCACGGCAGGCTCAGTTCGGCATGCCGGCGCGGGGCGATCTCGAAGCGTTCCAGCACCTGCCCATCGACATGCAGGGCAACGGAACAGGCTTCGGTGGCGGTTTCAAAGGCGAGCAGTTTCATCGGATCGGGTCAGAACAGGGGGAACGTGGCACCGGGCGCCGGCTCGGGGCCGGTCGCAACGGCGGCCGGGGCAGCCGCATCATCGGCCACGGGCGCCCATTGTGGCGTAAAGAAGGCCTGCACATCGGCCAGGCTGCGGGTACGGCGGAATGGCGGCAGTGAATCGAGGAAGATCCGGCCATAGCCACGGTTGAGCAGGCGCGGGTCGCACAATACCAACACACCACGGTCGCTCTCACTGCGGATCAGGCGACCGACGCCCTGTTTCAGCGCAATCACCGCCTGCGGCAGCTGCTCATCGCGGAACGGATTGCCACCCTGGCTGCGGATCGCCTCCAGCCGTGCCTCGTACACCGGATCGTCCGGTGCCGCGAACGGCAGCTTGTCGATCATCACCACGCTCAGCGCCTCGCCCACCACGTCCACGCCCTCGCGGAAACTGGCCGAGCCCAGCAGCACGCCATTGCCCGATTCGCGGAAGCGCTGCAACAGCGTCGCGCGCGGCGCCTCGCCCTGCACGAACAACGGCCATGGCCCGTCGCGCAGTGCCTCGGCGGCCTCGCGCAATGCACGGTGCGAGGCAAACAACAGGAATGCCCTGCCCTGCGATGCCTGCAACACCGGCCGCAGGGTCTGGATCAACGCAGTACCGAAGCCCCGCGCAGCCGGATCAGGCAGGCCTTCGGGCAGGTAGCACAGCGCCTGCTCCGGCCAATTGAACGGACTCGGCTGGACCAGCGTGTGCGGATCGTCCAGGCCCAGGCGGGTGGCGATGTGGTCGAAGCCACCGCCCACGGTCAGCGTCGCCGAGGTGAAGATCCATGCCGCGCGACTGCGTTCGCGATGCTCACGCAACGGGCCGGACACATCCATCGGCGTGCGCTGGCAGCGAAAACCACGTGGCGTGAGCTCGTACCAGAGCACATCAGCGGCAGTGGCGGTTTCCGCCGGGTCGGTATCGAAATCGAGGGCAGGTTCGTCATCGCCCAGCCAGCGGCTGAGCCGCGAGACCGCCTCGCGCGCCCGCGCATGGCAGGCATCCAGGCCCGCCGCGGCTTCGCGCAGCGGCTGCAGTGCCTGCTCCAGCGTCACCAACCCCGCCATCACCGTATCGAATCCATCGCGCACCTGCGGCATCGCCAACGCGCGCCATTGCGTGCCACGCGGCGGCAGTCTCTCCATCGCCGAACGCAGGGCCAGCAGCGCCTGCTGCAACTGGTCGACCGGTTCCTGCAGCGCCGACTGCGCGCCGCCGACGCCACGCGCTTCGGCCAGGCAGTCGCGGCCCAGTTCCTGCCACGGGCGCATGCCGAAACCTTCGCCGAAGAACTGCGCGGCCAATTCGGGCAGCTGGTGTGCCTCGTCGATGACGAAGGCCTGCGCCCCCGGCAGCAGTTCACCGAAGCCATCCTGCTTCAGGGCCAGATCGGCCAGCAGCAGGTGATGGTTGACCACCACCACATCGGCCGCCTGCGCACGCTGCCGCGCGCGCACCACGAAGCAGTCATCCCAGAACGGGCAGTCGGTACCCAGGCAGTTGTCGACAGTGGAAGTGACCATCGGCAGCAGCGGCGAATCATCGGCCAGGCCTTCCAGTTCGGCGATGTCACCGAACTCCGAACGACCGGACCAGGCCAGGATGCGCTGGAACTGCGCCGCCTGTTCGGGGCTGGAAAAACGCGGCTCGCCGCGCGCCTGCTGCAGGCGATAGCGGCACAGGTAGTTCGCGCGCCCCTTCAGCAGCGCACTGCGCAGGCCGACACCCAGCGCCTGGCGCACCCGTGGCAGATCGCGGTGGTAGAGCTGGTCCTGCAGCGCGCGGGTTCCGGTGGAAATGATGGTACGCAGCCCGGACAGCAGCACCGGCACCAGATAGGCAAAGGTCTTGCCAGTGCCGGTACCGGCCTCGGCCAGCAGCAGGTCACGCTGCTGCAGCGCATCGGCGATGGCTTCGGTCAGGTGCAGCTGTGCCGGACGCGGGACGAAGGCATCCAGGTGCGAGGCGAGCGCGCCGCCGTCGCTGAGGGCTTCGCGGCTGGCATGGACAAGGTCGGACATCAGAGGGAAAGGATACCCGGCCGGGCGCTGCCCGGCACCCGTTTCAAGCCAGAGCCGGAGCAACAGCAACGGCAACGGCGGTCATGGCTCTGGGTTGCACGGAGGGCTGGCGGGGAACTGTGGGTTTGCGGGGACGCCGTAGACCCGTCCTTGGGGGCTTGGCCGCGGCATCCATGCCGCGGACACCCCGCAAACCCACAGTCCCCCGCCTTCGACAGTTTCCCGGTGACGGAGGGGACAGACTTCGCAAAGCCGAGCCTGCTCGACTGGCAGCTCAGAAGCGATGGGAGTAACGGGGAAAGAAGAAAAGAAATGGCAGCGAGCGCGCGCAGCGCGCGACCCGCTTTTGATTTTGATCTTGTTCTTGCCTGCGGCCCGCGCGATGTATGGCGGACCGGGTGGGTGGGGCGTGCAGGACCGTTGGCGCCATGGATGGCGCCATCGAGCCCCCAGGGATGGGTTTACGGCGTGTCCTGCACGCCCCACCCACACAGCCCATCACGACCATCCATCAGTGCGAGCGCTTGCCGCAGAGGGGGCAGCGCCCGATGGAGTGGAATACCTCAGTACCGCTTGATCCCCGGCACCGTGCAGCCCTCAATCTGCGCATGCGCCGACACCGCATTCTCCTTCTCGCCCCGCGCCAGGCGCGACTGCTCGATCGTCGCCCAATGCCGGCGGCACAGCGGCCCTGTCTTCGAGCCCAGGTCGACCGCCTTGCGCGCGAACGCCTCCGCCTGCGCCCACTGCCCCTGCAGCAGCGCCAGCTCGGCGCGCTCCTGCAGCACCGCCGGGTCACCAGCGACGATCTCCAGCGCATGGTCCAGGCTGCTGGCGGCACCGGCCAGATCGTTGACCTGGCGTTGTGCCTGCGCGGTCACCCGCAGATCTTCCACCTGCGAGTCACGCAACGGCTGCACCGACAGCTCCTTGTCATCCGGGCCAGCGGCTGCGTCAACTGCGGCCAGGCGCTGCGCCGGCGTGGTGGTATCGACCGGCTTGACCACCGGCGGTGCACTGCTCACGCAGGCGGCCAGGGCCAGGCTGAGGCCGGTCAGGGTCAGGGGCTGCAGCAGGGATCGCATGTTCATCGGCATCATCGGCTCGGGGGAGGAGTGGCGGCGGGCGTCGCGGCAGGTTCGGCAGGCGCTTCCGGCTTGCGGTCCAGGCCGAACCAGCTGCGCCAGCCACCACCCTCGCCTTCGGCCTCGCCCTGCCCGTCCGGCGACACCGCCGGTGCACAGGGCGCATAGGCCGGCGCATAGCCGACCACGAACGGGAAGCGGCGCGCTCCCGGGCAGCCCTCGTCGGTCGTGTTGAGGCCGCTGGCGGCCACCGACTGCCAGTCCAGGCCCTTGTTGCTGACCCGCAGCGGCGCACTGGGAAGACGCTGGAAGATGCCCGACCAGACCCGCATCGCGCCGGTGGCACCGTACAGGCCGGCCTGCTCGTTCTGGTCGTTGCCGATCCAGATCACCGCCAGGTGATCCCCGGTGTAACCGGCATACCAGCTGTCACGACCATCGTTGGTGGTACCGGTCTTGCCGGCCGGCTGCAGGCGGCTGAGGCCATCGGCGTTGAGCCGCTGCGCGGTGCCGCTGGCAACCACCTGCTGCAGGCCGACACTGATCAGGTTGGCGGCAATCGAATCGCCTTCCTGGGCCGGTGCCGGGGTCTTGTCGTAACGCTTGAGCAGCTTGCCCTCCGGATCGAGCACGCCACGCACCGCATGCAATGGCTGGATTTCGCCACCGGACGCGAGGAACTGGTACAGCTGTGCCATCGCGTATGGGCTCTGGTCGGTCGAACCGAGGATCACCGCCGGATTCGCTTCGGCCTTGATGCCGGCCAGCACGTGGATCAGCTGGGTCACACGCTCGGGGCCGACCTGCATGCCCACGCGCACCGTGGCCTGGTTGTAGGAATGCGCCAGCGCGTCGATCAGGCGCACGGTGCCGTGGCTGCGGTTGTCCGCGTTGCCCGGGCTCCAGTTGCGGCCACGGCCGAGCTGCACCGTCACCGGCGAATCGTCGACCCAGCTGGCCAGCGAGTAGCGGTCCGGCTGCGCCAGCGCCAGCAGGTACACGAACGGCTTCAACAGCGAGCCGACCGGGCGCTGTGCTTCGATCGCTCGATTGAACCCCACCTCGGACACCTCACGGCTGCCGATCACCGCCAGCACGTCACCGTTGTGCACGTCGGTCAGCACCATGCCGGCCTGCAGTTCGGGACGGCGCTTGCTTTCCAGCGACTTGATGGTGCGGGTCACCGCGCCTTCGGCATAGGCCTGCGCAGACGGCGACATGCCGGTCATCACGCTCAGCCCGGCGCCCTGCAGCGCCGATTCCGGATAGTCATGGCCGAGCTGGCGGCGAACCAGGTCCACGTAGGCCGGGAAGCGGTTGGCCGCCACCAGGCCCGGCGTCTTGGGCACGCCCAGCGGCGCCTTCAACGCACGCTGGTACTCGGCATCGTCGATCAGCGTCGCCTCATGCAGCTTGCCCAGCACGAAATTACGGCGATCCAGCGCGCGTTCCGGGTTGCGCCGCGGATCGTAGTAGGACGGGCCCTTGACCAGGCCGATCAGCAGCGCGATCTGCTCGGTTTCCAGCGATTGCAGGTCACGGCCGAACCAGAACTCGGCGCCGGAAGACATGCCGTGGATGGCCTGGCTGCCGCGCTGGCCCAAGTACACCTGGTTGAGATAGGCCTCGAAGATGGTGCGCTTGTCGTAGCGCGCCTCCATGATCAGCGCGTACAGCACTTCGTTGAATTTGCGGGTGACCGTCTGTTCCTTGCCGATCCCGAGCAGGCCGCTGCGGGCCAGCTGCTGGGTCAGCGTGGACGCCCCCTGGCGGCTCTGGCCACCGGAACGGACCGTCACCCACACCGCGCGCGCGATGCCGGACAGATCGATGCCGTGGTGACGGTTGAAGTCCTTGTCCTCCACCGCCTGCAGGCCGGTCACCAGCAGGTCCGGCGCCTCGTCCATGCGGATCAGGCGGCGTTCTTCCTGCTTCTGCCCGTACAGGGTGGCAATACGCGCCGGGTCCAGGCGCGCAGCCTTCAGCGCCTTGCGGTTGTCGGCATCACGCAGCGACGCGACCGCACCGTCTGCCAGCGACAGTTCCAGCCGACGCGGTGCGACGCGGCCATCCACATCGTTGTAGCCACGGCTGGAAATGACAAAGCGCCCGCCGTTCACCGCATAGGTCGCCGGCTCCTTGCCCTGCCCGTCATCGCGGTAGGCGGATGCGGCGAGTTCGGTCTTCAGGGTCGCCGCGTCCATCGCCTTGCCGGGTGTGAGCACCAGCGGCCGCGCATATACCCGGGTCGGGATCTGCCAGCGCAGTTCACCGAAGCGCTGGGTCACCTGTTGGTTCAGGTACAGCGTATAAGGGATCAGGAAGCCCAATCCCAACGCGACCGCAGCCATGCTCCAGGTGATCAGGCGACGCCGCCACAGCGGGCTGTCGTCCTGCTGGTCGTCGTCGAAATCGTCGATGTCGTCGGAATCGTAGCGTCGGGGCACGGGCATGCAGGCAGGTAGGGTCTGGCGAGTCTAACGCAGGCGCCGCGGTGGCTGGCAGGCGATGGCCCGCGGTTTCACTGCAGTTCAAGCAGCGCGCGGCGCCCGCCACCCGGCCCACGCGCCCGCAAGCGCTGCCCAGCCCCCTTTCCAGCCGCCCCCCGCCAGGCAGACGTTGGCCAGGCGTGCGATCAACCGCGGCGCATCATGGGCGATCCAGCCTGCCGGCACATCCACGCGGCGATACAGCTGCAGTCGCGACCAGGCCATGCGCCAGGCGAGCGCGTGAAGTCCCTGGAAGCGCTCCGGCGCCACCACCACGCCGCGCTGCCCCAGCAGATCGGCCAGGGCCAGCAGGCGCCCGGCCGTGCGCTGGCGCGCCTGTGAATCGAACAGATCGAGATGGCGCAGGCGTTGCAGGAAACCGCGGCGACTGGCACCGATCTGGTTGTTGCCATGCTGCCGGTAGTCGATGGTCGGTTCGGCCAGCATGTCCAATCCTCCACGCAGCGATGCGTGGACCGCCAGCCATTCGTCGTGGCTCCAGCCCGGCGGGACCGGCAGCGATCCGGCCAGCAGCCCGCGGCGCAGCGCACAGGTGGCACCGGTGATGAAGTTGCGCAGCAGGATCGCGTCGATCGCAAGGCCCGAGCGTTCCAGCTCGACCTCGGCCGGATGGACCACCAGTACCTCCAGCAGCCGCTGGTCAAGCGGCGCGCCCTGCGCGTCCACCAGCCATGCATCGCTGTGCAGCAGCAACAGGCCCTGATCGGCGTGGAAGCGCTCCACGTAGCGGCGGACACGCCCCGGATGCCAGACATCATCCTGGTCACACAGGAACAGGATGTCGGCCTGGCAACGCATCAGTGCATCGGCGAAATTGCGCACATAGCCGAGATTGCGCGCGTGCTGGACGATCTCGACACGGATGCCCAGCGCCTGTGCACGCGGCACGAAGGCCTGCAGCAGCTGCAGCGTCTGGTCGCTGGAACCGTCATCGCCGATCATGACTTCGTTCACCGGAAGATCCTGGTCGAGGATGCTGTCCAGCTGCGCCTGCAGGTAGCGCGCACCGTTGTAGGTGCACAGCGCGACGCCAATGCGCTCGGCAGGGGCCGATCGGGATGGCGCGTCAGGCATCGAACGTACTCGCGGAAACAAGGGCCGGGGGATGGTAGCAGAGCCCCCAAAGAGGATGGATACGATGGCTGGCTAGCCGTTGCCGGGATACGCAGCGATCCGCTGCACGGCCTGGGCCGCGCTCATCGGTCGCCACGTGTCCGCGTCGGGCTGGAACGGCCGCGGATGTACGTCCAGCAGCGCCTGCAGCGGGCCATTGTCCGCAATCAGATCCTGCTGCAGGCGTGACACCGGACCACGCGCCCGCGGCAGCACCGCGGCCAGGCCCCGCAGTGCCGCGCCCGGCAACGGCAGCGCCAATGTCGGCTGTGCCAGACTGGCGTGCACGCGGCGGAACATCGCGTGATAGGGCAGGCGCTCGCCACCGCCGATTTCCAGCACCCGTGCCGACGCTGCACCGGTGGCGATGCAGGCCACCACGGCGCGGGCGATATCGTCGGCATGCACCGGTTGGCGCAGGCCTCCCACCAGCGGAATTGGAAACAGGCGCAGACGCAGCGCACGCTGCACGATCGGGGTGATGCTGCGGTCGATGCCGGCCCCATAGATCAGGGTCGGCCGCAGGATCGTCCAGCCCATGCCAAGACGCTCGGCCTGCGCGATCAGGCCCGCTTCGCCCCGCTGCAGCATCGCCACGACGTCCTGCTCGTCGGCCTGCTCGGAATTCTGCTTGCTCAGCACGCTCATCGAACTGGTGGCGATGACCTGCCGCGCGGGGGCCGCCGTCTGCCGCGACAACCACTGCGCCAATGCTTCAAGGGGGCCGAAGCTGGCAATCGCCTGCCAGTCCGGAGACGGCACGCTGTCCAGCGCAGCTGCCAGGTCCCCGCACAGCCACTGCACGCCGTCCTGTGCCGGTTGCGGTTGCCGGCTCACCGCCTGTACCCGCCCATGCGCCTGCACCAGGCGCGGCAGCAGGAACCGGCCGATCTGGCTGGTGGCTCCGGAAACAAGGACGGTCATCGGCACTCCGTGGGGATGTTGCGAGGGGTGGCTACTATAGCGGTCCCTCCGGCAGCGGCGGGCTCAGGGCGACGACACCCCGATGTCGCGCAGGCGCTGCCGCAACTGCTGGTACTCGCTGCTGGAAGGGCCGACGCCAAGCTCGCCCGCCTGCTGGAGCGCACGTTCGGCAAAGGCGACATCTCCGTTGCCCAATCGTTCGCTGCCAATCGCAATCCAACGCTGCGCGAGGCGCTGGCGGGCCGCAGGCAGGCCGCCGGCGGTGGGAGCCAACGTCTGCCAGGCCTGCAGGCAGGCACCTGCAGCCTGCACCCGGTTCTGCCGGAGGTTGTCGTCGAAACAACGGCGACTGGCAGGCAGCAGGCGCGCGGCCGCGGCCTTCACCCGTGAATCGCGCGGTGCCAGCGCCTGTGCTTCGCGAAGGGCATCGAATGCGCTGTGCCCCGGAGGGCTGATCCATTGGCCTGCGCGCTCGGCGCGTTCGATCCGGCGCAGGTGATCGCGCAGCTCGCGTTCACGCTGCGCGTTGCTCACTGCGGGCTGCTGCAGTGCCTCCCGGGCCTGCCGTGCACGCTGCAGGCGCTGCACCAGTTGCTGTCGTGCCGCCTGCGAAGCGCCCAGTGCTTCGGCCAGCACGGCATCACGCTGCGCCGCCTCGAACTGGAAATCGTCGGCCTGGATCTGGCTTCGCGCCAGCACCGCCTGCAGCACCTGCTCGCGGCCCCGCTGGGCAGTGGGATCGTCCGGCGCCACCGCCAGCACGGCCAGGAACCCCTTTGCGGCACGTTCCAGCTGCTGTCGCTGAAGTGCGCGCTGTGCCTGCCGCAAGCGCTCGTCGACCGCCCGTGCCAGGGCCTCCTGGCTGGCGGGAAGATCGGCGTGGCCTGCATCGAACAGGCGCGCGCGCTGCAACGTCGCAGCGGCTTCAGCCAGTTCCCCGCGTCCGGCCAGCGCGCGCGCATGCTGCAGCAGATCGCTCAGTGCATCCTCGCGCCCCTCCAGAGCGGGCAGGTTGTCCGGCTGCAGTGCCAGAATGCGCTGGAACAGCGGCAACGCACTGCTGTCGCCATCGTCCAGCCGGCCGGCCGCGAACGCATTGCGGGCCTGGGCCAGCAACGCGCCGATACCGGCGCCGGCGCTACGCCGCGCCTGCAGTTGGCGGGCCACGGCGTCGGCGTCGCCCTGCGGCACCTGCAGCTCGCGGGCCAGCGCCAGTGACTGCGCGCTGCCCTCGAGATCGTCGCCCTGCAGCTTGTCGCGGGCCTGCTGCAGTGCTGCCGCGGCGGTTCGTGCAAGGCCCTGGCGCGCCTGCGGCCGATCGCCATCCAGTGCCAGCACCGCCTGGTAGCGCTCCCGCGCACCACTGCCGTCGGCCGCACTCAGCCGGCCGGCGGCGAGCGCGCGATCGCCTTCGACCAGCAGCTGTTCGATCTGCGGCTCGTCCCAGAACCAGTCGGCCAGCGGCTTGCGCAGCAGCACCAGCAGCACGAACACCGCCAGCGCCGCGACCAGCGCCCATCGCCAGACCCGCCGCGCATGACGTGCCTGCAGCCACCACCAGCGGCCTTCGCGGCGGACGCGATCCAGCGCAGGGTGTTCAGCGCCATGCGGGCGATGCGGGGGCTCGCGTTCCATGCGTGCAGGGTAGCCGGGGCGGCGTGAAGCTCAGCCGAGGCGACGCGCCTCGCTCACACCCGGCAGCGCGTCCAGCTTGCCCAGCAGGTTCGACAACTGGTCGTAGTCGCTGACCTTCAGCCTCAGGCGCAGATGGGCACGGCCACTGTTGCGCACGTTGTCACTGTGGATGTCGAGCACGTAGGCGTCTTCCTGGGCGATCAGGTTGGTGATGTCCTTCAGCAGCCAGCGGCGGTCGACCGCATTGACCACCACGTCCACCTCGTAGCCGCCCCCGGCCTGGCCCCATTCCACCGGCAGGATGCGCTGCGGGCTGGTGGCCGCCAGCCGGGCCAGCGCGGCACAGTCTGCCCGGTGCACGGTGACACCACGGCTACGGGTGAGGTAGCCGACGATCGGTTCGCCGGCCACCGGCTGGCAGCAGCGCGCCAGCTGCACCAGCAGATTGCCCACGCCCTGCACCGTGAACTTGGACTTGCCCAGGTTCTCGCGGCGGGCGGTCGGGCGCGGAAGCGCCGGCGCAGGGGCCGGCTGGCTGGCCGCGCGCTCTGCTTCCAGCAGCGTACGGCTGACCTGGTTCGGGCCGGTGTCGCCCAGCGCCACCTGGATGTAGAGGTCGTCAACGCTGTCGGCATGGAACTTCTTCGCCGCCACCGCCAGATCCGAATGCTGCAGCCCCAGGCGCTTCAGCTCGCGCTCGAGCAGTTCGCGCCCGGCCTGCACGTTGCGCGCGCGGTCCAGCTTGTGGAACCAGCTGCGTACCTTTTCGCGCGAGCGGTTGCTGGCCAGGAAGCCCAGCGCGGGCATCAGCCAGTCGCGGCGGGGGTCGGCCTCCTTGCCGGTGAGGATCTCGACACGGTCGCCGCTGCGCAGGCGATAGGTCAGCGGCACGATGCGGCCATTGACCTTGGCGCCGCGACAGCGGTGGCCCACCATCGTATGTACCTGGTAGGCGAAATCGAGCGGCGTGGCCCCCTGGGGCAGGTCCAGCACCTCGTCCTTCGGGCTGAGCGCATAGACCCGGTCCTCGGTCAGCTCGGCGTCGAGTGCCCCGGCCAGTTCATTGCCCTGCCCGTCCTGCGCCTGCTCCAGCAGCTGGCGCATCCAGGTGATCTTGCGATCGAACGACTTTTCCGCGCCCTTGCCGCCTTCCTTGTACTTCCAGTGCGCGGCCACGCCCAGCTCGGCCTGGGAATGCATCTCGTGGGTGCGGATCTGCACTTCGATCGTGCGCCCTTCCGGGCCGACCACGGCGGTGTGCAGCGAACGGTAGTCGTTGGCCTTCGGGCGTGCGATGTAATCGTCGAACTCGCTCGGCACCGGGGCCCACAGCGCATGCACCACACCCAGCGCGGCGTAGCAGGCGGCGACGTCGTCGACCATCACCCGCACCGCGCGGATGTCGTACAGCTGGTCGAACGCCAGCCGCTTCTTCTGCATCTTCCGCCAGATGCTGTAGATGTGCTTGGGGCGGCCACTCACTTCGGCATGGATGCCCTGTGCGGCCAGCTCGCGCGACAGCTGCTTCTTCACGTTCTGCACGTAGCGCTCGCGCGCCACGCGGGTTTCGTCCACTTCGCGCGCGATGCGGCGGTAGGTTTCCGGCTCCAGGTGGCGGAACGCCAGGTCCTCCAGCTCCCACTTCAGCTGCCAGATGCCCAACCGGTTGGCCAGCGGCGCGTGTATGTCGCGGGTCAGCTGCGCCAGCGCCCGGCGCTGCTCGTCGTCCAGCTTGTCGGCAGCGCGCATTCTCGCCAGCTGCCGGGCCAGCAGGATCGGCACCACGCGCAGGTCGCGGATGATCGCCAGCAGCAGGCGGCGCAGGCCCTCGCTGTTGCGCCCGGCCTCGCGGCCAGCATGCAGCGCCCAGACCGGATCGGCGGCGTCCTGGCCGTCGAGCAGGCCGATCACCGCCGCCTTGTGGTTGCCCAGCGGCAGCTGGTCCAGGCTGGCGCGCAGGCCGGGCAGGTCGAACAACAGCGCGGCAACCACCGCGCCTTCGTCGGCCGAGAGCATCGACAGTGCATCGAGGGTATCGCCCAGCACCGACCAGCTGGCGCGCATCTGGTGGTCGCACTCCGGTGCTTCCCAGTGTTCGCGCAGGGCTTGGCGCAGCGGAGCGGGCAGCACCGCGGCGGAGGGACGGTTCAACAAGGCATCCAGGCCGGGGACAGAAGCGCGGTTCACAGCATCGAGCAGGCAAGACAGAGGTTCCTACACTAGCGCCGGCGCCGTTCAGGGACAATCACCGCAGCCACCATCACCCGGCATGAAGACATGCCGCTACACTCGCCGGCAAACCCAGGAGAGTTCCGCCATGCCCTCGATCGCCCCACGTTTCCGTCCACGGCTGCTGGCCTGCGCCGCACTGCTGCTGTCCCTGTCGGCGCCTGCGCTGGCCCAGCGCGTGGTGGACGGTGACCTGCAGCAGCAGATGTCGCCGACCGAATTCAAGGCGGCCGGCCTGGACAAGCTGAGCGCGCAGGAACTGGCCACGCTCAACCGCTGGCTGCAGGGCAAGGTTGAAGCGGCGACGACCCAGGCTGTGGCAGCGGTACGCGAAGAAGCCCGCGAACAGGGCCGCCAGGAAGTGATCGTGAAGAACCGCGGGTTCTTCGATTTCGGCAGCAACGAGCCGATCACCGGCGTGCTGCAGGGCGAGTTCCGTGGCTTCGGCAAGGGCCGCGTCTACGTGCTGGACAACGGCCAGGAATGGGAGCAGACCGACAGCACCAGCGTGGTCGGCGTGCGCAAGCAATCGCCCAAGGTCAGCATCAAGCCCGGCGTGATGGGCGTGTGGTACATGAAGGTGGAAGGCGTGAACAGCCAGCCCAAGGTGCGCCGCTCCAAGTAGTGGATCCACGCCACGCGTGGATGACATCCCACCGTACCCCGCCGGTCATCGTCCGGCGGGGTCGGTCGGGGGTTACGAGGCCTGGCGCAGTGCCGTCACCCGCTGCGCCAGCTTCTTCGCCGAAATGCCGGTACGTGCCCCCAGCTCCTGCGCGAACAGCGACACCCGCAGCTCTTCCAGGTCCCAGCGCAGTGCCTGCCATTGCGGGCGATCGCGCAGGCCCTGCTGCTCTGCCGTTTCCAGCGCTTCCAGGAACGGATGCAGTTCCAGCATGCGTGCCTGGTCACGTGGCGGATCACGCTTGGCGCGTTCGGTGCGCAGGATCATCGCCTTCAGGTAACGCGGATACTGCGCCAGCGCGTCGGCCGGCGTATCGCGCAGGAAACCGGGGTGGATCAGCCCGGACAGCTGCGCTTCCATGTCGTCCAGGTTGCCGCGCGCCCAACCCATCAACGGTGCTTCCAGCATCGGCTTCAGTTCCGCCACCAGCGCCAGGATGGTTTCGGCCAGTTTCAGCCGCGACATGGCCTCGCCGAACAGGGCCTTGGCCGCATGCTCACGGCGCTGTTCGAAGGCCGCCGCATCGCGGATGTCTTCCAGGCCCTCCGCCAACACCGCGTTCATTGCCGCATCCACCAGGTCACCACGCAGGCGCTCCTGCGACTCGATCGCCGCATACAACAGGCCGGTCTTGGCGCCCACCGGCAGCTGCTTGCGCGCCTGCTTGACCTTCTCGGCCAGGGCGATCTCCAGCAGCCGGCGCACGCCCAGCGGGTGAGCCTCCTGTGCCTGCTGCCGATCGGCGAAGATGCGCAGCGCCACGCTGTCACCCTCGTCCAGCAACGCCGGATAGGCCGGAACGCCGGCTTCACCGGGTACCTGCAGCGGTATCGGCATGGCCGGGAACGTGCGCAGGCCATCGGCCGCCATCTCGCGGCCAGCGCGTGCAGCGAAGGCATCGCCGGCACGACCGCCGAATTTCGCGCGCAGTGCGTCCAGATCACGCGAAGTGGCCAGCACCTTGCCCTGCTCGTCGCGCAGCCGCAGGTTCATGTGCAGATGCGGCTCGATCGAACCGGGCTCGAAATCGAGCGCGGTCACGGTGGCACCGGTTGCACGTGACAGGAAACGCGCCAGTTCGCCGGTGATGGCATCGGCGCTGGGCTGCGGAAACGCCTCGTAGAACGCGCGGCCGAAGTCCGGCGCCGGCACGTAATTGCGGCGCATTGCCTTGGGCAGGCTGCGGATCAGTGCCGAGGCCTTGTCGGCGACGAAGCCCGGCGCCAGCCAGCCCAGCTGCACCGGGTCCAATGCATTGAGCAGGTGCAGCGGCACGTCCAGGGTCACGCCGTCATCGTCGGCACCCGGCTCGAAGCGGTAGTGCAGCGGCAACCGCGCCTGGCCCAGCGCCAGGTATTTCGGGTAGCGCTCCTGCTCACTGCCCTCTCCGGGCAGCAAGTCTGCGAGCGACCAGTGCAGCGCCTTGCGCTGTTCCGGTGCCAGTCCCTTCCACCAGGTATCCATCCCCGCCGCCGAATGGATCTGCGGCGGTACCCGGTCCAGGTACCAGCGCGCCTGCCAGTCCTCGTCGGCAACAATGCCGGCGCGGCGCAGCTTGGCTTCCTCCTCGCGGGCGACCTCCAGCACTTTCTGGTTGTCGGCCACGAAACTGGCGCGGGTGTTGATCTCGCCGGTCACCAATGCCTGGCGCACGAAGATGTCATGTGCCTCGCCCGGCGAGATGCGGCCGTAATGCACCGGCTTCTTCGGCGCCAGCACCAGGCCGAACAGGCTGATCTGCTCGGACGCCAGCACCTGCCCCTGTGCGCGCGACCAGTGCGGATCGAAGTGCTTGCGCAGCAGCAGGTGCGGCAGCTCGGCAATCACCCAGTCCGGTTCGATCGCGGCCAGGGTCATGCCCCACACCTTCTGCGTATCCAGCAGGTTGGCCACCAGCAGCCACGGCGGCGGCCGCTTGGACAGCGCCGAACCCGGGAACGGCAGGAAGCGGCGCTGGCGTGGCGCCTGGAAATCGCCCTTCTCGGTGCGGTGGCCGATCTGCGTCGGCAGGCCCGCCACCAGCGCGCGGTGCAGGGTCTGGTAGGCGGCGGCGCGCATGCGTTCGCTGAAACCGCCGCCAACCGGCGCCTGTTCCTTCTGCGCGCGCACGGCCACCGGCGCCGGTGCGGCCTCCGCCTTGCCTTCGCGGGCCAGGCGCGCGGCGCGGTGCAGCTGGCCCCGGGTGGCTTTCACCGCCGCCGCGTCGTCACGCGCCGGTGCCGGCGTACTGCTGCCGGCCAGCAACGGCGCCATCGACGCCTCGCTGGCCTCTTCCTTCCAGCCCAGTTCCTCGCACAGCAGCCGCAGCTGGCGATGCAGCTCGCGCCACTCGCGCATGCGCAGGAAGCCGAGGAAATGACGTCCGCACCAGTCGCGCAGCTTGGACTGCGTCAGGTCTTCATGGGCCTGCCGGTAGGCATCCCACAGGCGCAGCACGCCAACGAACTCGGAGCGGCCATCGGCGAACTGCGCGTGCGCGCTGTCGGCCGCACCACGCGCTTCGGGTGGGCGTTCGCGCGGGTCCTGGATGCCCAGGAACGAGGCGATCACCAGCATCGGCCGCAGGCAGCCTGCGGCCTGCGCGGCCACCAGCATGCGCGCAAGCTTCACGTCCACCGGCAGGCGTGCCATCTGCTTGCCGATGGTAGTCATGCGCCGCTCGGCATCGATCGCGCCCAGTTCGGTCAGTTGCTGCCAGCCATCGGCCACCGCACGCTCGTCCGGCGCTTCCAGGAACGGGAAATCCTCGATGCGGCCCAGGCCCAGCTGCAGCATGCGCAGGATCACCCCGGCCAGGCTGGAGCGGCGGATCTCTGGATCGGTGAATTCGGGCCGCGCCTGGAAATCGGCTTCGGCGTACAGGCGGTAACAGATGCCCTCGGCGATACGTCCGCAGCGACCTTTGCGCTGGTTGGCGCTGGCCTGCGAGATCGGCTCGATGTGCAGGCGGTCCAGCTTGTTGCGCGGGCTGTAGCGCTTGACGCGGGCGAAACCCGGATCGACCACGTAACGGATGCGCGGCACCGTCAGCGAGGTTTCGGCCACGTTGGTGGCCAGCACGATGCGCCGGTTCGGCCCGGGGTTGAACACCCGGTCCTGGTCCTGGTTGGACAGGCGCGCGTACAGCGGCAGCACCTCGGTATTACGGTACTTGCGCCGTTCCAGCGACTGGTGCGCATCGCGGATCTCGCGCTCGCCCGGCAGGAAGATCAGTACGTCGCCGCGCGCATCCAGGCGGGTGATCTCGTCAATGGCCGACACGATGGCGTCGTTGACGGTGCGTTCGCCCTGGTCTTCGCCCTCGCCTTCCAGCGCGCGGTAGCGCACTTCCACCGGATAGGTACGGCCTTCGACGCTGATCACCGGCGCATTGTCGAAATGCTGGGCGAAGCGCTCGGTGTCGATGGTGGCCGAAGTGACGATCAGCTTCAGGTCCGGGCGCTTGCGCAGCAGCTGCTTCAGGTAGCCCAGCAGGAAGTCGATGTTGAGGCTGCGTTCGTGCGCCTCGTCGACGATGATCGTGTCGTAGTTCGACAGCCAGCGGTCACTGGCGATCTCCGCCAGCAGGATGCCGTCGGTCATGAACTTGATTCGGCTGTCTTCGCTGACCTTGTCGTTGAAGCGCACCTGGTAGCCCACCAGCTGGCCCAGTTCGCTCTGCAGCTCCTGCGCCACGCGGCTGGCCACCGCACGTGCGGCAATCCGTCGCGGCTGGGTGCAGCCGATCATGCCGGCCTGGCCACGGCCGGCGGCCAGGCACAGTTTCGGCAGCTGGGTGGTCTTGCCCGAGCCGGTTTCACCGGCGATCACCACCACCTGATGTTCGCGGATCAGCCCGATGATGGCGTCGGCTTCACGCGCAATCGGCAGCTGCGGGTCCAGAGTAATGGACGGCTGCTGTTGCGCCCGCACCTGCCGGCGCTGCACCGACGCCTGCAAGGCCTGCTCGAAGGTGGCGGCCAGTGCCGCATCCTGTGGCTTGGCCTGGCAACGCGAGAGCATCCCCAGCAAACGGCCCCGGTCGCGGCTCATGGCGCCGTCGATGGCGGCACGCTGTTGGCGCAGGCGGGGCGATGGATTTTTTTCGATAGAGTTCATCAATCGGTTCGTTCAAAACTTTGAAAGCGACCAGTCATCACGACCGGTTTATTGTGAAGGCCAACGATTCCACAAGGAGGAACCCCATGGCGAAGACCAAGAGCACGACCAAGGCCAAGACCGGCAAGCAGAAGCTTGCTGCGGCGGCACCGTCGGCACCGAACATCGATATCGGGATCACCCAGGGCGACCGCAAGAAGATCGCCGACGGTCTGTCGCGCTTCCAGGCCGATGCGTTCACGCTCTACCTGAAGACGCACAACTTCCATTGGAACGTGACCGGGTCGATGTTCAACTCGCTGCACACCATGTTCGAGACGCAGTACACCGAGCAGTGGGCGGCACTGGACGACGTGGCCGAGCGCATCCGCGCGCTGGGCTTCAATGCCCCGGGCTCCTACCGGGAATTCGCTGCGCTGACCTCGATCGCCGAGGAACCGGGCCTGACCGACAGTGCGGACTGGCGTGAAATGGTACGCCAGTTGGTGGTCGCCAACGAAGCAGTCTGCCGTACGGCGCGTGAAGTGCTGGAGGTGGCGGCCAAGGGTGACGACGCCCCGACCGAGGATCTGATGACCCAGCGGCTGCAGACACACGAGAAGTACGCCTGGATGCTGCGTTCCCTGCTCCAGTAAGGGTTGGGGGTATTCGGCAGGGCTGCGCCCTGCACCCGCAGAGGCCTTAAATCAAAGGCCAGAGCCAGAGCAGAAGCTGGTTTCCTGAGGGTTGGCGGGGTGGATCCGGTGGCAGGGGACGCCGTAAACCCGTCCTTGGGGGCTTGGCCGCGGCATCCATGCCGCGGACACCCCTGCCACCGGCCCCACCCCGCCTTCGACAGTTTTCCGCGATCTGCCAGCAAAGCCAGTGGGGTCGGATCCGTTTTCCGCAGGAAAACGGATCCGACCCCATTTTGTTTGTCGATATCTGACAGATTTCATCCACGCATGGCGTGGATGGATCCACCGTCACCGGGAAACTGTCGGGGGTGGGGCTGTGTGGGCTTGCAGGACCGTTGGCGCCATGGATGGCGCCATCGAGCCCCCAAGGACGGGTTTACGGCGTGTCCTGCAAGCCCACACCGCCCCGCCCAGCCAGAAGACACCCCAGAGCCGGCTGTTGCCTTTGACGTTGCTCTGGCTTGTAGCAGGTGCAGGGCGCAGCCCTGCCGACTCCCCCGCCGGGGTAAACTAGCCGGATGGCTTCCCGTCCCGCGCACGACCTGCTCCAACGCGTCTTTGGTTACGACGATTTCCGTGGTCCGCAGCAGGACATCGTGGAGCATGTGGCTGCCGGTCATGATGCCCTGGTACTGATGCCCACCGGCGGTGGCAAGTCGCTGTGCTACCAGGTCCCGGCCCTGCTGCGTGACGGATGTGGCATCGTCATCTCGCCGCTGATCGCGCTGATGCAGGACCAGGTCGAAGCCCTGCGCCAGCTCGGCGTGCGTGCCGAGTACCTGAATTCAACCCTGGATGCCGAGACCGCCGGCCGCGTCGAGCGCGAACTGCTCGCGGGTGAGCTGGACATGCTCTATGTCGCTCCCGAGCGGCTGCTGACCGGCCGCTTCCTGTCGCTGTTGTCGCGCAGCCAGATCGCCCTGTTCGCCATCGACGAAGCCCACTGCGTGTCGCAGTGGGGCCACGACTTCCGCCCGGAATACCGCCAGCTGACCGTACTGCACGAGCGCTGGCCGCAGATCCCGCGGATCGCGCTCACCGCCACCGCCGACCCGCCGACCCAGCGCGAGATCGCCGAGCGCCTGGATCTGCAGGAAGCACGCCACTTCGTCAGCTCCTTCGACCGCCCCAACATCCGCTACACCGTGGTGCAGAAGGACAACGCGCGCAAGCAGCTGACCGATTTCCTGCGCGGCCACCGTGGCGAGGCCGGCATCGTCTACTGCATGTCGCGGCGCAAGGTCGAGGAGACCGCTGAATTCCTCTGCGGCCAGGGCTTCAACGCCCTGCCCTACCACGCCGGCCTGCCGCCGGAAGTGCGCGCGAACAACCAGCGCCGCTTCCTGCGCGAGGACGGCATCGTCATGTGCGCCACCATCGCCTTCGGCATGGGCATCGACAAGCCGGACGTGCGCTTCGTGGCGCATACCGACCTGCCCAAGTCGATGGAAGGCTACTACCAGGAAACCGGCCGCGCTGGTCGTGATGGTGAAGCTGCCGAGGCCTGGCTGTGCTACGGCCTGGGCGACGTGGTACTGCTCAAGCAGATGATCGAACAATCCGAGGCCGGCGAAGAACGCAAGCAGCTGGAGCGGGGCAAGCTCGATCACCTGCTGGGCTACTGCGAATCCATGCAGTGCCGCCGCCAGGTGCTGCTGGCCGGTTTCGGCGAGACCTATCCCCAGCCGTGCGGCAACTGCGACAACTGCCTGACGCCGCCGGCCTCGTGGGACGCGACCATTCCGGCGCAGAAGGCACTGAGCTGTGTCTACCGCACCGGCCAGCGCTTCGGCGTCGGCCACCTGATCGACGTCCTGCGTGGCAGCGAGAACGAGAAGGTGAAGCAGCAGGGCCACGACAAGCTCAGCACCTACGCCATCGGCCGCGATCTGGATGCGCGCACCTGGCGCAGCGTGTTCCGCCAGCTGGTCGCCGCCAGCCTGCTGGAAGTGGACAGCGAGGGCCACGGTGGCCTGCGCCTGACCGATGCCAGCCGTGACGTGCTGACCGGCCGCCGCCAGATCAGCATGCGCCGCGACCCGGCCAGCAGCACCAGCGGACGCGAGCGCAGCGCGCAGCGCACCGGGTTGTCGGTACTGCCGCAGGACCTGGCACTGTTCAACGCCCTGCGCGGCCTGCGTGCCGAACTGGCGCGCGAACAGAACGTGCCTGCCTTCGTGATCTTCCACGACAGCACCCTGCGCAACATCGCCGAGCAGCGCCCGACCAGCCTGGATGAACTGGCCCGGGTCGGCGGCATCGGCGGCACCAAGCTGAGCCGCTACGGCCCGCGCCTGGTCGAGATCGTGCGCGAAGAAGGCTGACGCCGCGCTCCCTGTAGCACCGAGCCCACGCTCGGCTGCCGTGGCCGCAGAAGCAGCCGAGCGCGGGTTCGGCTCTACATTGGTGCAGGTCCAACCTTGAACCGACCATTCAGCCGGAAGTGCATCCACGGCCGCTTGCGGCTAGATTAGCGCCATGTCCCTCGCCTCGACCCTGCTCCGTGTCGTGCTCATGCTCAGCCTGCTGCTCAACGGGCTGAACGCGGCCATGGCCAGCGGTCACGAGGAAATGGGCCGGATGACCCACGCGGCAGCCGCCCTTGAAGGCGGCAATGCCGACTGCCACCACCACGCCGCCATGCAGGCCGATCAGGCCCCGCAGGCCAAGGCCCCCGCCCACGACGCCCACTGCCAGATCAAGGACTGCGTGCGCAGCTGCGCCCAGCACCCGCTGCTGGTGGTGCAGGCGTTGCCGTTCATGGCCGGCCCGGCGTTGTCGCTGGCACCGCAGCCGATGCCGGCCACCGGCCGCCCGTCGCCGCCGCTGCCGCCGATCTCACGCCCTCCCATCGGCTGATTCCACACGTACTGTGCGCCCTGCGCACCGGGGCCGGCGGCCTGCCGGCGTCTTTCCGTGTCTGGAGTCTCCACCATGAATACCCGCAATCTCCCCGGTCCGGGCGCTGTGCCCATGCCGTCGCGCCGCCTGTTCGTGCAGGGCCTGGCCGCCGGTGGCGTGGTCGCCGGCATCGCCGCTGTCGGCGTGCCGCAACGCGCGCTCGCCGCCGCCACTGCCGCCCCACGGCTGGCCGGTGCCCCCGCCGTGCTCAGCGATACCCGCATCGAACTGGCCATCGGCGAATCGCTGGCCAATTTCACCGGCCGCACCCGCCCGGCGATCACCGTCAACGGCTCGTTGCCGGCCCCGATCCTGCGCTGGCGCGAAGGCCAGACCGTGGACCTGTTCGTGCGCAACACGCTGGAACGCCACCCGACCTCCATCCACTGGCACGGCATCCTGCTGCCGGCCAACATGGACGGCGTGCCGGGCCTGAGCTTCAACGGCATCGGCCCCGGCGAAACCTACCACTACCACTTCCAGCTGAAGCAGTCGGGCACCTACTGGTACCACAGCCACTCGATGTTCCAGGAACAGGCCGGCCTGTACGGCGCGCTGATCATCGACCCGGCCGAACCGGCGCCGTACCACCACGACCGCGAGCACGTGATCATGCTGTCGGACTGGACCGACATGGATCCGGGCGCGCTGTTCCGGCGCATGAAGAAGCTGGCCGAGCACGACAACTACTACAAGCGCACCCTGCCCGACTTCCTGCGCGACGCGAAACGCGACGGTTGGTCCGCGGCGCTGTCCGACCGTGGCATGTGGGGCCGGATGCGGATGACGCCCACCGATATCTCCGATATCAACGCGCATACCTACACCTACCTGATGAACGGCACCGCCCCGGCCGGCAACTGGACCGGCCTGTTCCGCAGTGGCGAAAAGGTGCTGCTGCGCTTCATCAACGGCGGGTCGATGACCTACTTCGACGTGCGCATCCCCGGTTTGAAGATGACCGTGGTGGCCGCTGACGGCCAGTACATCCACCCGGTCAGCATCGACGAATTCCGCATCGCTCCCGCCGAAACCTACGACGTGCTGGTCGAACCCACCGGCCAGGATGCGTTCACCATTTTCTGCCAGGACATGGGTCGCACCGGCTACGCCGCCGGCACGCTGGCCGTACGCCACGGGCTGCAGGCACCGATTCCCGCGCGCGACCCACGCCCGTTGCTGACGATGAGCGACATGGGGCACGACATGGGCAGTAGTGGCCATGGTGGCCACGACATGGCCGCGATGAAGAGCACGGAAGGTAGCTGCGGCGCCAGCATGGGCCACGGTGCGCACGGCGGCGGTGCCGCCAGCAAGGTACCGAAGCATCCGGCCAGCGAGCGCAACAACCCGCTGGTGGACATGCAGAGTTCGGCCACCGAGCCGAAGCTGGACGACCCTGGCATCGGCCTGCGCGACAACGGCCGCCAGGTGCTGACCTACGGCGCGATGCGCAGCCTGTTCGAAGACCCGGATGGCCGCGAGCCGAGCCGCGAGATCGAGCTGCACCTGACCGGCCACATGGAGAAGTTCTCCTGGTCGTTCGATGGCGTCCCGTTCGCCAGCGCCGAGCCGCTGCGGCTGAACTACGGCGAGCGCATGCGCATCGTGCTGGTCAACGACACCATGATGCAGCACCCGATCCACCTGCACGGCGTGTGGAGCGATCTGGAAAACGCGCAAGGTGAGTTCCAGGTCCGCAAGCACACCATCGACATGCCGCCGGGTACCCGCCGCAGCTATCGCGTGCGCGCCGATGCACTCGGCCGCTGGGCCTACCACTGCCATCTGCTGTACCACATGGAAGCGGGCATGATGCGCGAAGTGAGGATCGAAGAATGAGCCGCTCACTGCTTTCCCCCAGCCTGCTGGCCCTGGGCCTGACCGCCGCGTTGCCGGTGTTCGCGCAGTCGCACGCCGGCCATGACATGGGCGCGATGAACGTGCCTGCGAAGAGCGCGAAGACCCCGGCCGAACCGGTCGATCATTCAAGGATGGATCATTCGGAGATGGACATGGGTGCGGCGGATCAGGCCGGCATGGACCACTCCACGATGGACCACTCGAAGATGGACCATGGCACGATGCAGCCAGCGGCGATGGACCATTCGCAGATGGACCACGGGGCGATGGGCCACGGCACGCCTGCACCCACCGAACCGCGCGAACCGATCCCGGTCCCCACCGATGCCGACCGCGCCGCCGCCTTCCCGCCGATCGCGCATGGCGCGATGGAACACGCGCCGGAGATCAACAGCCTGCTGCTGATCGACCGGCTTGAGCATTGGGATGGCAAGAGCAGCAACGGCCAGGCATGGGAGGCCACCGGCTGGGTCGGCGGCAACATCAACCGCCTGTGGCTGCGCACCGATGGCGAACGCAGCCGCAGCCGCACCGAGTCGTCATCGCTGGAAGCACTGTATGGCCGCAGCGTGTCGCCGTGGTGGGACGTGCTGGTCGGTGTGCGCCAGGACTTGCGCCCGGCCGACTCGCGCACGTGGGCGGCCATCGGCATCCAGGGCCTGGCGCCGTACAAGTTCGAGAGTTCGGCCACGCTGTACCTGGGCTCCGGCGGCCAGGTGCTGGCCAAGGCCGAGGTCGAGTACGACGTACTGCTGACCAACCGCCTGATCCTGCAGCCGCTGCTGGAAGCCACCGTTGCGGCCAAGGATGAACCGGAGTACGGCATTGGTCGCGGACTGAACAAGGTCGAAGCCGGGCTGCGCCTGCGCTACGAGTTCAGCCGTCGCTTCGCGCCCTACATCGGCATCAGTCACGAACGCAGTTTTGGCGACACCGCCGACTATGCCGGTGACCACGCGCGCGACACGCGCTGGGTGGCCGGCGTGCGCATGTGGTTCTGAGCAGCGGATCGTGAGCAATGGCCAGCCCCGGCAGCCGCCGGGGCCGGCTACACTGCGCCACGCTCCATTGCAGGCACCGCCATGTCGTTGCAGATCCGCCGCGCCACCCTTGCCGATGTCGACGCGCTGTCGGCCATCGCAATTGCCACCTACAACGAAACCTGGGGCGATTCCTATCCGCCGCAGGAGCTGCACGATTTCCTGCAGGCGCACTACAGCAGCGAACCGCAGCGCATCGAACTGTCCGACCCACGCAGCGCGATCTGGCTGCTGATGGAAGGTGATGCCGTGGTCGGCTATCTGGCCGCCGGTGCCAACACCTTGCCGCACACGGATGCACGCGAGGGCGACATCGAACTGAAGCGGTTCTACATCCTGGCTGCACACCAGAACGGCGGCCACGGCGCGCGCCTGATGGATGCGTTCATGACCTGGCTGGACCAGCCGCAGCGCCGCACCCTGTGGGTGGGCGTGTGGGAAGAGAATTTCGGCGCGCAGCGCTTCTACGCGCGCTATGGCTGCAGCAAGGTTGGCGAGTACGACTTCATCGTGGGCGATACCCACGACCGCGAGTTCATCCTGCGTCGGCCGTGATCACGCGCCCCATGTAGAGTCAAGCTTGCTCGACTGTTAGCGCCAAACGTCGAGCATGGCTCGACGCTACAAACTAGAAATCGAACAACTCCGACAGGAAGCTGTCCTTCTTCTTTTTCTTGTAGCCGTGTCCCCGGTTGTCCTCATAGCGCTGGCCGAGGTGGCGGGTATCACGGTGCGTCACCGGTGGCGGCGCGGACGCCGGCTGAGCCTGCACGGGCGCTGGCGGAGGTACTGCAGCACCGGCGCCTGCACGTTCGATGATCTTGTCCAGCTCGCCACGATCCAGCCACACACCGCGGCAACTCGGGCAGTAATCAATCTCGATGCCATGGCGTTCGGCCATCTGCAGCGTCTGGGTCTTGCACACGGGGCACAGCATCGGCATTGCTCCTGTCGGTCTGGTTTCGACTGTACCTGCACCGCGATGACTGTGCGGCAACGCATGACCGATGGCACATGGACTTCCGGCGTGTGCCCACATGCGTACCGCGGGGCACACTGCGCCCTTGTTCCGCAGGGAATGCGTACATGACCGTGTTGTCCCGCCTGCCCACCACCGCACGCCTGTTGCTGGTGCTGCTGGGCGTCGGCCTTGGCCTGAACCTGCGGGATATCGCCGCGGCCATCGGCACACCCACTCCCGCACTGCCCATCCCCTATGGCGGCAGCCTGTTGGACAACGCGCTGGCGGTACTGGTGGCACTGCTGCTGGCCGCGCTGCTGCGGCCCCGTGGCATGAGCCTGCTGGCCAGCCTCGGTCTGCGCACAAACGGCTGGAGCGGTCCAATGTGGGTGTTGCTGGCCAGCCTGCCCTGCTGGCTCGGCCTGGCGCTGCTCGGCACGCCGAACACCGCGCTGACCGTCTTGGATGCCACGATGCTGGCGGTGCTGTTCCCGCTGGCCGAGGAAGTGCTCTTCCGCGGCCTGGGCTTCGTGCTGCTGGTGAAGATCGTGCGCGGCCCCTGGCCATGGCTTGCACTGCCGCAGGCGCTGTTGTTCGGCATGGTGCACTGGCTCGGCTTCGGCGGGTTCGACGGTGGCGGCATCGCGCTGTTCGTCGGGGCGGTGATCGCCCTGGGCGGCTTCATCTTCGCCTGGCTCGACCACCTCGACGGTGACACCTTGTGGTGCGGCCTGGTCCTGCACCTGTCGATGAACCTGGCCTGGAACGTGTTCAGCCTCGATGACGCCCTCGCATTGGGCTGGCAGCCCACCAGCCTGCGCATCGGCACCGCCCTGCTCGCGGTCGCGGTGCTGGCCTGGCACGTGCGGCTCCGGCGCCAGAGAGGCCTGTAACGCCCGCTTAGCTTGCCGTGCACGTCGGGATCACTACCGGCTTGCGCATACTTGCGCGCCTTTTCACCGTTGCTGTCCGGAGTTGTCGCGTCATGTTGCTGTCCAAGCGCCACGTTGAACCCCGCGTCCTGCTTATCGAGGACGCCGAGGAAACCCGCGAACTGAGCCGGCTGGCGCTGGAAAGCCAGGCCTGCCACGTAGTGGGCGTGAGCTCTGCCGAAGCGGCGCTGGGCCTGCTGGCCGCCGGTGAGCGTTTCGACCTGCTGTTCACCGACGTGAATCTGGGCGCGATCAGTGGCATTGAAGCCGCCAACCGGGTCCGTGGCCTGTATCCCCAGCTGCCGATCCTGGTGACGTCGGGCATGGACCAGCACCAGGTGCTGCCGCAGCTGCGCGACGGCATCCATTTCCTGCCCAAGCCGTACAACATGAGCGAGCTGCTCGACGCCATCCGGCTGTGCTTCCGGCACGCCGATGTGGGCGTGTTGACCGGGCCGGATGCACAGGCGGCCTGAGGCATTCATCAACCGCTGCTGTACGGTCCGGTACCCGGGAACACCTTCAGCAGTGCGCGGGTGATCATGTCCGGGTAGACGGTGAAGTGATCCTCGTCATCGATCACCATGTTCTCCACCTTCAACGATCGCCCGCTGCTGCGCAGCTGCTCGGCGAATTCGGCGTTGTGGCGCAGCATGTCGTTGCGGGTGAAGTAACGCGGTTCGGGCTTGACCGTTTCAAAGCTGCCCACCGACAGCACCACCGTGGTCGACTGCGCCGGCGCCTTGGCTTCGGCCTGCATGCGCGGCACCCGATGGTCGTCGAACCACAGCGATGGGCTGGACAGGATGTAGGTGCGGAACATGTCCGGGCGCGTGGTCAGCACATAGGCGCCGAACAGGCCACCATAGGAATGACCCGCATAGGCACGCCGCGCCGGATCGGTGCGGTAGCGCGCATCGATCATCGGCAGTACCTGCCCAGCGAGGAAATCGCGGTAGTGCGCCGCGCCGCCGTAGCTGACGTCATCGCTGTAATCACGCGGATCGGTACGCGCCGGGTCGCTGGGCGTGTAATCGCGCGAGCGGCTCTGCTTGGAGGTCAGGCCTTCCTGCGGCGGCAGCCCGACCAGGATGAAATCCTCGATGTTGACGCCCTTCTGCCCGACCATGTTGCGCACGCTGCGCACCAGCGGGAAGCTGTACAGCGCATCGGTCACGTACAGCACCGGGTAGTGCTTTTCCGGATGCGCCGCATAGTCGGCCGGCAGCGCCACCCAGACCGGATAGTCGCGGCCGACCGGGTCGTGCACGCGCAGCGCTTCCGTGTCCGGCAGCACCACACCCGGCGTGGCAGTCGGCGCACTGTCCTTCGCTTCACTCTGCATTGCGGGCGGCGCCACCGACATCGCACAGCCACTCACGGCCAGGCAGGCCGCCACACTCCATCCACGCACACGCTGCATCCACACGCTCCCGTTGCGGGCGGCGCACCCGATGGCGCCGCTGCCGCATCGTTGCATGGTGTGCAGGCGGGTACCAGTGCGATCAGGGCGAGGCCGGCGGCGGCGCCGGGAACAGCGTGCGCAGCGCCTGCAACGCGGCCGGATGATAGATCGTGGCGTGGGTTTCCTCCGGCAACGGCAGGTACTTCACCAGCGGCGACGGCGACGCCTGCTGCAGCAGCGTGGCCAACTGTGCGGCAGAGGCCGCCAGCTCCGGCTGACCACTGCTGGCCAGGAACACGCGCGGCTGCGCACGCGTCACCGCCGGCAGCTGTCTGGCCGCCCCGGCCAGCATTGCACCACGGTTCCACCACAGGCTGGGGTCCAACGCGATATAGCTGTTGAACAGCGTAGGCTCCTGCAGCAGCGTCTCGACCACGAACAGGCCGGCCAGCGACTCGCCGATCAGCGCGCGCTCCTCGGTGGTCGGGTAACGCTGACGCACCTGCGGCATCAGTTCATCGCGCAGGAAGGTACGGTAGGCCGCCGAGCCGCCGATGCGCGGTGCGATCTTCTGGTCCTGCGGGTCCTTGCTGGGGCCGGTCATGTCGCGGCGGCGCTCGGTGTTCTCGATGCCAACCAGCAGGAACGGACGCATGCTGCCGTTGCCGCTGAGCACCTGCACCAGCCCGGCCACATGCAGGAAGTCCTCGCCGATGCCGCCGTCGGGCATGTAGAGCACCGGTAGCGGTGCCTTCGGGTCCCGCCCCCACGGCTGCGGGCGGTAGACGTTGATACGACGGGTCTCGCCCAGCGCCTTCGACTCGATGGTGAAGGTCTCGCCGATGACCAGCGGCGTGGCGGCGGCGGGCGACGCGGATTCGGCGGCCATCAGCGGCGCGGCGGAGACGACGGACAACAACAGCGACAGCGACAGCACGATCAGACGCATGGGACGGCCCATCCTGGGAAAGATGCCGAGCATAGACCGCCGGAGGCACTGTCGTTCGCGGCACTTTGCCGATCTGCCGGAACTGGAGCACCATGGAGCCGGTGATGGTCATGCAACGGGCACCTTGGCTCAAGGACTGGTCGCCGCCACGCTCATATCCACAAGGAGGTTCCCATGTTGAGTGTATTGATCGCCACCACCCTTGCCGCCGCCTCACCGCAGTCCAGCAGCACTCCGCCAGCATCCGCAGCGTATGCGGACTGCCTGCTCGCCCACCTCCAACCGGGATTGTCCGACCACGCGATCCCGCTGCTGCAGCAGGCCTGCGTCGCGAAGTATCCGGAGAGCTACGTCGCATATTCAGAACTGGAACGCCGGATCAGCGCGCAGCGCCGGGCTGACTTTGACGCGGCTCAAGCGGAAGCCGTGCGTTCCGCGAATGCGGCAGCGACGGCCGCACAGCAAGCTGCCGACGCGGCGGCCGCAAAAGCCAAGGGAATGCGGGCGAACTAGAGGCCACGGACCAGGGCAACAAAAAAGGCACCGCATTACGGTGCCTTTCTGAATGACCTGGGTCATTGGATGCAATGGTGGGCCGTGAAGGATTCGAACCTTCGACCAAAAGATTAAAAGTCTTCTGCTCTACCGACTGAGCTAACGGCCCATTGCACTGCCCCAGCCTTTCGGCGGGGTGGGCATTCTACCCTACTTTACCGGGCCGAGTGAAACCCTGGTGCGTCGAGGTTGCCGGCCAGCGGCCGGCACTACCCGATCTGGTGAGCCCGCTTAAACCTTCTGGGCCTCACGCGCATCCCAGCTGTGATTCCTGGCCGGAGCCACGGATGCGCCTGCCCTTCTGCCTCATTGCCGCCCTGTTGCTGCCCTGTGCGGCACTGGCCGCCCCATCCCAGGTCGTCACCGACGACATCGGCCGCTTCTGGGCCACTTATGACGCTGTGCGCGCCGAGCCCGACGTTGAACGCCAGGTCGCACTGGTGCAGGAGCGCTACATCGATCCAGGCAGCCCCGGCCTGCATGCGCTGATGCAGGTCCGTAACTACACCGCCCGCGAATACGCCGAGGCCATGCGTGCGTGGCCGCGCTTCTGGACGTCGGTACGCCCATTGACCGCCAACGCGCAGCAGGCCAGCGCCACACTGGAACGGGACCTGGCCGCCTTCCGCACGCTCTACCCCGCCCTGCGCCCGGCCACCATCACCTATGCCGTGGGCGTGCTGCGTACTGGCGGGACCACGCTGGGTAACAAGGTACTGATCGGTGCGGAGATGGCGCTGGGCGATGAGCGCGTGGACGTGAGCGAGTTGCCGGAGCCGATGCGCAGCCGCCTGCGGATCTTCTACGACAGCCGTCCGGGGGCGAACAACGCGCAGAACAACCTGCACGAGTACGTGCATACCCAGCAGCGCGAAACTACCGGCAGCCTGGCGCAGTACGCGGTGCGCGAAGGCGTGGCGGAGTATGTGGCCGAACGGCTGAGCGGGCGTCGGCCAGCGTTGCCGCTGTACAGCTACGGGCCCGCGCACGAAGCGGAAATCCGCACGCGTTTCGTCGCTGAAATGGACGGCGGGGATCTGGACAACTGGCTGTACAACAGCGCCCGTAATCCGTTCGGGGTGGGTGATGTGGGGTACTACGCCGGCTACCGCATCGCGCAGGAGTACATGCGCCAGCAGAAGGATGAGAAGGCTGGGATCGCGCGGATGATCGAGCTGGATTATGCCGATCCGGGGGCGGTGCGGATGTTTATTGAAGCGTCGGGGTGGCTGCGGCAGCGGTAGCGCCGGGTTGTGTCCGGCGAAGAGCGTGCGAACCAACGGTTCGCACCCACCCGAGTAAGACCTCCCCGGCGGGTCAGGGAGTGCGAACCAAGGTTCGCACCCACCGAGGAGCAGTTAGCACCCACCATCTGGGAATTCACACCCATCAGGGAAGCCGGCCAGCGGCCGGCACTACCAGGGGCGATCAGGCGTACAGCGTCGGGTCCGGCACGCCGGCTTCGGCGAAGCCCTGCGCGCGCAGGCGGCAGGCATCACAGTGGCCGCAGGCGGCGCCGTTGGCGTCGGCGTTGTAGCAGGACACGGTCAGGCCGAAGTCCACGCCCAGGCGCACGCCTTCGCTGACGATCTGGCCCTTGCTGAGGAACTGCAGCGGCGCGTGTACCTTGATGCCCGCACCTTCCACGCCCGACTTGGTGGCCAGGTTGGCCAGCGCCTGGAACGCGGCCACGAACTCGGGGCGGCAGTCCGGATAGCCGGAATAATCCACGGCGTTGACGCCGCAGAAGATGTCGTTGGCACCGAGCACTTCGGCCCAGCCGAGGGCCAGCGACAGCATGATGGTGTTGCGCGCCGGTACGTAGGTGACCGGAATGCCGGCACCGCCGGCCTCGGGCACGTCGATGTCGTCGGTCAGTGCCGAGCCGCCGATGCTGCGCAGGTCCACGTCCACGATCTTGTGCGCGACCACGCCCTGGGCCTTGGCCACGCGGGCGGCAGCATCCAGTTCGGAGGTATGGCGCTGGCCGTAGCGCACGCTCAGGGCATGCACGGCGAAGCCCTGTTCCTGGGCCATGGCGATGACGGCGGCTGAATCCATGCCGCCGGAGAGAAGCACGACTGCCTTCTTCATGGGTAGAACATCCGGTTGGGAGGGGAAAGCCAGCACGCTGTCCCGCGCCGGAGCTACATCAGGGAACGCCGCGCGGGCTCATCGGCCCGGCTCGTCGTTCCACAGGATTTTATGCAACTGCATCTGGAAGCGCACCGGCAGGCGGTCTTCGACGATCCAGTCGGCCAGCTGCCGCGCGGTGATCTCGCCCTTGCTGGGCGAGAAGAACACGGTGCAGCGCTTCACCAGCTCGTGCTCGGCGACCAGAGCCTTGGCCCAGTCGTAGTCCCCGCGGCTGCAGATGACGAACTTGATCTGGTCGCGTGCGGTCAGCAGCGGCAGGTTTTCCCAGCGGTTGCGCGCCGCTTCGGCCGACCCCGGGGTCTTGATGTCGACCACGCGCGATACACGCGGGTCCACCGCGCTGACGTCCAGCGCGCCGGAGGTTTCCAGCGAGACGTCCATGCCGGCGTCGCACAGCTTCTGCAGCAGCACCAGGCAGCGTTTCTGCGCCAGCGGCTCGCCGCCGGTCACGCAGACGTGGCGCACGCCCTGGGCCAACACCTCGGCCACGATGTCGTCGATGTCCCACCAGGTGCCGCCATGGAAGGCATAGGCCGTATCGCAGTACTGGCAGCGCAGCGGGCAGCCAGTCAGGCGCACGAACACGGTCGGCCAGCCGGCGGTATCGGCTTCGCCCTGCAGCGAGGTGAAGATCTCGGTGATCTTCAGGCGCGGCAGCGGCGACTGCACGATGTCGCTGGGGGTGGCGACGGCGTTGGACGGGGTAACGGCGGTCATGGCAAACAATTCTTCATGGGACGGGCGACCGATTTATCGGCGCCGGAAACGAAAGCAGCCGAGCATGGGCTCGGCTCTACAGGAGGCTGCCGGAAATCAGCCCGGCGCCAGGGTACGCATTGTACCCCCGGTCAGCGGATCAACGGATCTGCTTGCCGAGGCGGATGGACTGCAGCCGATCCTGGGCGGTGCGCGCGGCGTCCGAGCCCGGGTACTGCGCCACGACGCTCTCCAGCGTCTGCTGGGCCTGGTCGACCTTGCCCTCGCCATACTGCGAGAGGCCAACCTTGAGCAGGCCGCCAGCGGCCTTGTCGTGGGTCGGATAGCGCGCGAGCAGTTCACGGAACTGGGTCTCGGCCATCGGGAAATTGCGGGTGGCGTAGTAGCTCTCGCCCAACCAGTACAGCGCGTTCGGCGCGTAGACGCCGTTCGGATACAGCTGCAGGAAGCTCAGGAAAAGCTGCGCCGAATCATCGTACTTGCCGGCCTTCAGCGAGTCGAAGGCGACGTTGTAGGAGGTGCGCTCGTCGCCGGTGGCGGCAAGGCTGCCGGCATCACCATGGACGGAAGGCGGCCGCTCGGAAGTGGCCGCCGCTGCGGGTTTTGCCGGGGCCGGTGCGGCCTTCGGCGCGCTCGCCGGAACGGGCGGCAGGGCCGGGGCCGCATTGCCCCCTTCCAACCGGTTCAGGCGGCTGTCCAGATCCAGGTACTGGTCCTGGGCGGACTGCTTGAGCTGGGCGTTGTCGTGCTGCAACTGCTCGATCGAGGCCTGCAGGCTGGTGACCTGCTGCCGCAGCTGGTTGATCTGGTTCAACAGGTCCTGGTTGGCACTGTTGTTGTACATCTGCTGCTCGAGCGCGCCGACACGGTCAGCCAGGCTCTGTCGCTGTGCATGCGCCGGTGCGGCAGCCACGAGGGCTGCCGCAACGACCAGCATCAGTTTGATGCCAATGCGCATGGATTACTGCGCGGTGTAGACGATTTCGACGCGACGGTTCTGCGACCAGCAGGACTCGTTCGACTCGGTGCAGACCGGACGCTCTTCACCGTAGGAAACGACGGTCAGCTGCGAAGCCGAGCCACCGTTGGCCTGCAGGGCCGAGTTGACGCCGTTGCCACGACGCTCACCCAGGGCCTGGTTGTACGCGCGCGAACCGCGCTCGTCGGTGTGACCCTGCAGGGTGATGCGCGAGGACGGACGGTCACGCAGGTACTTGGCGTGGCACGCCATGATGGCCTGGAATTCCGGCTTCACGTCTTCCTTGTCCAGGTCGAAGTAGACAACGCGCTGGCGCAGGCAAGCGTCGGTATCCAGGTCGCCCGGGCCGTACAGGCCCGAGGTCGACGGACCGGTCGGGGTGGTGGTCGAGGTGCCGGTGTCGACCGGGGCTGCCGGCTCTTCCTTCACCTTCTTCGAGCAACCGGCCAGGACGGCCACAGACAGCAGGGAAACAAGCAGAACGCGGGTGGACTTGTTCATGGCGATACCTTTGTGGCTCCTAGGCCGATGAGGGGTTCAAGACAACGAAAATATTAACACTCTTTTAGCGCTGGGTACGGTATGGGGACCATGCCGGCTCGCGCACATCACCATCGGCCAGGACCAGGCGCTGGCGAACCCGCGCATCGGCCGAGACGGCATACAACACACCACGGCCACCTTCGCGGGCGGCGTACAACACCATGCTCGCGTTGGGCGCAAAGCTCGGCGATTCATCCAGCGAGCCCGGGGACAGCGTGCTCCAGCGCGGCGAACCCAGCGAGCTGTCCATCATCGCGATCTTGTAGCTGTTGCCCGAGCCCTGGGCGACGGCGATCTTCTTGCCGTCGTAGGACACCGAGGGCTTGGCATTGTAGTTGCCCTGGAAGGTCACGCGCTCGGCGCTGCCGCCGCCCGCGCCGACCTTGTAGACCTGCGGACGGCCGCCGCGGTCGGAGGTGAAGTACACCGCGCTGCCGTCCGGCGCCCAGGTCGGCTCGGTATCGATGGCGAAGTGGTTGGTCAGCTGGGTCAGCTGCTTGCTGCCCAGGTCCATCACGTAGATTTCCGGGTTGCCCGAACGCGACAGGGTCAGGGCCAGCTTGCGGCCGTCCGGCGAGAACGCCGGGGCGCTGTTGATGCCGCGGAAGCTGGTGACGAGCTCACGCGCGCCGGTACCGATGTTCTGGATGTAGATGGCCGAATTGCCACGCTCGAAGCTGACGTAGGCCAGCTTGCTGCCATCCGGGCTCCACGACGGCGACAGCAGCGGCTCGGCCGAACGCACGATGGTCTGCGGATTGAAGCCATCGGAGTCGGCCACCATCAGCGCGTAGCGCATGGCGTCGCCCTTGCCGCTGGCGGTCACGTAGGCGATGCGGGTCCAGAAGGCGCCGCGCACACCGGTGATCTTTTCGTAGATGGCGTCGGCCATCTGGTGGGCAACGTCGCGCATGGCGTTGCCACGGGCGGTCATCGCCAGGCCCAGCAGGCGCTCGCCCTTGGGTACGTCGAACAGTTCGTACTCGACGCGGTAGGCGCCGGCACCGGCGTCGAGCACGCGGCCGACCACGATGTAGTTCTGCTTCAGCGCGCGCCAGGTGGCGAACTGGATGTCGCCGCCGCGCACCGGCTTCTCGACGATCTGCGCTTCGGGCAGCGTACGGAACTGGCCCGAACGCTCCAGGTCGGCACGGACCACGCCGGCGACGTCGGTCTGCGGTGCAGCCGACGACCCCTGGTAAGGCATCGGCACGATGGTGATCGGCAGCGCGGAAGCATTGCCGCCGATGATGTCGATATCCAGCCCCTTCTGCTGCGCGACGGCAGCAAAGGGCAGCAACAGGGCCGCAAACACGGCAAGCCAGCGAGGCATCTTTTTCATGGAGCGCTCAATAGGGGGAAACCGGAACGAGGGATAACAAAGCGGCAGTGAACCGCTTCGCAATCATGAACCAAGGGTACGTGAATTCCGGGTCAGTTCCAGCCCGTCCTCTCACGCACCGTTAACGTCGTGGCTAACATCGCGCCCATGTGCCCCGTCACGCCGCCCTGCGGGGCGGTGTCCGACAGCAGCCCACAGCCTGCCCGGCCGAGACCTGGCCTGCCAGAGGCAAGCGCGACATCCGTGGACGCGGGCAGCGGAGAGCCACCCTGCCCTGCCCGCCTCAGCGATCCTGGGCGGTGAAGGTGAAGTTGAGCGTGCGTGCGAACACCGACTCGAAGCCGCGGTACGGCAGCGGCTGCGCGTTGAGCACGGCGGCCTCGATCGAGCGCTTGCCGGCCTCGTCGTACGGGCAGTTCGGGCTGACCTTGGCCTGCATCACCGTACCACCCGGAATCTGGGTGATGGTGATCTGGCAGCGCTGGCCCAACGGCACCGTATCCGGGCGCACCCACTGCGACAGCACCTTGGCCTGGATGGCGGCTGCGTACTTGGCCGAAAGGTCGTCGCTGTTGCCACCGCCACCGGCGGCCGGCTGCGAGGCACCACTGGAACCGGCAGCGGCACTGCCGGCGGCATTGCGCGCGGCGGCCACCTGGCGCAGCTTCTGCTCGGCCAGCTTGGCTTCCTTCTCGGCCTGCTCGCGGCGGGCACGGATCTCGGCGATCTTCTTCTGCTTCTCGGCCTCGGCCTTGTCAGCGGCCACGCGCTCCTGCTCGGCCTGCTTCTTCTTCTCGTCCGCTTCCTGCTGCTTGGCCAGGCGCAGCTTCTGCTCGGCTTCTTCCTGGCGCTTGCGTTCGGTCAGGTCGATCTGTTCCTGTCGGCGCTTGGCTTCCTGTTCCTGCTTGGCCTTCTCCTGGGAGATGGCCAGCGCACTCACCGCTTCCTGGTCCTTGGTATCCGGCTGCGCGACACGCTCCTGCGCCTGTTGCTGCTGCGGCGTGGGCGCGTCCTGCGGGCGCGGTTCCGGGATCGGCTGCGGCGGCGGAATGGTGTCTTCCGGCACCGGGATGGGCTCGGCCACCGGCGGCGGCAGGTCTTCCAGCTTTTCCGACTGGCGCAGGGCCTGGCGCGCAGCGGAAGCCTCCGACGCGGACAGCGCCAGGCTGGCCTCGACCGACGGATCACCGGCGGCGGCGTCGGTGTTGCGCTCGGGCGACCAGAACCAGGCCACGATGAAGACCAGCGCGACCAGCAGGTGCACCAGCAACGCCAATGCCAGGGGCAGGCCCCAGCCGGGTTCGCGCTGATGCGGGGGTGGCAGGGCGTCAGCGTGCATCGGTGGCCAGGCCTACCTTGTCTACCTTGGCGCGCTTGATCACATCCATCGCGGCGATGACCTTTTCATAGGCCACGGCACGGTCGGCGGCGACGATCACGCGCACGCCCTTGTCCTGGGCGGCGATGCCGGCCAGGCGGCCTTCCAGTTCCTCGGCCGACACGGCGGTCGGTTCCTTGGCATCGGGCAGCTTCAGGCTGAGCTGGCCGTCCTGCCGCACCGAGACGATCACCGGGTCCTGCTTGCTCTCCAGCGCCTTGGCGTTGGACTGCGGCAGGTCGACGTCGAAGCTCAGGGTGAGCAGCGGCGCGGTGACCATGAAGATGATCAGCAGCACCAGCATGACGTCGATGTAGGGAACGACGTTGATTTCCGATTTCAGCTTGCGGCGCTTGCGGCGACCGATGGCAGCGGACATGGCTTGGACTCCCGGGTCAGGCGCTTACTCGTCGCCAGCGCTCTGGCGCTGCAGGATGGAGCTGAACTCTTCGGCAAAGGTCTCGAACCGCACCGACATGCGCTCAACGCGCGTGGTGAAGCGGTTGTAGGCCCACACCGCCGGGATCGCCACGAACAGGCCGATGGCGGTAGCGAACAGTGCCTCGGAGATGCCCGGCGCGACGGCGGCGATGCCAGCCTGCGCACCACTGCTGATCATGTCGTGCATGGTCACCATGATGCCGAACACGGTGCCGACCAGGCCCACGTACGGCGCGGTCGAACCGATGTTGGCCAGCAGTTCCAGGTTGCGCTCGAGCTGGTCCACTTCGCGGGTATAGGTGGTGCGCATCGCACGCTGCGCGCCTTCCAGCTGGGCGCGGCCATCCAGGCGGCGCTTGTCACGCAGGCGGGTGTATTCGCGGAACCCTGCTTCGAAGATGGCTTCCAGGCCGGTCACGCTGCGGCTGCGGTCGGTGGCCGCGCTGTACAGCTTGCCCAGGTCCGCGCCGGACCAGAAGCGGTTCTCGAACTCGTCGGCTTCGCGGGTGGCCTGCTTGAACACGCGGGCCTTGCGGAAAATGATCACCCAGCTGACGAACGAGCCGACCAGCAGCAGCAGCACGATGATCTTCACCGGCAGGCTGGCCTTGGCCATCAGTTCGAGGTAGTTGATGCCGCCGCCGGTGGTGGCCTGGGCAAGGGTCTGTGTCGCGGCGTTGCTGACGTCGGCCGGCAGTGCCTCGGTGACCGTGGCCTGCAGGGCCAGGAGCGTTGCGATCATCCGTTGTTCCTCAGTGTTCGGATTCGGGGTGGAGGTGGGGTTGCAGCACGGCAAGGACGGCCTCGTCCATGCCACGCGGGCGGAAACTGGCCGCGTCCAGTGCGGCGATGCGGACCTGGGCCGACAGCAGCAATTCGCCGTCGCGCAGGATCTGCTGGTCGAAGACCATGCTGGCCTTCTTCAGCTGGACCAGGCGGGCACTCACCTGCAGGGTGTCATCCAGCCGTGCCGGCCTGATGAAATCCATCTGCATCGAGCGCACCGCGAAGATCATCCCGTGCTCGGCGCGCATGCGCTCCTGGCCGTAGCCGAGCGAACGCATCCATTCGGTCCGGGCCCGTTCCATGAAGGCCACGTAGCGGGCGTGGTAGACCACGCCGCCAGCGTCGGTATCTTCCCAGTAAATGCGTGTCGGCCAACTGAATAGTGGCTCAACCGACATCGGGAACCTCCGCGAACAGGTCCTGCGGCGGGTTCTTCGGCTTCAGACCCATGTGCCGGTAGGCCTTATGGGTGGCCATGCGGCCACGCGCGGTACGCACCAGGAAGCCCTGCTGGATCAGGTACGGCTCGACCACGTCTTCCAGCGTGCCACGCTCTTCGGACAGCGCCGCGGCCAGCGATTCGATGCCGACCGGGCCACCGTCGAAGTAGTCCACCATCGTTTTCAGCAGGCGCCGGTCAAGCTCGTCGAAGCCTTCCGGGTCGACCTTGAGCATCTTCATCGCGGCCTGGGCCACGGGCTCGTCGATGTGGCCACCGGCCTTGACCTGCGCATAGTCGCGCACGCGTCGCAGCAGGCGGTTGGCGATACGCGGGGTACCACGCGCGCGGCGCGCGATCTCCCCTGCCCCATCGGCGGTGCAGTCGATGCCGAGGATGCTGGCGGAGCGGCGCACGATACGGGTCAGTTCCTCGACGCTGTAGAACTCCAGGCGCTGGACGATGCCGAAGCGGTCGCGCAGCGGCGCGGTCAGCAGGCCGGCGCGGGTGGTGGCGCCGATCAGGGTGAATGGCGGCAGGTCGATCTTGATCGAGCGGGCGGCGGGGCCCTCGCCGATCATGATGTCGATCTGGAAATCTTCCATCGCCGGGTACAGCACTTCCTCGACCACCGGCGACAGGCGATGGATCTCGTCGATGAACAGCACGTCGTGCGGCTGCAGGTTGGTCAGCAGCGCAGCCAGGTCGCCGGCCTTTTCGATCACCGGGCCGGAGGTCACGCGCAGGGCCACGCCCAGTTCGTTGGCGATGACATGGCTGAGGGTGGTCTTGCCCAGGCCCGGCGGCCCGAAGATCAGTACGTGGTCGAGCGCGTCGCCACGCCCCTTGGCCGCCTGGATGTAGATTTCCATCTGCTCGCGCACCGGCACCTGGCCGAGGTAGTCGGCAAGGCGCTTTGGGCGGATGCTGGCGTCGGCGGCGTCATCCTCGCGGGTGGCGCCGGCGCCGATGATGCGGTCGTCGGTCATGTGCTGATTATGCGGCAAAAGTACGGGTTTCGGCCGGGCTGCGCCCGGCACCCGCAGAGGCAACGTCAACGTCAACGTCAACGTCAATTGCGAATCTACTGGGGATGGCGGGGTGGGTCCGGTCGCGGGGGACGCCGTGAACCCGTCCTTGGGGGCTTGGCCGCGGCATCCATGCCGCGGACACCCCCGCAACCGGACCCACCCCGCCTTCGACAGTTTCCTGCGGTCTGTCGGAACGGCGTTCTGCTTTGGTGGGTGCCGACCGTTGGTCGGCACGGGGTCGGATCTGGTAGGTGTCGACCTTGGTCGACACGGTAGATCCGCGCCATGCGTGGATGGGACGGTGCAGCCGAGCGATGCCCAGCTGCTGGCGCGGAACACTTCGGGAAGCCAAACCCCCTTGTTGTTCAAGGGGGCGCGCCGACTGGCGGGGGGATAAGGTGGAATGCGCGGAACGCCGGCGCCAACGGCGCCTGCGTTTCAAGGAGGCGCGCCGATAGGCGGGGAGTAAGGTGGAATGCGTGTGGGGCGTAGCGCAGGTGGAGATTAAATCTCCACCTGCGCGCCGAGTTCCACCAGGCGGTTGCCCGGAATCCGGAAGAAGCCCGTGGCCGGGGCGGCGTTGCGATGCATCAGCGCGAACAGCTTGTCGCGCCAGATCGGCATGCCGCGGTTGGCGGTGGCCACAATGGTTTCGCGGCTGGCGAAGAAGGTGGTGTCCATCGGGTCGAAGTAGATGCCGCCGTGGTCACACGAGCGCATCAGCGCCAGCGGCACGTCCGGGGTTTCCATGAAACCGAAGCGCACATAGACCCGGTAGAACTCGTCGCCCACCGACTCGATCTTCAGCCGCTGCCCTTCCATCGCATAGGGAATGGGCAGGGTTTCCACGTGCAGGAACACGTTGCGCTCGTGCAGCACCTTGTTGTGCTTGAGGTTGTGCATCAGCGCGTGCGGGGCCACGGTCGGGTCGGCGGTGAGGAACACCGCGGTGCCCGGCACGCGTACCGGCGGTGCCAGCATCAGGCCCGGCAGGAAGGTGTCCAGGCGGATGCCGTCCTTGCGGATCTCATCACGCAGCAGCTCGCGGCCACGCCGCCAGGTGCGCATCATGGTGAACAGGAAGATACCCAGCACCACCGGGAACCAGGCGCCCTGCAGCAGCTTGGCGCCGTTGGCGATGACAAAGCCGAGGTCGATGATGAAGAACACCACGCACAGCGGCAGCAGCCAGGCGCGCGCCTTCGGCCACAGCGAGCGGGCGACCAGGGCCAGCAGCAGGGTATCGATCAGCATGGTGGCCGACACCGAGATGCCGTAGGCCACGGCCAGGTTGGACGAGCTGCGGAACGCCAGCACCAGGCCGATCACCATCACCGCGATGCCCCAGTTGATGCCCGGGATGTAGATCTGGCCGATGGTGTCGTGCGAGGTGTGCTTGATGCGCATGCGCGGGATGTAGCCCAGCTGCATGGCCTGGCGCGAGACCGAGAACGCGCCGGTGATGACCGACTGCGAGGCGATCACCGCCGCCATGGTGGCCAGGATGATCATCGGGTACAGTGCCCACGACGGCACGGCCTCGAAGAACGGGTTCTTCAGCGCCTCGGGATGGTTGAGCACCAGCGCGCCCTGCCCCAGGTAATTCAGCACCAGGCACGGCAGCACGAAGAAGTACCAGGCGTGGCGGATCGGCTTGGCGCCGAAATGGCCCATATCGGCGTACAGCGCTTCGCCGCCGGTCACCGCCAGTACCACCGCACCCAGGATGAAGATGCCGTGCCAGCCGTGCTCCATGAAGAAGCGGATCGCCCACCACGGGTTGAAGGCTTTCAGCACTTCCGGCGCGTCGACGATGTTGTAGATGCCGATCGCCGCCAGCGAAATGAACCAGACCGACGTGATCGGGCCGAACGCCTTGCCGATCTTCTCGGTGCCGAAGCGCTGCGCGGCGAACACCATCAACAGCACCACCACCGTGATCGGCACGATGAAGGCATGCAGGCCGGGGGCCGCCACCTCCAGGCCCTCAACCGCGCCCAGCACTGAAATGGCCGGGGTGATCACGCCGTCGCCGAAGAACAGCGAGGCGCCGAAGATGCCGAGGATGCCCACCACATAGGCCGAGCGCGACCCGTTGCGCAGGGTGCGCTGGGTCAGTGCCATCAGCGCCATGATGCCGCCCTCGCCGTCATTGTCGGCGCGCATGATGATGGTCACGTACTTCAGCGTGACCACGATGTTCAGCGCCCAGAACGCCAGCGACAGCACGCCCAGCACGGTGTCGTGGTCGCTGTTGAGCCCATAGTGCGGCGAGAACGCCTCCTTCAGGGTGTACAGCGGGCTGGTACCGATATCGCCGAAGACCACGCCGATCGCACCGATGATCAGCGCCATGCCTCCGGCTGGAGGAGCGTGACCGTGGCCGCCGGGGGCGGCTGCGTGCGGGGTTTGACTGCTGGACATGGGACTCCTGGCGAAGCTCAGGCGGTTTGTTGAAGGAAAGGAAGGCGGATCAACGCAGCGCCGACTGCAGCGCCTTGCGGATCACGGTGGCCACTTCGTCGCCTTCATTGAAGGCATCACGGGCCATGCGCGCGGCTTCGGCCGGCTTGTAGCCCAGCTGCTGCAGGGCCACGGTGGCGTCGGACAGCGGATCGGCCGGGGCCGGGCCGCTGCCGGTGGGCAGCGCGCCGCCGGCACCGAACTGGGCCGCGCGGTCACGCAGCTCCAGCACCATGCGCTCGGCGGTCTTCTTGCCGATGCCCGGAATGCGGGTCAGCGCGGTGATGTCACCGGCCTGGACCATGCGCGCGAACTCCTCGACGGTGACGCCGGACAGCACGGCCAGCGCGATCTTCGCGCCGATGCCGCTGACCTTCTGCACATCGCGGAACAGGCGCCGCTCGCCCTCGCGCAGGAAGCCGTACAGCGAGACGCTGTCTTCCTTCTGCGAGTAGTGGGTATACAGGGTGACCTCGCGGCCGAGCTCGGGCAGGTCGTAGAAGGTGCTCATCGGCGCCTCCAGTTCGTAGCCCACTCCGTTCACGTCCACCACCAGCCACGGCGGCGCCTTGTAGGCGACGATGCCGCGCAGTCGACCGATCATTGCGTGCAGCTCCTCATTTGCGGCCCCATGCCTGGCGGGCACTGAGCCCCAGGCGGTTGGCCGTCGCCCTTACGTGGGCATGGGTGATCGCCACCGCCAACGCGTCGGCCGCGTCGGCCTGCAGCTTGATTTTCAGGTTGAGCATGAGCCCGACCATGTGTTGAACCTGTTGCTTTTCGGCGCCACCGCGCCCGACAACCGCCAGCTTGATCTCGCTGGCAGCATATTCGTGCACCGGCAGGTCGCGCAGCACCACCGCCGAGATCGCCGCGCCACGGGCCTGGCCCAGCTTCAATGCCGAATCGGGGTTGCGGGCCATGAACACGCGTTCGATGGCCACTTCCTGCGGCTCATACTCGCGGCACAGGTCGGCCAGGCCCAGCACCAGCAGCTTCATGCGCTGCGGGAAGTCGTCAGCGCCCAGCAGCACCAGCGGCTGGTGGTGCACGTAGCTGACGCGGCCGGTGGCATCGACATCAATGATGCCGACCCCGGTCCGCTGCGAACCGGGGTCGATGCCGAGGATGCGGGTCATGCTGCACTCCTGGCGGGGCGGAACGGAATGCGCTGGCAGGCGTATGGGCTCATGACTGTCCGCGGTGACCGTTCAACGGCCCGCGCCCAGGCCGTCGAAGACGGCTCAGGCGTAGGCGTCGGCGCCGAGTTCGGCGTTGGAATACACGTCCTGCACGTCGTCCAGGTCTTCCAGCATGTCCAGCAGCTTCTTGACCTGCAGGGCGACCTCGCCCTCGACCTTGATGTCGTTGTCGGCGCGGAAGGTGATCTCGGCGTGGTCGGCGACATGGCCAGCGGCGGCCATCGCGTCCTTGACTGCGCTGAACGCGTCAGGGCTGGTGACCACATCGATCGAGCCATCGTCCGGATAGACCACGATGTCATCAGCGCCGGCCTCGATGGCCGCCTCGGTGATGGCTTCCTCGTCGGCACCCGGGGCGAAGCTGAGCACGCCCAGGCGCTTGAACATGAAGGCCACCGAGCCTTCGGTGCCCATGTTGCCGCCGCACTTGCTGAACGCATGGCGGACATCGGCCACGGTGCGCACGCGGTTGTCGGTCAGGCAGTCGACGATCACGGCCACGCCACCTGGGGCGTAGCCTTCGTAGCGGATTTCCTCGTAGTCGACGCCTTCCAGTTCACCGGTGGCCTTCTTGATGGCGCGCTCGATCACGTCCTTGGACATGTTCACGGCCAGACCCTTGTCCACCGCCACGCGCAGGCGCGGGTTGTTGTTGGGGTCGCCTCCACCGCCGCGCGCGGCAACGCCGATCTCGCGGATGATCTTGGTGAAAATCTTGCCGCGCTTCGCGTCGGACGCGTTCTTGCGGGCTTCGATGGAGGGGCCTCTACCCATGGGTGCTACCGTCTGGCTGCTTCAGGATCAAGGCGCGGATTCTACCTGATCGGGGGCGGCAACCGTGTCTAGGGCGGAGAGATGCCGTCGGGCATGGCCCGGCGAAGCGCGTGCGAACCAACGGTTCGCACCCACCGAGGTAGGCCGGTCGCACCCACCAGGGCAGGACGGTTCGCACCCACCAAGGCAGCCCGGTCGCCCAACCAGATTACGCGGCGGCGGCGTCGCGGCTGTGGTCGAACTGGCCGTGGCGCAGGAAATGCGCGGTCTGCCGCGCGGCATCCGGCGACACCACGAGGCCGCTGTGGCTGGTGCGCACCACGCAATGATCGGTCAGGCCCGGCAGGTGGGTTTCGGCCAGGGCCACAGTGCCATCGGAGGCGTCGTCCATCGCGCCCAGCAGGCTGCCCAGACCGTGCGGCACCGAACCGGCGATCAGCCCGACCTCGGCCTTGCCCTGCCAGTCCGGCAGGCCGTCCAGCAGCAGCTCGCTGCTGCGCCCCAGCGCCAGGCCCCAACCATGATCGGACAACGAGCGCGCGGTGCCACTGCCGCGCAGCGGTGAGCCCAGGCAGACCACGCGCTGCACCGGCAGCTGCGGATTGCGCCGCAGCGCTTCCAGCGCCAGCAGCCCGCCCAGGCTGTGGCCGACCAAACTCAGTGGGCCGGCGTCGGCCAGCCGCTCCAGCAGCTGCGGTACGGCCACGTCCGGGCCACCGAACACCGAGGAATAACCAAACGCGTGCACCTGGAAGCCGCGCGCGCGCAGGCGCCAGGCCAGCGGCCCGACCCAGGCGCGGGCGTTCCAGATGCCATGCAGCAGCAATACGGGGGGAGTCATGCAAACAGCCTGGCGGTCAGCGGGGCAGGAACGTACGGTGATTGAACACGCGCACGCAGCAAGCGGCAGTGAACATCAGGCCGCGCGCGGTGCGCGGCGCAGGATGAATTCGAGATCGTTCGTGTCGCCCACCGGGAACAGGTATTCGCCGGCCTTCTCGAACCCGTAGCGGGCGTAGAAGCGCTGTGCGCCGAAGTTCTCCGACCACACGCCCAACCACAGGGTGCGCGGGCCCTCGTGTTCCAGCCAGGCCAGCGCGGTTTCCAGCAGGCGGCTGCCCCAGCCGCAGCTTTGCTGCGTCTTGATCAGGTACAGGCGCTTGAGTTCGCCGTCACCGGGCTTCACGTCCGGGTGCGGCAGGCCACAGGGGCCGGCAGCGGCATGGCCGACCGCCTCCCCGTCCAGCTCCAGCAGCCACACCGCGTAATCCGGGTGGGCCAGGATCACGCGCTGGCGCTCGACCGTGTAGGCCTCCTCAAGGAAGGCCTGCAGGTCCTGCGGCGGATACAGATGGCCGAAGGTTTCGGTGAACGTGCGGGCGGCCAGCGCCGACAGGGTCGGCGCGTCGTCCACGGTGGCGCGGCGGATGGAATACATGCAGCAAGTTGACGTCAGCGCGAAGGGGCGGTCAAGCCTTTTCCGACGATTCCGCTTCTTCGTCTTCCTCGTCCTCTTCCTCGTATTCCTCTTCGTCCTCGTCTTCCTCGCCTTCCTCGTCCTCGTCGTACTCTTCCTCTTCGTCGTCCTCGTAATCCTCGACGCCGAAGTCTTCTCCATCCCAACGGCCTTCGCCGTCGGCGACGAAGGTCAGGGCCATCGCGGCCGGGTTGGTACCGACGCGGACCAGCCAACCGCCGAACACGCGTGCACGCTCGGTGACCAGGTTGGCCTCGGAGCCTTCATTGCCCAGCTTTTCCCACTCCAGCGAAAACGCAAACTCGGTCATTGCCTGGATCTCCTGATCAGTTGGTCTTGGGGCGAACCTGGATGTGCACTTCGGCCAGCTGCGCGTCGACGATCGGCGACGGCGCGTCGGTCATCAGATCCTGTGCACCAGTGGTCTTCGGGAACGGGATGACGTCGCGGATCGACTCGGTGCCGGCCATCAGCGCGGCGATGCGGTCGATGCCGAAGGCGATGCCACCGTGCGGCGGCGCGCCGTAGTTCAGCGCGTCGAGCAGGAAGCCGAACTTGGCACGGGCTTCTTCGGCACCGATGCCCAGCAGCTCGAACACCGCGCTCTGCATGTCCGGACGGTGGATACGGATCGAACCGCCGCCGATCTCATTGCCGTTGAGCACCATGTCGTAGCCGCGCGAAACGGCGGTACGGGCATTGGCGCGCAGGTCGGCGATGTCGTCCACGGCCGGTGCGGTGAAGGGGTGATGCAGGGCGACGTAGCGCTGTTCTTCCTCGTCCCACTCGAACATCGGGAAGTCGGTGACCCACAGCGGCGCCCAGCCGTCGGCGACCAGGCCGAAGTCCTTGCCGGCCTTCAGGCGCAGCGCGCCCATGAAGTCGGAGACCTTGTTGTAGCCGCCGGCACCGAAGAACACGATGTCGCCGTTGCCGGCGCCGACGTGGGCGACCAGCGCGGCGAACGACGCTTCGCTGAAGAACTTCTGGATCGGCGAGCTGATTTCGCCGTTGTCGGCGATCTTGATGTAGGCCAGGCCCTTGGCGCCGTACTTGGCGGCATGCGCGGCGTATTCGTCGATCTGCTTGCGCGACAGCGACGCACCGCCCGGGATGCGCAGCGCAGCGACGCGGCCCTCGGCATCATTGGCCGGGCCGGTGAACACCGGGAACTCGCTGTCCTTGACCAGTTCGGCCACGTCCACCAGCTCCAGCGCGATGCGCAGGTCCGGCTTGTCCGAGCCGTAGCGGCGCATGGCCTCGGCCCAGGTCATGCGCGGGAAGCTGGCGTCCAGCTGCACGTCCACCACTTCCTTGAAGATGGCGCGGATCATGTCCTCGACGAAATCCTGCACGTCGCGCTCGCGGACGAAGGCGAATTCCATGTCCAGCTGGGTGAACTCCAGCTGGCGATCGGCACGCAGGGCCTCGTCGCGGAAGCAGCGCGCGATCTGGTAGTAGCGGTCGAAGCCGGCCACCATCAGGATCTGCTTGAACAGCTGCGGGCTCTGCGGCAGTGCGTAGAACTCGCCTGGGTGCATGCGCGCCGGCACCAGGAAGTCGCGTGCGCCTTCCGGGGTGGCCTTGGTCAGGATCGGGGTTTCGATCTCCTGGAAGCCCTTTTCGTCCAGGTGGCGGCGCAGCGCCTGCACCAGCTTGATGCGGGTGCGCTGCATGCGCTGCATTTCCGGGCGGCGCAGGTCCAGGTAGCGGTACTTCAGGCGGGTTTCCTCGCCCGGGTTCTCGTGGGCGTGGAACGGCAGCGGCGCAGCCTTGTTCAGCACGGTGATGGCGGTGGCGATCACTTCCACCTTGCCGGTGCGCATCTTGTCGTTCACCGCGTGGCGGGCACGCACGACGCCTTCCACCTGCAGCACATCCTCGTAGCCCAACGACGCGGCCACCGCGAACACTTCGGCATTGTCGACCTCCACCGTCACCTGCACGATGCCTTCATGATCGCGGAGATCGATGAAGCAGACGCCGCCCTGGTTACGGGCCACGTCGGTCCAGCCGGCGAGGGTGACAGTCTGGCCAATCAGGGTCTCGTCGACCAGGCCGCAGAAGTGGGTACGCATGGGGGGAAGCTCCGCTGGAGAACGCCGGCACCGGATGGGGGCCGGAAAGCCTCGTATTCTGCGGCCGAGGCCCCGGCTGGGGCAAATCCGGCCAGTCACACCGGCTTGATCGTCCCCCTCCCTATAGTCGGGCACCTGCCACCGTATGGGATGCCGACATGAAACCGCTGTCCCTGGCCAGCCTGGCCGTGACCCTCAGCCTGGGTGCGCTGGGGACCCTTGCCCTGCCCGCCCCGTCCGCCTCTGCGCAGAACGGGGTGATCCGCTGCGAAAGCCAGAGCAACCGCGAACGGGTCTGCAACACCGGCTGGCGCGGCGCGCAGCTGGTCCGTCAGTTGTCTGGCAGCCCCTGCGAGGAAGGGCGCTCCTGGGGCAGCCGCAATGGCAGCATCTGGGTCACCAATGGTTGCCGCGCCGAGTTCGTCGAGGCCCGTGGTGGCTGGGGCGGCGGCAATGGCGGTGGCTGGGGAGGCAACAACGGTCGGCCCGGCGAGACCATCCGCTGCGAAAGCCAGAACAACCGCGAGCGCAGCTGCCCGGTCGGCTGGCGCAATGCCCGCCTGGTCCGCCAGTTGTCCGGCAGCCCTTGCGACGAAGGCCGCACCTGGGGCGTGCGCAACGGCGCGGTGTGGGTCAGCAGCGGCTGCCGCGCGGAGTTCGCCGAAGCCCGCGGCTGGGGCGGTGGTGGCGGTGGCTGGGGAGGCGGCAACAGCAACTATTCGATCACCTGCAGCAGCAACAACAACCGCTCGCAGACCTGCGACTGGGACGAGCGCCAGGGCCGGCCGGTGCTGCAGCAGCAGCTGTCGGGCAGCGCCTGCCAGGAAGGCCGCAGCTGGGGCTATTCGCGTGGCCAGGTGTGGGTGAGCAACGGCTGCCGGGCGCGCTTCGGCACGCGATGAGTGCAGGGTTGGGGTCAGAGCCCTCCGCAGGAGGGATCCGACCCCGGGATCACGGCGCGGGTGCTGTGTCGTCGCCCCACGGTGCAGGCGGCAGGTCGACCGGCTTGCTCAGGTCGAACTGCACGCGGAAGCGGCGGCCATCCGGGCGCGTCAGTTCGTAGACGAACGTCTGGTCCGGATCGATCTCCATCGCCCAGGTGTTGTGCGTGGAAGCCAGCATGTCGGCACGGCGGAACATCGCCACCGAATCGGCATCGGCCGGGAACTGCTGGCGCTCGGCGGTGCCCGGCGGCGTGCTGTCGCCACCGTACAGGGTGATCGCGTCGGGGCTGCCGTCTTCGTGGCGATGGTCGTGCTTCAGCCGCAGCCCGTTCGGCGTGCGGGTCAGCACCCAGGTCCGCGAGTGGTCATCACCGACATGGAACGGGATGCGCAGCTCGTGCGCCGGGTCGGCGCAGCCGCGCACATGCATGACCAGGCGCTGCCCGGCGAACGGATCCTTGGAGGTCGGTGCAGGCGTGTCCTCCACCACCTTGCCGACGTAGGCCTGGCCGCAATGTGCGGCGACGGCGGCCATGAACGCATCGGCCGGTGCGGTCGCCAGGTCATGAGCGACTGTATCGGAGCGCTGCGTGCACGCAGCGAGGCTGAGCAGGAGGGCGGCGGTAGTGGCAACGGCAATCGGTCTCATGCCCCAACCCTAACGGCCATGGACGATGGGCGCAAACCGCGCGCCAGTCCCGCTCAGCGCTCGGCAGACGGTGCTGCCGGCAGTGCTTCGGTCGCCGCCACCGGTGCGGCCTCGCCCTCGCCGGCCGGCTCCTGCTCCACCGGATCAACGTCAAACGGTGTACGGAACACCAGCGACGGCAGCAGCGTGGTCAGCGCCGCGTACAGCAGCAGCGCACCGAACAGCACCGCCGGAATCTGGAAGCGCTCACGCATGATCGCCGCCAGCACCAGGGTGAAGATCAGCGTCGGTGCCAGCGCCAGCGAGACCCGCAAGCTGCTGCGGAAGCTCTCGCCGAACATCACCCGGCGCTGCAGCCAGACCACGCCGATGCGCAGCGGCAGCACCACCAGGGTGATCACGATGCCCAGCCCCAGCGCCTCGAAGCTCAGCGCTTCGGCGGGCACCTTGGTGCCGGCGTTGAAGAAGTAGAACGGCACGAAGAACGAGGCGAACAGGCGCAGCGCGTGCAGGTTCTCGTGCGAGGCCAGCAGCGGCATGCGCTGGTGCAGCAGGCGCGCGACCAGGCCGGCGATGAACGCGCCAACCAGGTAGTACACGCCCAGCAGGTAGGTGATGTAGGCCGCCACCATGCCGACCATCACCAGCAGCGAGAATTCCGAGCCCGGCGCGTGCGGTGCCACCCAGCGGCCCAGCGCGATGAACAGCAGCGGCAGGCCGATCATCATCGCCAGCAGTGCCAGGCTGGACAACGCCATGTGCCCTGGATCACCGGCCTGCAGCACGATGAACAACGCCGCCAGCGCCAGCAGTTCACCGGCGATGGCCTTGCTGGTCACCCAGAACCGCTCGTCTTCGCTGAGGCCCAGCCGCGACAGCGAGTCCATGATGAAGCCCGTGGACGGCGTCAGCAGCGCCAGCGCCAGCAGGCCGGCGGCCTGCCACGGCAGCCCCGCATAACGCCAGGCCAGCCAGCCCACGCCGAACAGCGTGCCGGTACGGATCACCAGGTGCGCCAGCAGCGGCCACATGCCACGGCGCAGCGCCTGCAGGTCCACTTCCAGGCCGGCGAACAGGAACAGCGAGGAAATGCCCAGCGTGGCCAGCAGGCCGATCACCGCATCATGGGCCTGGTCGCCCAGCCAGAGCATGCCGATGATGCCGAACAGCAGGCAGGTCAGCGGCGCGGGCAGGCTGAAACGCTGCAGCGCGCGCGGGATCACCAGCAGCGCGAAGATCAGCAGCAGGTAGATCAGTTCATGGCTCATGGGGGACTTCCGTGTGGTTCGAACGCGCGCAGGATGCGCGCGCCGAACCGATCCGGCAAGCCACGTTTGAATGACCCCGGTTACCTCATCCGATCAACCGGTCGGCAATCCGCCCCACCTGTGCCAGCACGCTAGCGCGTTGCTCGTAGCTGATCGCACCTGCCTGCAGATAAGCCGTCAACACCCACGGGGCGCCCCCGGCTACGGGCCACAGCACGGCGATGTCGTTGCGCGCGTCTTCACCATTGCTGCCGGTCTTGTCACCCACGCGCCAGCGCTTGCCCAGGCCCGCGCGCAGGCAGGCGTCGCCGGTTTCGTTGTCGATCAGCCAGTCGGCCAGCTGCTGCCGCGAAGCCGGTTGCAGTACCTCGCCCAACACCACGCGCTGCAGGGTCGCGGCCATCGCCGCCGGCGTGGTGGTGTCGCGCGGGTCGCCCTTGGCAAAGCTGTTCAGCTCCGGCTCCAGGCGGTCACTGCGGCTCACCGTGTCGCCGCTGGCGCGCAGGAACGCGGTCACTGCGGGCGGGCCACCGACCACGCCGAACAGCAGGTTGGCGGCGGTGTTGTCGCTGGTGATGATCGTGGCACGGCACAGATCGCGCACGGTCATGTCCTTGCCGGCGTGGCGGCGGGTGACCGGTGCATGCGAGAGCAGATCGGCCTCGCCCACCGGCACGCGCCTGTCCAGCAATGCCGGCATGCGTTCGGCCTGGCTGAGCACGGTGGCCGCCAGCATGCTCTTGAAGGTGCTGCACATCGGGAAGCGCTCGTCCTGGCGATGACCGATGCGGCGACCGCTGGCAGTGTCCAGCAGGGTCACGCCGAGGCGTCCGGCGCAGGCCTTTTCCAGCGCGGCGAAATCACTGGCGGCGGTGATGGCGGCATCGGTGGGTGCGTTGGCGGTGGCCTTGCCCGCTGCACGTGCCAGCAGCGGCAAGGCAAGCGAGGAAGCCACGGCGGCAGCACTGAACTGCAGGAATCGGCGACGGGCGAGCATGCGGGTTCTCCTGGGGGACTGCTCGATTATTGAAGCCTTGATCGGGGGCGACCAGCGCAAAAAATCTGCGAGAGACATTAGTTCAATTAATGCCTGACGCATTCAACCCCTTAATTTTCCGAAATGTCTCGTTGAAGCGTTAGGATCATCCATCACTCCAGCTCACGACTGCGCGATGTTGCACCCTACCCTGCCACTGAACGCGCTGCGCGCCTTCGAGGCCGCCGCCCGCCACCAGAACTTCACCCGTGCCGCGCTGGAGCTGTGTGTCAGCCAGGCCGCACTGAGCCACCAGATCCGTGGGCTGGAGGACCGGCTCGGCATCCGCCTGTTCCATCGCCTCCCGCGCGGCGTGGCGCTCACCGATGAAGGCGCGGCCCTGTATCCGGTGCTCAACGAATCGTTCGAGCGCATCTCCGCCAGCATCGCGCGTTACACCGGCGGACCTGCGCGTGAAGTGCTGACCCTGGGCGTGGTCGGCACCTTCGCCACCGGCTGGCTGCTGCCACGGTTGGCCGCGTTCGAGGCAGCGCACCCGGACATCGAGCTGCGCCTGCAGACCCACAACAACCGCATCGACCTGGCCGGAGAAGGGCTGGACCTGGCGATCCGCTTTGGTGATGGCGACTGGCAGGGCCAGGCGTGCACGGCGATCCTCGACGCGCCGTTTGCACCGCTGTGCGCACCGGCGCTGGCGCGGCGCCTGAAACAGCCACGCGACCTGGGCACGCTGCCGCTGCTTCGTTCCTACCGCAGCGACGAATGGCCGCGCTGGCTGCAGGCGGCCGGGGTCAGCGGCGTGGAAGCGCGCGGGCCGGTATTCGATTCCTCGTTGACGGTCGCGATGGCGGCCGCCGGTGGCGCCGGTGTGGCCTTGCTGCCGCTGCGCATGTTCGAGCAGGAACTGGCCGAGGGTCGCCTGCTGCAGCCGTTCAGCACCACGCTGGAGCTGGGGCGCTACTGGCTGACGCGGCTGCGATCGCGTGCCGAACGTGAGCCGGCCAGGCGCTTCCGCGAATGGCTGCAGGCACAGGGCGGGTAGGCAGTGCCGGCCGCTGGCCGGCAATCCCTTGATCGTTGTGGGCGCATCGCGCTGCCGGCCAGCGGCCGGCACTACCGGTCAGGACTCGAGCAGTTCCATCCAGGCGGCTTCGGCCTTTTCCAGCTGCGCGGCGGCGGTTTCGCGATCGCGGCCAAGCACGGCCATGCGCGTGGCATCGGCGTAGTTGGCCGGGTCGGCCAGCTGGCGGTCCAGCTCGGCCAGGGCACCTTCCAGCTCGGCCACCTTGGCTTCAGCGGCGGCCAGCTTGTGCGGGTTCACCGGCTTCTTCTGCACCACCTGCGCCACCGGGGCGGTCTTGACCACCACCGGCTCTTCCACCTGTTCCATGCGCGCCTTGGTGCCCTGCGCCTGCGGGCGGGTACGCAGCCACGCGGCGTAGGCATCCAGGTCGCCATCGAACGGCTCGACCACGCCATCGGCCACGCGCCAGTAGGTATCGCAGACCAGGCCGATCAGATGGCGGTCGTGCGAGACCATCACGATCGCGCCTTCGAAGGTGGCCAATGCTTCGGCCAGCGCTTCGCGCATTTCCAGGTCAAGGTGGTTGGTCGGTTCGTCCAGCAGCAGCACGTTCGGCTGCTGCCAGGCGATCAGCGCCAGCGCCAGGCGTGCGCGCTCGCCACCGGAGAAGCCATCGACCGGCTCGAACGCGCGGTCACCCGGGAAGTTCCACTTGCCGAGGAAGTCGCGGAACGACTGGTTCGGTGCGTCCGGGGCGATCTCGCGGAAGTGCTCCATCGGCGACTGGCCTTCGTGCAGCGACTCCACCGTGTGCTGGGCGAAGTAGCCGATCTTCAGGTCCGGGTGCGCCATGCGCTCGCCGACGATCGGCGCCAGCTCGCCCACCAGGGTCTTCACCAGGGTGGTCTTGCCGGCACCGTTCGGGCCGAGCAGGCCAATGCGCTGGCCCGCTTCCAGACCAAAGCCGACGTTGTGCAGGATCACTGCATCCTTGCCGTAGCCGGCCTCGACATGGTTCAGGCGGATCAGCGAGAACGGCAGCTTGGCCGGCGGCGCGAACTCGATGCGGAACTCGCGCTCGGCGCGCACTGCTTCGGTGCCGGCCAGCTTGGCCAGGCGCTTCATGCGGCTCTGCGCCTGCGCGGCCTTGCTGGCCTGTGCCTTGAAGCGGTCGATGAAGCTCTGCAGGTGGGCGCGCTCGGCCTGTTCCTTCTCGTGCGCGATCTGCTGCTGGCGCAGCTGTTCGGCGCGCTGGCGCTCGAAATCGGTATAACCGCCCGGGTAGAGCTTGGCGCCGCCGCCGTGCAGGTGCAGGGTGTGGGTGGCCACGTTGTCGAGGAACTCGCGGTCATGCGAGATCAACAGCAGGGTGCCGGGGTACTTCAGCAGCCACTGCTCCAGCCAGTACACCGCGTCCAGGTCCAGGTGGTTGGTCGGTTCGTCCAGCAGCAACAGGTCGCTGGGCATCATCAGCGCGCGGGCCAGGTTCAGGCGTACGCGCCAGCCGCCGGAGAACGAGGACACCGCGCGGTGGTGGGTCTCGGCCGGGAAACCGAGGCCGTGCAGCAGCTTGCCGGCGCGCGCTTCGGCGTCGTAGGCCCCCATCTCGGCCATCTTCGTGTGCGCGTTGGCCACCGCCTCCCAATCTTCGCGCGCGGTTGCTTCAGCCTCTTCAGCCAGCACCGCAGCCACATCGGTATCCCCGCCCAGCACAAAGCTCAGCGCCGGGTCCGGCAGCGACGGGGTTTCCTGGGCCACGCTGGCGATACGGACCTTGCCGGGCAGGTCGACGTCACCCTTGTCGGCCTCCAGCTCGCCCTTCACCGCCGCGAACAGGCTGGACTTGCCAGCACCGTTGCGGCCGACCACGCCCACCCGGTAACCGGCGTGCAGGGTCAGGTCGACATTGGACAACAGCAGCCGCTCGCCGCGGCGCAAGGCGAAATTACGAAGGGAGATCATCGGGGGAGGGGTCCATATAACCGGATGGAATGTGCTGGTGAGCACTGTTCCTGCGACGTAATTCTAGCGTTAACGAATACTTGACGCGCCCCGGGATGCGCGGCGGCAGGCCAACTCTCTCCCTCGTCGGCCCCGCGCAGCCCCCGGGCCCCACCTCCCGCCGCTGCCCTCTGCCGCTAAATGGTTGCTGCTGCAACGTTTTTTCCTGTTGCAACCATTTGACAGGCACTGAATATCCCGTTAATTCCTGCCTTGCGCACCGCAACAACCGCCGTCCGCCTCACCCCCGTGATGTCGATTCCGGTGCCACCCCCGCCAACCGGAGCCCCATCCCGATGACCCGCAAGACCAGCCTGATCGCCGCCGCCGTCGCTGTCGCACTCGGTGGCTCTCCGTTCGTTGCCGATGCCCAGCAGGCCGGCACCGCCGCCAACACCCTGGACACGGTGATCGTCACCGGCACCCGCGTGGCCGACCGCACCGTCGCCGAATCGCAGTCGCCGATCGACATCATCACCCCTGAAGTGCTGCAGTCCACCGGCACCGGTGAACTGGCCACCGCACTGTCACGCGCCCTGCCCTCGCTGAACTTCCCGCGCCCGGCCTTGACCGACGGCACCAGTGGCGTGCGCCCGGCGCAGCTGCGCGGCCTGTCGCCGGACCAGGTGCTGGTGCTGGTCAACGGCAAGCGCCGCCATACCTCGGCGATGATCAACGTCAACGGCAGCATCGGCCGTGGCTCGTCGGCGGTGGACATCAATGCGATCCCGATCGCCGCCATCGAGCGCGTGGAAGTGCTGCGCGACGGTGCGTCGGCACAGTACGGCTCGGACGCCATTGCAGGCGTCATCAACATCGTGCTCAAGGGCAGCGGCCGTGGCGGCAGCCTGGCCGTGGACTACGGCCAGTACTCGGCCGGTGACGGCAACAAGTACCAGCTCTCCGGCGATACCGGCGTCGAGTTCGGCAACGGCCGTGGTCGCGTTCACGTGGCTGGCCAGATCAGCCAGCAGGACGAGAGCAACCGCGCCGGCCCGTACCGCGGCACCACCCCGAACACCGGCAACTTCCCCAGCATCGGCCAGAAGACCTTCATCGTCGGCGACCCGCGCGTGGATGCCACCGCCGCGTCGGCCAACGCCAGCTTCGACTTCAGCGACCACGTGACCGGCTACGCCAGCGCGCTGCTCAGCAACCGCGACATCACCTCGTTCGCGTTCTACCGTTCGCGCAACCACAGCGGGCAGAGCGCGCTGCTGGCACAGACCTACCCCGACGGCTTCGTGCCGGAGATCAACCAGTATTCGAAGGACCGCTCGCTGGTGGCCGGGGTCAAGGGCAACACCGACAACGGCTGGACCTGGGACCTGAGCCTGAACCACGGTGAGAACACCCTCGACTTCCACACCCGCAACAGCATCAACTACAGCCTCGGCGCAACCGGCCCGCGCTCGTTCTACGACGGCACGCTGAAGTACCAGCAGGACATCTTCAATGCCGACCTGACCAAGTCGCTGGACTGGGGCCTGGCCTACCCGGTCACGCTGTCCTTCGGTGGTGAGTACCGCAAGGAAAAGTGGGACCAGAACCCGGGCGAACTGAACTCGTACACCGGCAGCGGCGCGCAGGGCTTCGCGGGCTTCACCCCGACCAATGAAGTGCATGCCGACCGCCACAACTACGCGGTCTATGCTGGCCTGGAAGCGGACCTGACCGAGAAGTTCTCGGCCGGCATCACCGGCCGCTACGAGGACTACTCGGACTTCGGCGACCGCTTCTCCGGCAAGCTGTCGGCGCGCTATGCATTCACCGACAAGGTCGCGCTGCGGGCCACCGCCTCCAGTGGCTTCCGTGCACCGTCGCTGGCGCAGCAGGGCTACCAGGCGGTCACCAGCCAGTTCCTCAATGGCGTATTCGTCGAGCGTGGCACCTTCCCGACCACCAGCCCGGCCGCGCAGGCGCTGGGCGCCTCGCCGTTGAAGGCCGAAACCTCCACCTCCTACAGCCTGGGCCTGGTGCTGCAGCCGGCCGACCGCCTGTATATCACCGTCGACGCCTACCAGATCGACATCGATGACCGCATCGCATTGTCGTCCAGCATCACCACCAACGCGGCCACCAGCGCGCTGCTGGGCACCCTGGGCCTGCCGCAGGTGACCGCGTTCTCCTACTTCACCAACGGCCTGGATACGCGCACCCGTGGCGTCGACTTCGTGTCCAGCTATACGGTGCCGTTCAACGCCAGCAGCCTGGAGCTGACCGCTGCATACAGCTACAACGACACCGAAGTGCGCCGCGTTGGCGGCACCCCGGCGGTGTTCGGAACGCTGGGCCTGACCCAGTCGCTGATCGGTCGCGACGAAATTGGCCGCATCGAGGACAGCTACCCGCGCGACAAGGCGATCCTGAGCGGCACCTGGCGTTCGGACCACTGGGAACTGGGCCTGGCCGCCACCCGCTACGGCAAATTCACCGTGCGCAACTCGGCCACCGCGCTGCGTGACCAGACCTACGGCGACGCCTGGGTGGTGGATGCCTCGGCCAGCTACAAGCCGAGCAGCAACTGGACCCTGACCGTGGGCGCCGACAACCTGCTGGACAAGTACCCGGACCGCACCGAAGACCTGCAGAACTCGACCTTCGGCATGCTGCCGTACAGCAACTACTCGCCGTTCGGCTTCAACGGCGCGTATGTGTACGGGCGGATCAAGTACACCTGGTAAGCGGTAACGGGCGTGCCGGGCCCTGCCCGGCGCCGCTCTGGTAGTGCCGGCCGCTGGCCGGCATCCCCTCGCCGCATCTGGAGGAGAGCCCCTTCTTGTTGAAGGGGCGCTCCGAAGGCGGGGGTAGAAGAGAAATGCGTGGGCAAACCCTCCGGCCACGGCACGTGGACGGCGGGTTTGCCGTATCTGGCCGCTTCGGTGAAAATCGGGGTATCCCCCTGCTTTCTGCGAGTGCCGATGCACCATGACACCGACCTGATCAACATCGTGGCCGTTGGCCTGGGGCTCGCCTTCATCTTCGGCGCGCTGGCCAACAAGCTCCGCTTGTCTCCCCTGGTCGGTTACCTGGTTGCTGGCATCTGCGTAGGTCCGTTCACCCCCGGCTTCGTCGCCGACCAGGCGCTGGCCAACCAGCTGGCCGAACTGGGCGTGATGCTGCTGATGTTCGGTGTCGGCCTGCACTTCTCGCTGAAGGACCTGATGGCGGTCAAGGCCATCGCCATTCCCGGTGCCATTGGGCAGATCGCAGTGGCCACCCTGCTCGGCTGGGGCGTGGCCTCGCTGATGGGCTGGCCGGCCATCCATGGCGTCATCTTCGGTTTCTCGCTGGCCACCGCCAGCACCGTGGTGCTGCTACGGGCGATGGAAGAACGCCGCCTGCTGGAGACGATGCGCGGCAAGATCGCGGTCGGCTGGCTGATCGTCGAAGACCTGGCCTGCGTGCTGGCACTGGTGATGATGCCGGTGATGGCCGGCGTGTTCGGCCCCGACGCGGCCAAGGAATCGCACTCGCTGGGCAGCGTGCTGGCCGACATCGGCTGGACCTTCGTGCAGCTGGGCCTGTTCGTGGCGGTGATGCTGGTGGTCGGGCGCCGGGTCATCCCGTGGATCCTGGAACGCATCGCCGGTACCGGTTCGCGTGAGCTGTTCACCCTGTCCGTGCTGGCGATCGCGCTGGGCGTGGCGTTCGGCTCGGCGATGCTGTTCGGCGTCTCGTTCGCGCTGGGCGCGTTCTTTGCCGGCATGCTGCTCAACGAATCGGAGCTGAGCCACAAGGCCGCGCATGATTCGCTGCCGCTGCGCGATGCGTTCGCGGTGTTGTTCTTTGTGTCGGTCGGCATGCTGTTCGACCCCAACATCATCGTGCAGCACCCGTGGCAGGTGCTGGCCACGGTGCTGATCATCATGTTCGGCAAGTCGGCCGCCGCGTTCTTCATCGTGCGTGCGTTCGGCCACCCGACCAGCACCGCGCTGACCATCTCGGCCAGCCTGGCGCAGATCGGCGAGTTCGCCTTCATCATCGCCGGCCTCGGCGTGGCGCTGCAGATCCTGCCGAAGGAAGGCCAGTCGCTGGTGCTGGCCGGGGCACTGGTGTCGATCATGCTCAACCCGCTGGTGTTCGGCCTGCTCGACCGTTGGCAGGCCAAGCAGGAGCAGTCTCCGCAGGTACCCGAGCCGCCCGAAGCGATCGGCCCGTCGCGCGACCTGCATGACCACGCCATCGTGATCGGCTATGGCCGGGTGGGCAGCGAACTGGCGCAGGTGCTGCGCGACCGTGGCGTGCCGGTGCTGGTGATCGATGACAACAAGGAACACGTCGAGCAGGCGCACGCCAAGGGCCTGGCGGCGATCCGCGGCAGTGCCGCTGCCGACCGGGTGCTGGCCGAGGCCCATCCGGAGCGGGCCAAGATCGCGGTGCTGGCGATTCCGCAGCCGCTGGAAGCCGGTGAGGCGCTGGCCAAGCTGCGGGCGATCAACCCGGACCTGACCCTGCTGGCGCGTGCGCACAGCGACGCCGAGGTGAAGCATCTGCTGGAGCATGGCGCCGATGGCACGGTGATGGCCGAGCGCGAGCTGGCGTATTCGCTGGCGGAGATGGTGATGGCCACGCCGCCGTATCGCGGGTTGGGCCAGCACAGTATTCCGGTGGTGTGAGGGGTGTGCGTGCGGCAGGGCTTGCAGCCCTGCACCTGCCGAATCAACGTCAACGGCAACGGCAAAAGCTCACTCTCCGTTGGATGGCGGGGCGCGTCCCGGCTGCTGTTGGTGGGTGTCGACCTTGGTCGACACGGCGGCGCATGGGGTCAGATCCGTTTTCCACAGGAAAACGGATCTGACCCCGGAAACAAAAAAATCCCCGGTCGACCCGCATCGACCGGGGATCTGGATCGCCACGTTGCCACGCCTTGGAGAGGCAGTTCCACCGTAACCCATCGCGGCGCCGGTGGTGATCGCCTGTGGCGATGACGACCAAGCGTGTGGCTATCAGGCGCCGGCCAGGGCCTGCTCCAGGTCGGCACGCAGGTCGCCGATATGTTCGATGCCGATCGACAGCCGCACGGTGTCTTCACTGACGCCGGCCTTGGCCAGCTCCGCCGCATCCAACTGGCGGTGGGTGGTCGAGGCGGGATGGGTGGCCAGTGACTTCGCATCGCCCAGGTTGACCAGGCGGGTGAACAATTTCAGCGCGTCAAGGAAACGTGCGCCTGCCTCGCGCCCGCCCGGCAGGCCGAAGGTCAGCACGCCCGAGCCGTGCCCACCCAGATAGCGCTGCGCGGCGGCGTGCTCGGGATCGTCGGCCAGCCCGGCATAGCGCACCCAAGCCACCTTTGCGTGTGACTTCAGGAACTGCGCGACGGCCAGTGCGTTGGCGTTGATGCGTTCCATGCGCAGGGCCAGGGTCTCGATGCCCTGCAGGATCAGGAACGCATTGAACGGCGACAACGCAGCGCCGGTATTGCGCAGCGGCACCACCCGCGCGCGGCCGATGTAGGCCGCTGGCCCCAGGGCTTCGGTATAGACCACGCCGTGGTAGCTGGGGTCGGGCTGGTTGAGCCGCGCGAAGCGTTGGGGCTGTGCGGTCCAGTCGAAGCGGCCGGAATCGATGATCGCGCCGCCGAGGCTGGTGCCGTGGCCGCCCAGGTACTTGGTCAGCGAATGCACCACGATGTCGGCGCCGTGCTCGAATGGGCGCAGCAGGAACGGCGTGGCCACGGTGTTGTCGACGATCAGCGGCACGCCAGCGGCGTGCGCGACCTCCGCAATCGCAGCGATGTCGGTGACGTTGCCGCGCGGGTTGCCGATCGATTCGACGAACACCGCCTTGGTGCGCTCGTCGATCAGCGCGGCGAACGCAGAAGGATCAGCCGGATCAGCAAAGCGCGCTTGGATGCCGTATTGCGGCAGCGTGTGCGCCAGCAGGTTGAGGCTGCCGCCGTACAGCGCGCTGGAGGCAACGATGTTGTCGCCGGCCTCTGCAATGGTCTGGATGGCATAGGTGATCGCGGCCTGCCCCGAGGCCAGCGCCAGCGCACCGATGCCGCCTTCCAGCGCGGCCAGGCGCTGCTCCAGCACGTCGGTGGTGGGGTTCATGATGCGCGTATAGATATTGCCCGGTACCTTCAGGTCGAACAGGTCGGCGCCGTGCTGGGTGTCATCGAAGGCATACGCCACCGTCTGGTAGATCGGCACCGCCACCGCGCGGGTAGTCGGGTCGGGACGGTAGCCGCCGTGTACGGCCAGGGTTTCCAGTTGCCACTGCGGGTCGCTCATTGCGCCAGGCTCCATCCGGGGAAACCGCCACCATAGGCCAGCCGTCGCCGGCCGCTGAAAGCTGCTGGCGATGACGTCCATACCGGGGGTTATCAGGTTGGCCGCGATTCAGGCAGCGGTCACGGGGCGTTGATAGGCTTCGCCGCCGGGCGCTCCTGCCCGGGCACGGAGGCCCCACGCGCATGCAGCCATCCCCTTGGACACCCACCGCCAACGGTACCCCGACCCAGGTCTTGTTGGTGGAGGACGACCGTCGCCTGGCCGAACTGGTCAGCGACTATCTCCACGAACATGGTTTCGCCGTGCAGCATGTGGCGCGCGGTGACCTTGCCGGCGCGGCCTGCCGCCAGCATGCGCCCGAGCTGGTGGTACTGGACCTGATGCTGCCCGGCCTCGGCGGCATCGACGTGTGCCGGCAGATCCGCGGTTTCTCCGACGTGCCGATCCTGATGCTGACCGCCTGCGAAGACGACATCGAGCAGGTGCTGGGCCTGGAATCGGGCGCCGATGACTATGTGCACAAACCGATCGAGCCGCGCCTGCTGCTGGCCCGCCTGCGCGCCCTGCTGCGCCGCCGTCATGGCAGCAGCAACACCGGTACACCCAGCCGTCTGATGCATGGCGAACTGCTGATCGACCGCATGCAGCGCGAAGTGCACCTGCACGGTCAGCCGGTCGAGCTGGGCACCACGGAATTCGAGATCCTGTGGCTGCTGGCCAGCCAGCCGGGGCAGATCCTTTCGCGCGACCAGATCCTGCAGGCGGTGCGCGGCATCGGCTTTGACGGCCTGGACCGCAGTGTCGATGTCAGCATCGGCAAGCTGCGCCGCAAGCTCGGCGATGATGCGCGCGAACCGCGGCGGATCAAGACCGTGTGGGGCCGTGGCTACCAGTTCAATCCGTCGGCCTGGACGGCATGAAGCGGCTGTTCCTGTGGTTGTGGTTTATCACGGGTGCCTGCTTCCTGGTGTCGGTGTTCTTCCTCAACCACATCCTGGACGGCATCTACACGCCCGTGCAGGATCGCGTCTTCGTCCAGCAGGTGCGTGGTCAGGTGTACGCCCTGCGCAGTGGCCTGGCCGGCCTGGATGCCGACCAGCAGCGTGAGCGCCTGCAGCAGTGGCAGCCACACTACGGCATCGCCCTGACCCTGCTCGACAAACCTCCCGCACTCGACGCGCAGGAACAGGTGGCCGTGAAGGCCGATGGTTTCATCGTGCGCGATCAATACCAGCAGGTCCTGCTGCCCATCGAGGGCAGCGATGGCCGCTGGCTGCACCTGCGCCTGCCTGGCGCGGTGCAGATGACGACGTACATGACCATCGCCGCCTACCTCAGCATCCTGCTGCTGGTGGGCGCCAGCCTGTACGCGTGGGTGCGCCTGCTCTGGCGCGACCTGGAAGCGCTGCGCCGGCATGCCGACCGCATCGGTTCGGGCGATCTGCAGGCACGTGCCCAGGTCTCGCCACGCTCGCAGATCCGGGTCATCGTCGACCACTCCAACCGCATGGCGGCACGCGTGGCCGAACTGGTGCAGCGCCAGCGCGACCTGACCCATGCGATCTCCCACGAGCTGCGCACGCCGATCGCGCGCGTGGCCTTCGGCCTGGACCTGATGCAGGACAGCGATGACCGCGAACGCCGCGAACGGCTGGCGCGGGGCCTGCACGGTGACCTGGCCGAGCTCAACCGGCTGGTCAGCGAACTGCTGGCTTATGAACGGCTGGAGCATCCCAGCGAGGGCGAGCCGATGCAGCGCATCGAAGCCAACGACTGGCTGCAGGCCTGCCTGGCCGATGCGCGCCGTGATGCCGAACGTGCCGGGGTGGTACTGCGCGTGCAGCCCAGTGCGTTGCCGCGGGTGGATGCCGAACCACGCCTGCTGCAGCTGGCACTCAGCAATCTGGTGGGCAATGCGCTGCGCCATGCGCGTTCGCAGGTGGAAGTCTCGCTGGTCGGTGTCAGCGGCCGTGCCTGCCTGCGTGTGGATGACGACGGTCCCGGCATTGCCGAAGCCGATCGCGAGAAGGTGATGCGCCCGTTCACCCGCCTGGATGACAGCCGCAGCCGCGATACCGGGGGCTTCGGCCTGGGCCTGGCCATCGTCAGCCGCATTGCCGTCCGCCACGGCGGCGAACTTCGCATCAGCCGCGCCACGTTGGGCGGCGCGCGCATGGAAATGCACTGGCCGCTGGCTGCCAGCTGAACGCCCCTGGGCGCGATTACAGTTGATTACAACTCCCGCACAACTGCGGACGGATCGGTCGCCGGCGTATCGCCACGCTAGCGACCCTGCAGCACTCGCCGGATGCGCGCGCTGCCTTCCTCCCATTGTCGAGAGTTTCCATGTCCCAGCTCCGCCGTTCCCCCGCCCTGCTCTGCCTGGCCCTGTTGCCGCTGTTCGCCGCACCGATCGCCCACGCCAAGGATGACCACTGGACCTTCGAGGTCGCTGCCGGCGGTGGCGTGGCGCCGCGCTACAGCGGCAGCGAGGAGTATCGTGCGACGCCGTCGTTGTCCTTTGATGTCACCTCGCCGGGTGGATGGTTTCTGGGCACCAGTGGCATTGGCTGGGGCACCTCCATCGGCGAGCACACCCGCGTGCGCGCGTATGTCGGCGCCAGCGGCATCCGCAAGGAAAAGGACTCGCTGCTCGGCGGTTCCGACTTCCTGCGCGGCATGGGTGATATCGATGCCCGTCCCCTGGTCGGCGTCTCGGCTGGTTATACGCTGGGCGAAGCCGTGCTGAGCGGCTCCTGGCAGTTCACCCGCAAGGACGAGGACAAGGCAGAGAACGGCCTGGCCACCCAGCAGATCCATCTGAACCTGAGCATGCCGCTGTTCGACCTGGCCGGCGGCGTGGTCAGCGGCAGCGTGTCCACCGACTACGGCAACCGCGGCTACATGCAGACCTGGTACGGCGTCAGCCCGGAACAGGCGGCGCGTACCGGCTTTGCCGAGCACAAGCCAAAAGCCGGCCTGGTCAGTGCCGGTGTCGGCCTGAAGTGGAGCCACCGCGTGGGCCGCAACGGCAACTGGTACATCTCGGCCGAAGGCACGCGCCTGCTCGGTGATGCCGCCGACAGCCCGATCGTGCAGAAGGCGAACCAGTTCGGCTTGATGAGCGGCTATACGCACCGCTTCTGAGTGAGCGCCGGGCATGGCCCGGCATACTTCGCAGGAAACGGGGCGCTGCGGCCAGGCGGCGCCCCGTGTGAATCACGCTTTGGCGAACACCAGGCGGCCGCCGTCGTTTCCGACTTCGATGGTATCGCCGTTGACGAAAGCACCCGACAGGATCTGCTGTGCCAGCGGATTCTCCAGCTGCGACTGGATTGCACGCTTCAACGGGCGCGCGCCATAGACCGGATCGAAGCCGACGTTGCCGAGCAGGTCGAACGCCGCATCGGAGACCGCCAGCTTCAACCCGCGCTCGGCCAGCCGCTTCTCAAGCCCACGCATCTGGATGCGCGCGATCTGCTTGATCTGCTGCTTGTCCAGCGGGTGGAACACCACGATGTCGTCCAGGCGGTTGATGAACTCCGGACGGAAGTGCGCCTGTACCACGCCCATCACCGCCGCCTTCATCTGCGTGTAGGCCTCCGGACTGTCGTCGGCGCTCATGTCCTGGATCTGGTGCGAGCCCAGGTTCGAGGTCATCACGATGACAGTGTTGCGGAAGTCCACGGTACGGCCCTGTCCATCGGTCAGGCGGCCATCGTCCAGCACCTGCAGCAGGATGTTGAACACATCCGGATGCGCCTTCTCCACTTCGTCCAGCAGTATCAGCGAGTACGGACGGCGACGCACGGCCTCGGTCAGGTAGCCACCTTCCTCGTAGCCGACGTAGCCCGGAGGCGCGCCGATCAGGCGGGCCACGCTGTGCTTCTCCATGAATTCGCTCATGTCGATGCGGATCATCGCGTCGGCACTGTCGAACAGGAATTCGGCCAGCGACTTGCACAGCTCGGTCTTGCCGACACCGGTCGGGCCGAGGAACAGGAACGAGCCGGCCGGGCGATTCGGATCGGACAGGCCCGCACGCGAACGGCGCACGGCATCGGAGACGACCTTGATCGCTTCTTCCTGGCCGACCACGCGGTTGTGCAGCACCTCTTCCATGCGCAACAGCTTGTCGCGCTCGCCTTCGAGCATCTTGTTGACCGGGATGCCGGTCCAGCGCGATACGACCTCGGCGATCTCCTCGTCGGTCACGCGGTCCTGCACCAGCTTGAAGTCCTTGTGCTCGGCCTCCTGGGCCGCGGCCAGCTGCTTTTCCAGCTGCGGCAGCAGCCCGTACTGGATCTCGCTCATCTTGGCGAAATCCTGGCGGCGCTGCGCGGCCTCCAGCTCCAGCTTGGCCTGCTCGACCTGTTCCTTGATCTTGGTCGCGCCCTGCAGCGCGGCCTTCTCCGACTTCCAGATTTCATTGAGGTCGGAGAACTCGCGCTCCAGCCCGTCGATGTCGTTTTCCAGGTCGGCCAGGCGCTGCCGCGAGGCTTCGTCCTTCTCCTTCTTCAGCATCTCGCGCTGGATCTTCAGCTGGATCACCCGGCGCTCAAGGCGGTCCAGCTCTTCCGGCTTGGAGTCGATCTCCATGCGCAGTCGCGAGGCGGCTTCGTCCATCAGGTCGATGGCCTTGTCCGGCAGCTGGCGGTCGGTGATGTAGCGGTTGGACAACGTCGCAGCCGCGACGATGGCCGGATCGGTGATCTCCACGCCGTGGTGCACGGCGTACTTTTCCTTCAGGCCGCGCAGGATCGCGATGGTGTCCTCCACCGACGGCTCGCCCACGAACACCTTCTGGAAACGACGCTCCAGCGCAGCATCCTTCTCGATGTACTTGCGGTATTCGTCCAGCGTGGTGGCGCCGATGCAGTGCAGCTCGCCGCGTGCCAGCGCTGGCTTCAGCATGTTGCCGGCATCCATCGCGCCATCGGCCTTGCCGGCGCCGACCATGGTGTGCAGTTCGTCGATGAACAGGATGATCTGGCCTTCGTTCTTGGCCAGGTCGTTGAGCACGCCCTTCAGGCGCTCCTCGAATTCGCCGCGGAACTTGGCCCCGGCAATCAGCGCGCCCATGTCCAGCGACAGCACGCGCTTGCCGCGCAGGCCTTCGGGCACTTCGTCGTTGATGATGCGCTGGGCCAGCCCTTCCACGATCGCGGTCTTGCCCACGCCGGGTTCGCCGATCAGCACCGGGTTGTTCTTGGTCCGGCGCTGCAGCACCTGGATGGTGCGGCGGATTTCCTCGTCACGGCCGATCACCGGGTCGAGCTTGCCGCTCTCGGCACGCGCGGTCAGGTCGATGGTGTATTTCTCCAGCGCCTGGCGCTGTTCCTCGGCATTCTCCGACTGCACGTTCTCGCCGCCGCGCAGCTTGTCGATCGCCGCCTGCAGGCGGGTCTTGTCGGCACCGGCGGCGCGCAGCGCCATGCCCAGCGTGCCGCCGTCGTCCAGCGCCGCCAGCACGAACCACTCGCTGGCAATGAAGGCATCCCCGTGCTGCTGGGCCAGCTTGTCGGTCTGGTTCAGCAGGCGCCCCAGGTCGTTGCCCATCGAGACGTTGCCAGCCTGGCCGGACACCTTCGGCAGCGCATCCAGCGCCTCGGTCAGGCGCTCGCGCAGCACCGGCACGTTCACCCCGGCCTGGGCCAGCAGCGGACGCGTGCTGCCGCCCTGCTGGTCCAGCAGCGCGCTGAACAGGTGAACGGGTTCGATGATGCTGTTGTCGCGGCCCACGGCCAGCGACTGTGCGTCTGCCAGCGCCTGCTGGAAACGCGAGGTGAGCTTGTCCATCCGCATTGCGAATCCTCATCGGTCATCAGGGCCGGCCCGCGCCGGCGATGCTGGAAAGATGCGGTTGCCCCACCCGGTTTCAAGGGTGGCTGCGACTGCACCCCGAGGCCAGTCAGGCTTCGGCCAGCATGCCGGAACCGGTGTGGTCGGCGCGTTGATCCCGATCAGTTCCACGCGGTGAACGGGCTCAGCGGGTGATCGCGCTGCGGATCGCCCGCAGCTGCTGCTTGACCGCCCGCGCCTGGGCGGCATCCATCCGCAGCAGCGCCTTCTGCCCGATCGAGCGCGACTGCAGGGTGGGATCGACAAAGCGGTAGCGGCCGCGTTCATCGCGCTGTACCACTGGGGGCTGGGCCAGTTCCGGGGTGTCCAGCAGGTGGTCGATCACCGCGACCAGGCGGTCGTTGAAGTACCCGTCGGGCCGGCCCAGGTCCACATAGGCCTGCTGGATCAGCGGATAGAAGCGCTTGTAGGCGGTGGCCGTTGCCGCCGGGTCCAGCGCGGTGAAGGCCTGCACGTAGGGCGCGTAGCGCGCCGCGTTGCTGGCGGCGATGCGTTCGCCGCCCTCGGCGGGTTCGACCTGCAGGCTGCCCGGCAGCGGCCGCGCGGCCAGCGCGGTCGGCGGCACGCTGGGCTTGTCCAGGTTGTCGAGCTGGGTAACCAGGCGCTGGATCAGGTGGTCGCGCAGCAGCAGGGTCAGTGGCCCCTCGCCCTGGAACAGCTGGCTCAATGCGCCCCAGGCCGCCGCATCGCTATCGGCCAGCGTTGGCAGCGCCGGGTCGGCCGCGGCCTCGGTATCCAGCGGATGCCTGATCGGCGGTGGTGCCGGCGCGGGCTGCGCGGCCGCCTGCGGTTGTGGCGGCGCGCCGGTACTGGCGGGGGTTGATTGCACCGGCACCGAAACACCGTCTGCCAGGCGCTTCAGCTGATCGCGGAACAGCCAACCACCGGCACCACCGATCACCACCACGCCCAACACCCAGGGCCATACCGCCTTTCCACTCTGCATGATGCAGCACCTCGTTCCATACGCATGGTGAAGGTGTGACCCCACCGATTGCAGCCGGTTCCCCGCCTGTTCCGCTGCCGTTCGGGTTGAGGCCTGCAGCAAGGCCGTGCTCACACTTGCTTTGCATGCAGCGCGCGAGGCTGTGAGCCTTGTTCTGTGGAGGCACTGCCATGCAGTACGCGCTGTATTACTGGACCGGCATCCAGGGCCGTGGCGAGTTCGTGCGGCTTGCGCTGGAGGACGCCGGTGCCGACTACATCGACATGGCGCGGGTGCACGGCGATGCGGTGATGCAGCCGTTTCTCGATGGCGGCAGTGAAGGTGCGCAGCCTTTCGCGCCGCCATTCCTGAAGGCGGGCCGCCAGGTCATTGCACAGGTCGCCGCGATCCTGGATTTTCTCGGCCCGCCGCTGGACCTGGTGCCGCAGGCGGCCTCGCGGCGGGTGCAGGCGCTGCACTTGCAGCTGACCATCGCTGATCTGGTAGCCGAGGTGCACGACACCCACCATCCGATCGCCGCATCGAAGTACTACGAAGAGCAGAAGACCGAAGCCAAGGCACGGGCCGCCTCCCTGCGTGGCGAACGGCTGCCGAAGTTCCTCGGCTACTTCGAGCAGGTGCTGGCCGCCAATGGTGGCCGCCACGCACTGCGCGAGCATTCCTATGTGGATCTGTCGCTGTTCCAGCTGCTGAGCGGACTGGACTACATGTTCCCGCGCCGCATGCAGGCACTGGCGCCGACCCTGCCCCTGCTGCGTGCGCTGCAGGAGCGGGTGGCAAAGCGGCCGAACATCGCCGCCTATCTGGCCTCGGAGCGGCGGTTGCCGTTCAACACCAACGGCATCTTCCGCCACTACCCGGAACTGGATGGAGAGCGGTAGTGCCGGCCGCTGGCCGGCAGCTGCACGATCCGACCGAAGCCCATGAGGATGCCGGCCAGCGGCCGGCACTACCGTTGGGTCAGTTGCTTTCACCCAGCGGCTGCACCGGCTGCTTCTGCAGCGAAAGCAACCCCAGCAGCAACGCCAGTGCCACGTAGGCACCAGCGAACTGCCAGCTGATGATGCGCGCCAGGCCGTCCAGCTCCCACGGCAGGTAGATGCCACCGCGCGGATCCACCGAGTGGATCAGCCCGAACAGGGTCAGCACCGCAGCCACCAGCAGGAAGCCGCAGGCACGGCGCAGGCGGCCATCGACCATCGCCGCCACCGCCGAAATCCACAGCATCGAGGTGATGATGAAGCCGTTGCCGAGGGTGAAGATCACCGCCAGCTCGGGCAGGCCATGGCCGTCGAGCTTGGTCAGCAGCTGCGGCAGCTGGTCCGGCGCGATCCAGCCGGGTGCCTTGATCGCCAGCAGGTACGCCACCGACGGCAGGAAACCGAACACCATCGCACCGGTGTGGTGACGCGGCGTGGCCTGGAAGGCCTGGGTAGTGATATCGATGGCCACGTACACGATGATCGGTGCCAGCACCGCCAGCGGCAGCCACTGCACCAGCCCGGAGATGATGCCGAGCATGCCGCCGATGCCGACGAACAGGCCGGTCAGCAGCGTATAGCCGCTGCGCGCACCCATGTGCTTGTACGCCGGCTGGCCGATGTAGGGCGTGGTCTGCGCCACGCCGCCACAGACGCCGGCCACCAGCGTGGCCACCGCTTCCACCAGCAGGATGTCGCGGGTGCGGTAGTCGTCGCCGGCTGCGCGCGCGCTTTCAGAGACGTTGATGCCACCGACCACCATCAGCAGGCCGAACGGCAGCAGCAGCGGCAGGTAGGTCATCGCGGTGGGCAGGCCGTCGAGGAAGCCCAGTGTCGGCAGCGGCAGCACCACCTGCGGCGGCACCCACTCCGGTACATGGAAGCCGGGTGCGCCCAGCCCGGCCAGGCCGAGGCCGTAGTACAGCACGGTGCCGAACACGAAGGCCAGCAGCACGCCCGGGCCACGCACCGGCAGCTTGCCCTTGGCGATCAGCACGTACAGCAGCAAACCGAGCGTGGTGAAGCCGACCAGCGGCGAGCGCAGCGTTTCCAGCAGCGGCAGCAGACCCATCAGCACCAGCGCGATGCCGGCGATGGAACCCAGCAGCGCGGCTCGCGGCAGCGCGCGGGTAACCGCTTCGCCGAAGAACGACAACACGAACTTGAGCACGCCCATGATGACCAGCGCGGCCATGCCCAGCTGCCAGGTGGCGATGCCCGCAGCATGCGGGTCCATGCCCTGCTGCTTGAACGCGAGGAAGGCCGGGCCGAGCACCAGCAGCGCCATGCCGATGCTGGTCGGTGCATCCAGGCCCAGCGGCATGGCGGTGACGTCGTCGCGGCCGGTACGCGCGGCCAGCCGGCGCGCCATCAGGGTGTACAGCAGGTTGCCGACCAGCACGCCGAAGGCGGTGCCGGGGAACATGCGGCCGAACACCACGTCGGCAGGGAACTGGAAGATCCCGACCAGGGCCATGGCGATGAAGCCGAGGATGGAGAGGTTGTCGACGACCAGGCCGAAGAAGCCGTTGAAGTCGCCGGCGACGAACCAGCGACGCGGTGCGGCGGAAGCGGGAGCGGACATGGAAGGGGCGGTGGGGGTGGGGACCGCCGATGGTAGGCCCAGCGGGGCCAGCGCGCCAATTCCGTCGTGGAATGATGGGTTCCAGCCAACGGCGGGGCCCCTCGTGGCTGGGGGGGGGCGTCAAAAGCAGCTTTATCGGAGTGGGCCGGTCGGGATGGGCTGCGCAGGACACGCCGTAAACCCATCCCTGGGGGCTCGATGGCGCCATCCATGGCGCCAACGGTCCTGCGCAGCCCATCCCGACCGGCCCCTGATAATTCCTTGCGCGTGCCAGCCACGGAAAGGAATCAAAGGATCAAAAGCAAAAGCGGGTCGCTTCGCTCTGAGCCGAGCATGGCTCGGCTCTACACGAACAATTCGATCATTTCCACGCTATCCACGCAGGGCGTGGATCTACCGACAGATCGCAGGAAACTGTCGAAGGTGGGGTGGGTCCGGTTGCGGGGGTGTCCGCGGCATGGATGCCGCGGCCAAGCCCCCAGGGACGGGTTTACGGCGTCCCCCGCAACCGGACCCACCCCGCCATCCCTCAGGAAGCCCGCTTCTGCTCTGGCTCCGGCTCGTAGCGGGTGCAGGGCGCAGCCCTGCATCAAACCCACCCCGTTACTTCTTCAGGAAGTTGTCCACCAGCAGATGCTTCACGTCGTCGAAGCGGCCGTTCAACACCGCCTTGGCTGCATACAGCGCGGTACCGGCCACCTGCTTGGCCTCGATCTGCGGCGGCATCACCAGCTCGGCGCGGCTGGTATGCACGTCCAGCAGCGCCGGGCCACGCTGCGACAGGAAATCCTGCACCGCTTCTTCCAGATCCTCGCTGCGCGTCACCGTGCGGCCGTGGAAGCCGATCACTTCGGCAAGGCGGCCAAAATCCGGGTTCTTCAGGTCGGTGTAGTTGTCCAGCAGGCCTTCCACCTTCTGCTCCAGCTCGACGAAGTTCAGCGAGCCATTGTTGAACACCACCACCTTGATCGGCAGGTTCTCCTGCACGGCCGTCAGCAGGTCGCCCAGCAGCATCGCCAGGCCGCCATCGCCGGACAGCGAAATCACCTGCCGGCCGGGGAACGCCTTCTGCAGGCCCAGTGCCTGCGGCATTGCATTGGCCATCGTGCCGTGCAGCAGGCTGGTCAGCGTGCGGCGGCGACCGTTGACGCGGATATGCCGCAGCACCCAGACCATCGGCGAGCCGCCGTCAGCGGTGAACAGCGCATCGTCGCTGGCGTACTTCGACAGCAGCGCGGTCAGATGCTGCGGGTGGATAAGCTCGCCCTCGCCCGGCTGTTCTTCCTGCTCGCGCTTCTTCAGCGCCTTGTCGCGACGTTCGATACATTCGTCCAGGAAACTGCTGTCCTCGCGCGGCGGCAACATCGGCAGCAAGGCATCCAGCGTCGGTGCGATATCACCGACCACGCCAAGGTTCACCGGGTGGCGGCGGCCGAGATGGCTGCCATCGCGGTCGACCTGGATGATCGTGGCCTTGTCCGGGTAGAACTGGCCCCAGGCGAAGTCGGCGCCGAGCAGCAGCAGCGTGTCGCACTCCATCAGCGTGTGGAAGCCGGATTCGATGCCGAAGATGCCGGTCATGCCCATGTTGTACGGGTTGTCCGGCTCAACGAAATCCTTGGCGCGCGAGGTGTGCGCGATCGGTGCCTGCAGGCGCCGGGCCAGTTCCAGCAGCTGTGCGTGCGCCCCCTGGCAACCGGCGCCGGCGTAGATGCCGATGCGCTTGCCCTGCCCCAGCAGCTCGGCGATGCGCTGCAGCTCAGCATCCGACGGGCGCAGTACCGGCTGGGTGTAATGCACCGAGAACGGCACATCGTGCTTCACTTCGGCCTGGCTGATATCGGCGGGCAGGATCGCCACCGCCACGCCACGGCGGCTGATCGCGGCCTGGCAGGCCAGGGTGACCACGCGACGCGCCTGCTCGGCGCTGTGCACCTGCTCGCAGAACACCGAACAACTGGCGTACACCGCCTTGAAGTCCACTTCCTGCGGAAATTCCATGCCCAGCTCGCTGGTCACCACCTGGCTGGCGATCAGCACCATCGGCGCGCGGTTGCGGTTGCTCTCGAACACGCCATTGATGAAATGCAGGCTGCCGGGGCCGCAGGAGCCGGCGCAGGCGGTCAGTTCGCCGCTCACCAGCGAATCGGCGCCTGCGGCAAAGGCTGCTACTTCCTCATGCCGCACATGCACCCATGCGATCTCGCTGCCATGCATCGCATCGGTCACGTGGTTGAGCGTATCGCCCACGATGCCATAGCAACGGCGGACACCGGCCTGCTGCAGGGCATCCACCACGATTTCGGCCACGCGCTTGCTCATCGGATACATCCTCGAACGGGGGAACGTCCGAGGCTAGACCCGATGAAGTGATGCCTCCGCAAAAAAAGGGGACGGAGGGAATCAAGTCGTATGTGCCGCAAACGACTTGATTCCCTCCGTCCCCTTTTTCTTCAATCGTTGACGTTGATCCAGCCCACCACCGCGCCCTGCTTCACGTTGCGGTAGCGCAGCTTCACCCAGCCGTCCTGTTCATCCAGCAGGTCCACGCGATCACCCTGCACCAGGTAACGCTTGGTGCTGGACGCGCCGGGTCGGTCGAACAGGAACAGGCGCGCGGGTACCACGGTCGCCTGCTGCCCCTGCAACGGCCCATCCGGCGGTGCGCCCATGCCATCGGCAATCGCGCTCTCCAGCACACGGCCGGCCGGATCATACGTGCGCCAGACCGCCAACGGGCCCTGCTCGTCGGTCTGTTCCCACTGCAGCGCGGCGTTCAAGGTATCGCCCAGCATCAGCACGCTCTCAGAGCGATACAGATGGAGCTTCGCGCCTGCAAACCGGTACTGGTCGGTGTACCACATCGGGCCACTGCGGCAGCTGCTGGTCAGCGTTCGAGTGGCAGCATCCACGCTCAACCCCATCAGGTCACCGCAACTGTCCTTGCCGTGGGTGTCGGCCTGCAGCGCGCGGAACCCCGCACTGGCCGGATCGAACCGGTACACCGTCACCGCTTCGTTGACCATGCCCACCGAGGCGCGTGCGACCAGTTCCGGGTAGCCATCGAAATCGACATCTTCGAGCGACCATCGCGAACTGCCATCGGCATCCGCCGCGCCCTCAAGCGTCTGGCGCTTGCCCGACGGTGACAGCTGCACGGCGATGCTGCCGTCCTGCTGCGGATCGGCGTGCGCCTGCACATGCGCGGCCACCTGGAACCGCAGCGTTTCGCCGTCGTCGCCACTTGCCTGCGCCGACGGTGCCAGCACGCCCGCCAGCACCAGGCCCAGCACGCATTCCCTGCAATTCATCATTGCTCCCTGCGGCACCGCGGCGGCACCTTCAACTCAGAACGATACCTCGACCGGCTGCCGCGACCACAGCACCGATTGATGCTTGGTCTGCTGCTTCCACGCCAGGCGGATCGCTTCGATATCGGCGCGGCGCTGCTGGGTGTCCTCGTGCAGCACCACCAGCACCTTGGTGCGCAGGCGGTTGGGCGCGGCATCACCGCGGAACAGCCATTGGCCATAGGCATCGAACACGGTCAGGCCATCCGGGAAGCGCGGAGTGACTTCCTTGTCCAGGAAGGTGCGCCACTGCGCCTCGCTGATGGTATCGGCCTGCGGGCGGTTGCCGGCGCCCTGCTCCTCGCCCACGCCGAAATACAGCTCGCTGCGCACCCAGCCGTGGCCGGCGGACGGGCGTGCAGCATCGCCCTTCAGTTCGGCGGTGGTGGCCGTGGCATAGGCGCTGGGCGCCTGCGAGGACAGGCTGGCGCAGCCACTGGTGGCCAGCAGCACGGCGAAGACGAGGCCAAGGTGTTTCATCGATACAGCTCCGGGGAAGGGGGACAAGGCGAGCCGGCAGCGTACAGCGCCACCGGCCCGGCGTGCTGATGCCAGCAGGGCATCAACTCATGCCGGACCGGCAGGGGCTTGCATCGGCACCGGTCATCACGCGAAGATAATATATCGCTTCATCCGGATGGATGTAAGTGAAACCATCTCCCCCCTTCCCCGTCGTCGTTGTTGCTGGAGCCCCCATGTCCGTCCGCCTGCCCGCGTCGCCGCTCGGCCTCGCCATCGCCCTCGCGCTTTCCTCCGCCGCCGTCCCGGCCCTGGCCCAGGACGCCACCAACCTGGACACCGTTATCGTCACCGGCACCCGTGCCGCCGACCGCACCGTGCTCGAATCCACCTCGCCGGTGGATGTGCTCACCGCCGAGGACATCCGCAAGGCCGGCGTGGTCAACGGCGAGCTGGGCAGCGCGCTGCAGGCGCTGTTGCCGTCGTTCAACTTCCCGCGCCAGTCCAACTCCGGTGGCGCCGACCATGTGCGCGCCGCACAGTTGCGCGGCCTGTCGCCGGACCAGGTGCTGGTGCTGGTCAATGGCAAGCGCCGCCACCACACCGCGCTGGTCAACACCGACAGCAAGATCGGCAAGGGCACCACCCCGGTTGATTTCAATTCGATCCCGGTCAGCGCGATCAAGCGCATCGAAGTACTGCGTGATGGCGCTGGTGCGCTGTATGGCTCGGATGCGGTGGCCGGTGTGATCAACGTGATCCTCGACAACGGCGGCGACGGTGGCGAGATCGAGGCCAGCTACGGCGCCAACCACACCGACCTCAAGCCGATCGGCCGTACCCTCACCGACGGCCAGACCGGCAACATCAGCGCCAAGGTCGGCACCTCGCTGGGCGAGGACGGCGGCTTCCTGCGCCTCGGCCTGGAATACAAGCACCGCAACGGTACCAACCGCGCCGGCTTCGACCAGATTCCGCCGTGGGACCAGACCCCGGGCAACCTGGCGCTGCAGGGCAAGCGCAACTATGTGCTGGGCGATGGCAAGAGCAAGGACATCAACCTGTGGCTGAACACCGAGATCCCGATCGGCCAGACCTCGACATTCTATGCGTTCGGCACCTTCAACCAGCGCGATACCGAAGGCGCGAACTACTACCGCTACCCCGATGGCGATGCCAACTGGAAGGAGGTCTATCCGAATGGGTACCGGCCGATCTCCGAGGGCGAGAACCGCGACGTGCAGGCCGTGGCCGGCGTGCGCGGGCAGTGGGGCGAATGGAGCTACGACGGCAGCCTGGACTACGGCCAGAACGACTTCACCTACCGCCTGCGTGATTCGCTCAACGCCTCGCTGGGCCCGACCAGCCCGACCCGCTTCAAGACCGCCGATTACGAATACGCACAGACCGTGGGCAACTTCGACCTGAGCCGCGTGTTCACCCAGAACGACAGCATCAGCCACACCCTGGGCCTGGGCGTGGAAGCGCGCCATGAGCGCTACCAGACCCGTCCCGGCGACCCGGCCAGCTATGCGGCCGGCCCGTACACCGACCGCCCGACCGGTTCGCAGGCCGGTGGCGGCTTGACCCCGCAGGACGCGGCCACCCTGTCGCGCGACGTCGCCAGCGCCTACGCCAGCCTGTCCAGTCAGTTCGGCGAGAAGTTCTCCACCGATCTGGCCGCGCGCTACGAGCACAACGACGACTTCGGCGGTGAACTGACCGGCAAACTCGGCCTGCGCTATGAATTCACCCCGGCGTTCGCGCTGCGCGGTGCCATCTCCAACAACTTCCGTGCGCCGTCGCTGGCACAGATCGGCTACGAATCCACCTCCACCGGCTACAACGCTGGCGGCCAGCTGGTGCAGGGCCGCCTGTTGTCGGTCAACAACCCGATCGCGCGTGGCCTCGGTGCGCAGAACCTGAAGCCGGAGAAGTCGATCAATACCTCGCTGGGCTTCACCAGCCGAATTGGCGAGCACTTCGACCTGTCACTGGACTTCTTCCAGATCGACATCGACGATCGCATCGCGCTGTCGGAGAGCATCACCGGCGATGCACTGACCGACTACGTGGCCGCCAACTACGGCGTCAGCGGCCTGCAGAGCGCCAGCTTCTTCGTCAACGCCGCCGATACCCGCACCCGCGGCGCCGAGCTGGTGAGCAACTGGCGCCAGTCGCTGGGTGATGGCCAGCTGCTGCTGACCGGCACCTATGCATACACCAAGACCACGCTGAAGAACGTGCTGGCCACCCCGGCCCAGCTGCGCGCGCTGAACCCGGACTACGTGCTGTTCGGCATCGAAGAGACCAACACGCTTACCGATGCCACGCCGCGTACCCGCGGCAGCTTCTCTGCCGCGTGGAGCAACGACCACTGGTCGCTGAGCACCCGTGTGAACCGCTACGGCAGCGCCACCCGCGTGTTCAACTTCGGTGACGGCTACATCCCGCGCCAGACCTACCAGGCCGAGTGGCAGCTGGATGCGGAGGTCGAATACCGCATCACTCCGCGCTGGAGCGTGGCCATCGGCGGCCAGAACCTGACCGACAACTACCCGGATCGATCCAACAGCGATATCCACTACTTCGGCAACCTGCCGTATGACGTGCTGTCGCCGATCGGCAGCAACGGCGCGTACTACTACGGTCGCGTCCGCTATACGTTCTGATCGCATTGGGCGGGTGCGGACCGTTGGTCCGCACGACACGGTAGTGCCGGCCGCTGGCCGGCAACTTCGTGATCCGGGTGCGGATCTGCTTTGGGGGGGGCGGACCGTTGGCCCGCACTGTTTGAGCTGGATGCAGGCTGACCTGCCGTGCCGACCAACGGTCGGCACCCACCGAAGCAGGGCCGTAGCCTGCCCTCGACCCCGCGTACACGCCCACGCTGGCAAGCTGGGCGTCATGGCTGAACCGCTCCCCCTGCGTCCGCCACCGCCATTGCTGGACGACGCCTGTGCGTTGTTCCTCGATGTCGATGGCACCCTGATCGAATTCGCTGCACGCCCGGATGCCGTGCAGCTGCTGCCGGATGTGCGTGAAGCCATCGGCCGCATCAGCGACCGCCTGGAAGGTGCCGTGGCACTGGTCAGTGGTCGCCCGCTTGAACAGCTGGATCAACTGTTCGCCCCCCTGCAACTACCCGCCGCCGGCCTGCACGGCCATGAGCTGCGTGGCGAAGACGGTCGTGTGCTGCGCGACGAACACGACGACGACACGGCCGAATGGCTGCACGCGCTGCACCAGCAGGCGATGCGCTTCGCCCATGGGCATCCTGGCGTGCTGGTGGAAGACAAGGGCGTCGGCCTGGCCTTGCACTGGCGTGGTGCGCCGCACGCCGCCAGCGATGTCCGCGCGTTCGCTGACCGCCACGTGCGCGGCCGCACCAGCTACCGCCTGCAGCCTGGCGACCATGTGGTCGAGTTCGTGCCTGTCGGCACCGACAAGGGCCGTGCCGTGCGCCGGATGATGCAGTACCTGCCCTTCCGCGGCCGCCTGCCGGTGTTCCTCGGTGATGACCTCACCGACGAATTCGGCTTCGATGCCGCCAACGGCCAGCATGGCTGGAGCGTGCTGGTGGGTGAACGTGAACCCAGTGCGGCCGTGTTCGCGCTGCCCGACATACGCAGCGTGCACGCCTGGCTGCGTGAGAATGCCTATTGACCCGGCCAACCCCCACGGCCGCAACCGAGATGTACCGCGTGATGACCCAACCCGATCTTGATCTGGGCGTGGTCGGCAACGGCAGCTTCGGCGCCCTGGTCGACAAACATGCCCGCGTTGTCTGGAGCTGCCTGCCCACCTTCGACGGCGACCCCACCTTCTGCGCCCTGCTCGGCCCCAACCAGCAGACCGGCGGCGACTTCGCCATCGAGCTGGAGGACTTCGCGAGCAGCGAGCAGGAATACCTCACCAACACTGCGATCCTGCGCACCGTGCTGCGTGACACGCAGGGCGGCGCATTGGAAATCCTCGATTTCGCCCCGCGCTGGCGGCAGAACGATCGCTTCTACCGCCCGGTCAGCCTGATCCGCCAGGTGCGTCCGCTGGCTGGCAGCCCGCGCATCACCGTGCGTGCGCGCCCGCTGGCCGACTGGGGCGCACGCGTGCCCGAATCCACCTGGGGCAGCAACCATGTGCGTTGGATCCTGCCCGAACACGTGCTGCGGCTGACCACCGATGTGCCGGTGCGCTTCGTGCGCGACGGTCTGCCGTTCGTGCTCAGCCATCCCATCCACCTGATCCTGGGCGTGGATGAGTCACTCAACCGCTCGATCAGCGGCTACGTGCAGGAAGCCTTCCAGCGCACCCGCGACTACTGGCGCGAGTGGGTGCGCTACCTGTCCATTCCACTGGAATGGCAGGACGCGGTCATCCGCAGCGCGATCACGTTGAAGCTGTGCCAGTACGAGGACAGCGGCGCGATCATCGCGGCGATGACCACTTCCATTCCGGAAGCACCCGGCAGCGTGCGCAACTGGGACTACCGCTACTGCTGGCTGCGCGACGCGGCCTTCGTGGTGCGGGCGCTGAACCGTCTCGGCGCCACGCGCACGATGGAACAGTTCCTCGGCTACATCTTCAACCTGGCCACCACCGACGGCACGCTGCAGCCGCTGTATGGCATCGGCTTCGAGGCCAAGCTGGACGAAGACGAAGTGCCCAGCCTGTCCGGTTATCGCGGCATGGGCCCGGTAAGGCGCGGCAACCTGGCCTGGGTGCAGCGCCAGCACGATGTCTACGGCAGCGTGGTGCTGGCCTCCACGCAGCTGTTCTTCGACCGGCGCCTGCAGGACCCGGGTGATGCACACACCTTCGCCCGCCTGGAACCCCTGGGCGAACAGGCCTTCGCCCTGCACGACGTACCCGATGCCGGCCTGTGGGAATTCCGCGGCCGCACCGAAGTGCACACCTACACCAGCGCGATGTGCTGGGCTGCCTGCGACCGCCTGTGCAAGATCGCCGTGCGCCTGAAGCGCGATGACCGCGCGCATTACTGGCGCGAGCGCGCCGACACCATCCACGCGCGCATCATGGCCGAATCCTGGAACGAGGAGCTGGGCCACTTCACCGATACCTTCGACGGCCATCGGCTGGATGCCTCGCTGCTGCTGCTGGCCGATATCGGTTTCATCGACGCGCTGGACGCCCGCTTCATCGCCACCGTCGATGCCATCGGCCGCGACCTCAAGCATGGCAATTCGCTGTACCGCTATGTCGCGCCGGATGACTTCGGTGAACCGGAAACCAGCTTCACCATCTGCACATTCTGGTACATCGACGCGCTGGCCGCGATCGGGCGCATGGATGAAGCACGTGAGATGTTCGAGCTGCTGCTGAAGCAGCGCAATCACCTGGGCCTGCTGTCGGAGGATCTGGCCTTCGACAGCGGCGAGGCCTGGGGCAATTTCCCGCAGACCTATTCGCACGTCGGCCTGATCACCGCCGCAATGCGCCTGTCGCGGTCCTGGCAGGAGGCATCGTGAGTCGTCTGGTCGTGGTTTCAAACCGTGTGGCCGTGCCCGGCGAGAACCGCGCCGGCGGCCTGGCTGTCGGCCTGCTGGCTGCCCTGAAGGAACGCGGTGGCCTGTGGTTCGGCTGGAGTGGCAAGACGGTGAAGGAAGGCAGCGGCACGCTGCACCGGCAGAAAGACGGTGACATCGACTACGTCACCATGGACCTGAGCAAGCGTGAGGTCGATGGCTACTACAACGGCTTCGCCAACCGCACCTTGTGGCCGCTGCTGCACTTCCGCCTGGATCTGGTCGACTACGACCGCGGCACCCGCGAGACCTACCACAAGGTCAACGCGCTGTTCGCCGACAAGCTCGCGCCACTGCTGCGCGAGGACGACATCGTCTGGATCCACGACTACCACCTGATCCCCCTCGGTGCGCTGCTGCGCGAGCGCGGCATCGGTTGTCGCATAGGCTTCTTCCTGCATATCCCGATGCCGTCTGCCGACCTGCTGCAGGCGATGCCCGACCACCTGCGGCTGTTCTCCGCGCTGTACGCCTACGACCTGGTCGGCTTCCAGACCCAGCGCGACGCTGATCGCTTCCAGACCTACCTGCGCCTGTTCGGCGGCGGCCGCGTGCTCGACAACGGCGAGCTGGAAGCACCGGGCGGGCGCCGCTTCCGTGCCGCCGCCTTCCCGATCGGCATCGACACCGAGCTGATCGCACGCCAGGCCGGCACCGCGGCCACCAAGGCCGCCGTGAAGAACCTGCGCGCCAGCCTGCGCGATCGCCAGCTGGCGATCGGCGTGGATCGCCTGGACTATTCCAAGGGCCTGCCCGAACGCTTCCTTGGCTTCGAGCGCTATCTTGAGCGCCACCCCGACCAGCGCGGCTCGCTGACCTACCTGCAGATCGCCCCGGTCTCGCGCGGCGATGTCACCGAGTACCGGCAGCTGCGCAGCCAGCTGGAACAGATCGCCGGCCACATCAACGGTGGCCACGCCGAACCTGACTGGACGCCGCTGCGCTACGTCAACCAGAACTTCACCCATGCCACCCTCACCGGCTTCTACCGGGCGGCGGCGGTCGGCCTGGTCACGCCGTTGCGCGATGGCATGAACCTGGTGGCCAAGGAATACGTGGCGTCGCAGGACCCGGAAGATCCCGGCGTGCTGGTGTTGTCGCTGCTGGCCGGCGCTGCCGACGAACTCAAGCAGGCATTGCTGGTGAACCCGCACGATCTGGACGGCGTGGCCGACGCCATCGCCACGGCAGCAACGATGTCACTGAGCAGGCGCAAGGAACGCTGGCACGCGATGATGGATCACCTGCGCACCTACGACATCAATCACTGGCGCCGCAGCTATCTGGACGCGCTGGAAGGTTGAGGAAAAAAGGGGACGGAGGGGATCAAGGCAGTTGTGCACAGACGCCTTGATCCCCTCCGTCCCCTTTTTCCTTCAATCCAGGAATCGCGCTGCCTGCTCCGGTGCGGGCAGATGACAGGCGTCGTGCCGTCCGAACCAGCGGTAGCGGTTGCGCGCCAGCACGCGGTACGCGGCATCACGCCAGCCGCGCGGCACTGCCCGTAGTACGCCGGTCAGGCGCCAGGCGCCGCCCAGCCCCGCCAGCACGCGGAGGATCGCATCGGTATCGGTCCAGGCACCCTGCGCGTCCAGCAGCAGGAACGACATCGGCTCCTGCGGGTCCAGCCCGTGCGCGCGCAACATCGCGCTGCCCTGCTGCCCCTGCATCGCCGCAAAGCGGTAGCGCCCCGCGCGGTCGAAACGCAGCAGGAAGCGCACCCAGCGGTTGCACAGCGCGCATACGCCATCGAATACGATCACCGCGCTACCCGCCTCGGCGGCGGCCTCACTGCGGTTCGAGCCAACCTTCATAGCGGATCAGGGCTCCCGCCCAGGGCAGCGTCACATCGACCAGGAAAGTGTAACGCTCGCCCTGCCAGGCTTCGCGGCAACGTACGCCACCAAACCAGCGCCTCGGCAACGGCAGCAGCCCGAACGCCCAGACCCGGCGCACCGACCAGTCGATGCCACCCTCGCGGGCCTGCAGATCAAACTCGAAGCGCACCGCGCCCAACTGCTCGCGCAGGCAGCCCTCGTGCGCCCATAGCCGCGACACCATCGGCCAGCGGCCAAAACGCCGCGCCCACTGCTCGCCCTGCCCGTGTGCACTGAACGCCACTTCGGTCGGCAACGCTCCACCGTCCTTCGGCAGCCGCGCCAACGCGGCCAACAGCGGCACCAGCCAGTGCCGCCCCCTCACGATACGCGCCTGCCCCACGTAGCGGCAGGGCAACGGCGCGGCATGCAACGCCTGCACCGGCGCGGCCAGGGTGGCGAAGGCCGGCCCCAGCACGCGCGCGAACAGCGGCAAGGTCAGGGCGCGATCCAGGCCAGCGTCGCCATGCGCCCGGTGCGACGGTCGCGCCGGTGCGAATACAGGTCCGGATCGGCCATGGTCGACACCGTGCCGCCATGGACCTGCGCCGGGTCCATGCCCGCCGCCTGCAACCGCTGCCGCGCCAGCGCGAACAGGTCCACCTTCCAATGGCCTGCGCGGGTGGCCACGAACGCCGCCTCGGCGGCCGGATCATGGCCGACGAAGGCGTGGTAGACCTCCTCGCCGATCTCGTAGTCGGCCGGTCCGGCGGCCGGGCCCAGCCAAGCCCGCAGCTGCGCCGGCGGCGTCTGCATGGCGGCCACGGTGGCCTCCAGCATGCCATCGGCCAAGCCACGCCAGCCTGCGTGGGCCGCGCCCACCTCACTGCCATCGGCGGCGGCAAACACCACGGGCAGGCAGTCGGCAGTCAGGATCGCCAGCACCACGCCCGGCACCGAGGTCACTGCGGCATCGGCCACCGGCTCGCTTGCGCCGGGCACCGGCGGCGCGGTGAAGCGCAGCACGGTGCTGCTGTGCACCTGGCGCAGCCAGTGCGGTGTCGAGGGCAGCCCCAGCCCCTGCTGCAGCAGCTGGCGGTTGTGCTCTACGTTGGCTGGGGTATCACCGTCGGCCGCGTGCCGGTTGCCCAGGTTGAACTGCGCGAACGGCGCCGGCGAAATGCCCGCACCGTGCCGACGCGTGGTCAACGCATGGACGCCCGGCGGCGCCGGCCAGTCCGCCTGCAGCACGGGCAGCGCGGCGGCCATCACCAGCGGTCCCGCTCGCGCGCGGCGAAGGCCTCGCTGTCTTCGCGCAGCACCTTCATCAGGTGCAGCATGTCCTCCGGCACCGGCGCGGTGTTGCGCACCAGCTCACCGGTGATCGGGTGCGTGAACTCCAGGGTTTCCGCGTGCAGGGCCTGGCGCTTGAAGCCACGCAGCGCGGCCACCAGCTCATCGCTGGCCCCCTTGGGCAGCTTCAGCGCACCGCCGTACAGCGGGTCACCGATGATCGGATGGCGCACATGCGCCATGTGCACGCGGATCTGGTGGGTACGGCCGGTTTCCAGGCGGCACTCCAGCGCGGTGTGCGCACGGAAGCGCTCGCGCAGGCGGTAGTGGGTGATCGCTTCCTTGCCGTCCTCGCGCACCGCCATCTTCAGGCGGTCGCGCGGGTGGCGGTCGATCGGGGCATCAGCGGTACCGCCGGCCACCAGCGCACCCATCACGATGGCCAGGTACTGGCGGTGCACGTCGCGTGCGGCCAGCTGCTCGACCAGCGCGGTCTGCGCTTCCAGGGTCTTGGCCACCACCATCACGCCACTGGTGTCCTTGTCCAGGCGGTGCACGATGCCCGCGCGCGGCAGCACCGCCACCGACGGGTCGCGGAACAGCAGGGCGTTGACCAGGGTGCCGCTGTGGTTGCCCGCGCCCGGGTGCACCACCAGGCCGACCGGCTTGTTGATCACCAGCAGGTGCTCGTCCTCGAACAGCACGTCCAGCGGGATGTCCTCCGGCTGGGCGTCGGTCTGGGTTTCCAGCACCACGTTGAGGGTCACCACCTCGCCACCGCGCAGCGGATCGCGCGGGCGCACCTGGGCGCCGTCCAGCAGGACCTCCCCGGCCTTGATCCACTCGGTCAGGCGCGAACGCGAGTATTCGGGGAACAGTTCGGCCACCACGGCGTCGAAACGGCGGCCGGCAGCGGTGTCGGGGACGATGGCCTGGCGGGCCGATTCAGAGGGTTGTTCAGACATGGCAGGGGGCATTCTTTGAAATTTTGGGGTCCCGGCGGCCGGTTTCAGTCGCTGGACAGGACACTAGGCTATCATCGACCCTTCGTATTCCAGCCGCGTCCCGCCTCGACCTCATGATCCGACGCTCCTCCATGCTCTCCGCGCCCGTCCGCCTCACCGCCCTGCTGCTGGTGCTGGTCATCGCCGCCACCGGCTGCCACCGTGGCGCCAAGAAGGGCGATCGCCCCGATGAAGGGACGCCGGTCGAACAGTTGTACGAGAAGAGCCACAAGCTGATGCAGGGTGGCAACTGGAGCGGGGCTGAAACCAGCTTCCGCCGCCTCGTGGCCCAGTATCCGTACGGCCCGTATACCGAACAGGCGATGATCGAAACCGCCTACGCGCAGTACAAGGCCGGCAAGCACGACGATGCGGTGTCCAGCATCGACCGCTTCATCCGTACCTACCCGACCCATCGCAACATCGCGTACCTGTACTACCTGCGCGGCCTGGCCAACTCCAACCGCAGTACGGTTTTCCTGCGTCGCGTATGGTCGCTGGATGCCAGCCGCCGCGACCTGTCCACGCCGCACCAGGCGTATTCGGACTTCAACATCGTGGTCGACCGTTACCCGAACAGCCGCTACGCCGCCGATGCGCGCCAGCGCATGCTGGAGCTGCGTGACGTGTTCGCCCAGCATGAGCTGGACAACGCCCTGTACTACATGCGCCGCGGCGCCTGGGTCTCGGCCGCCGGCCGCGCCAACTACCTGCTGGAAACCTATCCGCAGAGCGCGTTCCAGTACGATGCCGTCGCCGTCCTGGCCGATTCCTACACCCACCTGGGCAACAAGACCCTGGCCGACGACGCCCGCCGCGTCCTGCAGCTGAACCAGCCGGACCACCCGTGGCTGGAAGGCAAGTGGCCGAAGTACCCGTGGATGATCCGCAAGCTGAACCCGTTCGCTGGCGAAAAGTCCGCCAGCACCGGCCAGCGCAACGCGCGACTGGAAAAGAAGTAAAAGAAGGCCCCGAAAGGGGCCTTTTCTTTGTCGGCAGATCCACGCCATGCGTGGAGGGTTCGCGCGCCCATGGACCACGACACTAGGAATTCTACGAATCCCCGGCGGATGCGACGCCGGTCCCAATCGGCGTAGGCGAGGCCCTCCACACTGCGGCGCAACGGCCATCCCGGTCGTGAAGGAGCGCCCCATGACCCCACCGCCCCGCCGTTTCCACCCGCTCGCCTGCATCCTCGCCACTGCCCTGCTGGCGCTGTCCTCGGGCCCCGTGGCGGCTGCCTCACCCGCACCGGGCGATCTGCTGTCTGCTGCCCCCTATCGCGCGTCATGGGTGCCGTCCAAGGCCGCGCAGGCCTACAAGCTGCACTACCGCACCCCGGATCATCGCGGCCAGCTGGCCGAAGGCACCGGCCTGCTGTACCTGCCCGCCGGCGCGGCGCCTGCAGGCGGCTGGCCGGTGGTGTCCTGGGCACATGGCACCCAGGGCATCGCGGATCACTGTGCGCCCTCGGTGTCCGGCCCCTACCAACCCGAACGCGACGGCCGCTTCCTCGATCAGTTCCTGGCACAGGGCTATGCGGTGGTTGCTGCGGACTACCAGGGCCTCGGCGGTCCAGGTGACCATGCCTATCTGCATGTGCGCACTGCCGCGCGCAATGCCATCGACCTCGTCAAAGCCAGCCGCCAGTATCTGGGCACCGCAACGCTGTCGCCGCGCTGGGTCTCGGTCGGCCATTCGCAGGGTGGTGCCGCCGCGCTCACTGCCGGGCATCTGGCGCCCACCTATGCTGGCCCGTCGCTGCACTACCGCGGCAGCTTCACCACCGGCACGCCCACCGCCGTCGAGCTGACCGCACTGGTGATGAAGCCGGACAACCGCACCACCAATCCTGGCGCGCTCAACGCGTATCACGCGTATCTGCTCGATGGTCTGTTGCAGGTTGCGCCGCAGGTCAACCGCGTCCTCAGCGACACCGGCCGCGCTCGCGTGGCAGTGGCACGCGAGCAGTGCCTGGGCGAACTGGCCACCACGCTGGACGGCGCGGATACCGGCAGCATGTTCACCGCACCGCTGACCAGCGTGCCAGGCATCTGGGCCGTGTTGTACGACTATCTCGGCGTACCGCGCCGCGGTTTCAGCCAACCGCTGATGCTGGGCCACGGCAGCGAGGACCGCGACGTGCCCTATCTGACCACCCTGCTGTATGCCGCAGGCCTGGCGCTGCGCGGCGAGCCGGTAGCGTTCCGGCGCTACCCGGTCGACCATCGCGGCACGCTGGACGCTGCGGCGGCGGATGGCCTGGCATTCGTACGGGCCCGGCTGGGGGACGGCCACTTCAACGACGCTGCGGAAACCGCCGACCTCGAACAGCTGCTCGACGACGCCCGGTAGATCCACGCCATGCGTGGATGCGCGGGATACGGGTTGCCGGCCAGCGGCCGGCACTACCAAAGGCAGTAGCTCCACGCCATGCGTGGATGCGCGGGATACGGGTTGCCGGCCAGCGGCCGGCACTACCGGAGGCAGTAGATCCGAGCCATGCGTGGATACGCGGGGTACGGGTTGCCGGCCAGCGGCCGGCACTACCGGAGGCAGTAGATCCACGCCATGCGTGGATGCGCGGGATACGGGTTGCCGGCCAGCGGCCGGCACTACCAAAGGCAGTAGATCCACGCCATGCGTGGATGCGCGGCATACGGCGTTGCCGGCCAGCGGCCGGCACTACCTGCCAACGGCTACCTCAACCCTTGTAGCCGTTGCTGATCGGGTAGCGACGCTCGCGACCGAAAGCGCGGCGCGACACCTTCGGGCCTGGCGCGGCTTGGTGCCGCTTCCACTCGCTGATGCGCACCAGGCGCAGCACGCGGTCGACCACGGCCGCGTCATAACCGGCCGCCACGATCTCCGTGCGCGACTGCTCCTGGTCGATGTAGCGGTACAGGATGCCGTCCAGCACGTCATAGGCCGGCAGCGAGTCCTGGTCCAGCTGGTTCTCGCGCAGTTCGGCCGACGGCGGGCGGCTGATCACCGCCGGCGGGATCACCGGCGCACCGCCCACGGTATTGCGCCACTTGGACAGGCCGAACACCTCGGTCTTGTACAGGTCCTTCAACGGCGCATAGCCACCGCACATGTCGCCATAGATGGTGGCATACCCGACGGCGTACTCGCTCTTGTTGCCGGTGGTCAGCAGCAGGCCACCGAACTTGTTGGCCAGTGCCATCAGGATCACGCCACGGCTGCGCGACTGCAGGTTCTCCTCGGTCACGTCCGGCGCAGTACCTTCGAACATCGGCGCCAGCGATTCCATCAGGCCCTTGAACGCCGGCTCGATCGAGACCGCTTCCAGCTTCACGCCCAGTGCCTGGCACTGCTCGGCGGCCAGGTCGTTGGACATGCCGGCGGTGTAGCGCGACGGCAGGCGCACAGCGGTGACGTTCTCGGCGCCGAGCGCGTCGACCGCCAGCGCCAGTACCAGCGCCGAATCGATGCCACCGGACAGGCCCAGCCAGACCTTCTTGAAACCGTTCTTGCGGCAGTAGTCCTGGATGCCACGGGTCACCGCGCGCCAGGCCAGCGCGTCCATGCTCTCGTCGCCGTCGTCCATCCACACGTGCGGCATGAAGCGGCGCGTTTCGCCGTCGTACTCCACCACCAGCCACTGGTCGACGAAGGCGGCGGCGGCGGGGTGCACCGTGCCATCACCATCGGCCACCACCGAGGCGCCATCAAACACCAGCGCATCCTGGCCACCGACCACATTGAGATAGGCAATCGCTGCCCCGCTCTCGCGGGTGCGTGCGGCCAGCACCGCATCGCGCTGGGCGTGCTTGCCGCGCTCGTACGGCGAGGCATTGGGTACCACCACCAGCTGCGCGCCGGCGCGCACGGTGTCGGCCAGCGGCTCGGCGAACCACAGGTCCTCGCAGATCAGCAAACCCACCGGAATGCCGTTGACCTCGAAGACGCAGCTGCCACCGTCCGGATCAACATCGAAGTAGCGGCGTTCGTCGAACACGGCGTAATTGGGCAGCTCACGCTTGCGGTAGGTCTGCTCGACCAGGCCATCGCGCAGCGCGCTGGCGGCGTTGTAGACCACCGCGCCAGCCGCCTGCGGCCAGCCGACCACCGCGGTGATGCCGCGGCAGGCTGCGGCGATGCGCATCATTGCCTGCTCGCACTCGTACAGGAAGCCCGGGCGCAGCAGCAGGTCTTCCGGCGGATAACCGCTCACCGCCAGCTCGGGGAACATCACCAGCTCGGCGCCGTACTCGTCGCGCGCCTGGCCGATCATCTCGATGATGCGCTCGGTGTTGCCGGCGACGTCGCCGACCGGGAAGTCGAACTGCGCCATCGCGATGCGGATCGAAGCCATGGGAATCCAGCCTGTGGTTGCAATGCCGCCATTGTAGCGCTGCGCCATGCGCGCGCCGGGCGCGCTCGCTGCGTGGACAGCCCCGGCTCAGTAGATCCACGCCATGCGTGGATGAGCTTGCCGGAATGGCCAGGGCGCCAGACGCAGAAAGGCCGCCCGGAGGCGGCCTTTCTGTTTTCAAGCAGCCGGCCAGCGGCCGGCTCTACAGCATCGTCTGCCGGAGGCAGTCGATCTTATTTCACCAGCTTGGCGATGGCAGCGCCCAGGTCGCCCGGCGAGCGGACGGTGACAACACCGGCCGCTTCCATGGCGGCGAACTTGCCTTCGGCAGTGCCCTTGCCGCCCGAGGCGATCGCACCGGCGTGGCCCATGCGCTTGCCGGCCGGAGCCGACGCACCGGCGATGAAACCGACGACCGGCTTCTTCACGTGGTTCTTGATGTACTCGGCGCCGGCTTCTTCGGCGTCGCCGCCGATTTCGCCAACCATGATGATGCCTTCGGTCTGCGGGTCTTCGTTGAACAGCTTCAGGCAGTCGACGAAGTTCAGGCCGTTGATCGGGTCACCACCGATGCCGATGCAGGTGGACTGGCCCAGGCCGACTTCGGTGGTCTGCTTGACCGCTTCATAGGTCAGGGTGCCCGAACGCGACACGATGCCGATCTTGCCCGGCTGATGGATGTGGCCCGGCATGATGCCGATCTTGCACTCACCCGGGGTGATGACGCCCGGGCAGTTCGGCCCGATCAGCACGGTGTCCGGATGCGAACGGGTCAGCACGTTCTTGACGCGCAGCATGTCCAGCACCGGGATGCCTTCGGTGATGCAGACGATAACCTTGATGCCGGCAGCAGCGGCTTCCAGGATCGCGTCAGCCGCGTACGGCGGCGGCACGTAGATGACCGAGGCGTTGGCGCCGGTGCTCTGCACGGCGTCGGCAACGGTGTTGAAGACCGGCAGGTCGATATGGGTGGTGCCACCCTTGCCCGGGGTCACGCCGCCGACAACCTGGGTGCCGTACTCGATCATCTGAGTGGCGTGGAAGGTGCCCTGCTGGCCGGTGAAGCCCTGCACGATCACCTTGGTGTTCTTGTTGATCAAAACAGACATTGGAATTCCTTGGTGTCGGTATCAGGCGGCGTTCTTGACAGCTTCAACGATCTTCTTGGCGCCATCGTTGATGTTGTCAGCCGGGATGATGGCCATGCCGCTGTCACGCAGCAGCTGCTTGCCTTCTTCCACGTTGGTGCCTTCCAGGCGCACCACGACCGGAACCTTGACGCCCACTTCCTTCACGGCGGCGATGATGCCTTCGGCAATCATGTCGCAGCGGACGATGCCGCCGAAGATGTTGACGAAAATGCCTTCGACCTTGTCCGAGGACAGGATCAGCTTGAAGGCTTCGATGACGCGCTGCTTGTTGGCACCGCCGCCCACGTCCAGGAAGTTCGCCGGCTCGCCGCCGTTGAGCTTGATGACGTCCATGGTGGCCATGGCCAGGCCGGCGCCGTTCACCATGCAGCCGATGTTGCCGTCCATGGTGACGTAGTTGATGTCCAGTTCCGAAGCGATCACTTCGGTCGGATCTTCCTGGGTCTTGTCGCGCATGGCGACCAGGGCCTTCTGGCGGAACGCGGCGTTGTCGTCGCTGTCGAACTTGCCGTCCAGCGCGTACAGGTTGCCGTCGTCCAGGATGGCCAGCGGGTTGATTTCAACCAGGGCCAGGTCCTTTTCGTTGAACAGGCGGTACAGGTTCACCATGATGCTGGCGAACTGGCCGGCCTGCTTGGCGGTCAGGCCCAGCTTGAAGCCGAAATCGCGGCCGTGGTAACCCTGCACGCCTTCGACGAAGTCGACGTTCAGCGAGTGGATCAGCTCCGGGGTTTCAGCAGCGACCTGCTCGATCTCCACGCCGCCTTCCGAAGAGGCGATGTAGGTGATGGTCTTGGTGCCACGGTCGACCAGCACCGACAGGTACAGTTCCTTGACGATCTCGCCGGCGGTGGTCACCAGCACCAGGTTGACCGGCAGTTCAACGCCAGCGGTCTGGTAGGTGGCCATCTTGGTGCCGAGCATCTTGGCCGCAGCGGCCTTCACGTCGTCGGTGGTCTTGCAGAACTTGACGCCGCCAGCCTTGCCGCGGCCGCCAGCGTGGATCTGCGCCTTGACCATCCAGGGGCCCTGGCCCAGGGAGTTGGCAGCGGCAACCGCTTCGTCCGGGGTCGCAGCGACCTTGCCGGCCGGGACCGGGATGCCGTACTCGGCAAGCAGTTGTTTTGACTGGTATTCGTGGAAATTCATGCGTCACCGTGGGAATAGGAACGACCGCACGCAATTCCTCAGGGCCCCGGCGGGGCGCCGGCATGGACCGCGGCGGGCCCACTATTGTGGCCGAGCCAGCGCCGGGGCGCAAAGAAGTCTGTACAAAACGCCAGACGCGGGCAGATTTCCACCGTCATTCAGACAGTTGCACCCGGGCCGGGGCTGGCCACCGGTGTCCGCAACGGGCCAAATGCGCGATCCGGACCACTTCGGCGGCGCCCGGCCGGGGGCCCTATACTGCCCTTCGCAAACGCGACGTGCCGGCCCGACTTCAGGGGACGCCGGACAGGCCCGCCGCAGAATCCAGACCCAGGCAGCCAGAAGGGGAGTTCCGGCGTGTCACCCAGTGCTTCATTGATTGACCGCATCGAATCGATTCCGCGGCGTGAACTGTATTTCTTCGCGCTGTACCGGGTGCTGATCGCTACGGTCATTGCCGCCCTGCTCTACAGCCCGTTGTCGGCCATGGTCGGCGAAGCCCACCACCCGCGGCTGGCCGATGTCGTTGCGGTCATCTACCTGGCCCTGTCGCTGCTGGCCCTGGTGGTCGGCCGCAACGAACGCTGGCTGCGCCCGATCGTGGTCACTGGCGTGCTGGTGGATATCGTGGCCGCCACCCTGCTGTCGCACGCCCTGCCCGGCGCCAGTGCCGGCATCTCGATGTCGCTGCTGTTCAACATCGCCGCCGCCGCCACCCTGCTACCGCTCAGCCTGGGACTGGGCCTGGCGCTGGCCGCCAGCCTGGCCACCGGCGTCGAGTACACCTGGAAGCTGCTGGAAGGCGGCGACCCCACCCGCACCCTCGCCGAACTGGCGATGTTCGCCACCAGCTACCTGGCACTGGCCTTCATCAGCTACCAGGTGGGCAACCGCGCCCGCCGCAACCAGCAGCTGGCCAACCAGCGCGGCGATGAAGTCGCCAACCTGTTCCAGATCAACGAACTGATCATCCGCCGCATGCGCACCGGCGTGCTGGTGGTGGACGCCGACAACCGCATCACCCTGGCCAACGAAGCCGCCTCGATGCTGCTGGGCGACAACGACGGCAACGGCGAAAGCGGGCGCCTGGACCTGGCCAGTGCCGCACCGGAACTGGCGCGCCGGCTGCAGCGCTGGCGCAATGGCTGGGCACAGGACGAACTGCCGCTGCAGCTCAACCCCGACCAGCCGGAAGTGCAGCCACGCTTTGCCCGCCTGCTGGCCGGCAGCGACCTTGCGCTGGTGTTCCTGGACGATTCCAGCGTGGTCTCGCGCCGCGCCGAATCGCTCACTCTGTCGGCCATGGGCCGCTTCTCGGCCAGCCTGGCGCACGAGATCCGCAATCCGCTGGCGGCGATCAACTATGCCGTGCAGCTGCTCGAGGAAGGCACCGGCTTCAACGAAAGCGACCGCCGCCTGCTGCAGATCATCCGCCAGCAGTGCCAGCGCACCAACGGCATCGTCGAGAGCGTGCTGGGCCTGGCACGGCGCGAACGCGCCACGCCCGAGAACGTGGACCTGGTCGCCTTCGTGCGCCGCTTCGTGCTGGAGTACAAGCAGGGCCAGACCCTGGAGACCGACAGCATCGAACCGATCATCAGCGACACATCGGTGATGGCCCAGGTCGACGCCAAGCATCTCTACCAGGTGCTGACCGTGCTGGTGCACAACGCACTGAAGTACGGCCGCATCGGCCAGCAGCCTGCACGGGTGCGGCTGCGCGTGGCCCAGCACGAACGCAGCGCGGTGATCGACGTGATGGACCGTGGCCCGGGTATCCCGGAGAGCGTGGCTGCGCAGCTGTTCCGGCCCTTCTTCACCACGTCCGAGCATGGCACGGGACTGGGCCTGTACATCGCGCGCGAGCTGTGCAGGGCCAACCAGGCCCGCCTGGACTACATCGCGGTGCCGGCCGGTGGCTCCTGCTTCCGCCTGGTGCTGCCCGGTCCACATACGCTGCTGCCGAGCTGATCCCCATTCTGTGCGTCAAACATTTGTCGCTTCCAGCCCCCTCGTTTATCTTTCACGCCCATGAATGAAACCCGCAGCGCCCTCGTCGTCGACGACGAACGCGACATCCGCGAACTGCTGGTGCTGACCCTCGGCCGCATGGGGCTGCGCATCAGTACCGCCGCCAACCTGGCCGAGGCACGTGAGCTGCTGGCCAGCAATCCGTACGACCTGTGCATCACCGACATGCGCCTGCCCGATGGCAACGGCATCGAGCTGGTCAGCGAGATCGCCCAGCACTACCCGCGCACGCCGGTGGCGATGATCACCGCATTCGGCAGCATGGATCTCGCTGTGGAGGCACTGAAGGCCGGTGCGTTCGATTTCGTCAGCAAGCCGGTGGACATCTCGGTGCTGCGCGGACTGGTCAAGCACGCGCTGGAACTCAACAACGCCGAGCGCCCGGCACCGGGCCCCAACGCCGAACAGGGCGGGCGCCTGCTGGGCCACTCGCAGGCCATGGATGTGCTGCGCACCACCATCGGCAAGGTCGCGCGCAGCCAGGCGCCGGTCTACATCCTCGGCGAGTCGGGCGTCGGCAAGGAGCTGGTTGCACGCACCATCCATGCCCAGGGCGCGCGCGCGGCCGGCCCGTTCGTGCCGGTCAACTGCGGTGCCATTCCCGGCGAGCTGATGGAGAGCGAATTCTTCGGCCACCGCAAGGGCAGTTTCAGCGGCGCACACGCTGACAAGCCTGGCCTGTTCCAGGCTGCGCACGGCGGCACCCTGTTCCTGGACGAAGTGGCTGAACTGCCGCTGCAGATGCAGGTGAAGCTGCTGCGCGCGATCCAGGAAAAGTCGGTGCGCGCGGTGGGCGCGGCCAACGAGGAGCCGGTGGATGTCCGCATCCTCTCGGCCACCCACAAGGACCTGGCCGAGCTGGTCGAGGACGGGCGCTTCCGCCACGACCTGTACTACCGCATCAACGTGATCGAACTGAAGGTGCCGCCACTGCGCGAACGCCGCCAGGACCTGCCCGAACTGGCCGCCGCCGTGCTGGCCCGCCTGGCCCGCAGCCACGGCCGCGCCACCCCGCTGCTGGCGCCCTCGGCGCTGGAAGCACTGGCGCAGTATGCATTCCCGGGCAATGTGCGCGAGCTGGAGAACATCCTGGAACGTGCGCTGGCCCTGGCCGAGGAAGACTGCATCGGCGCCGATGACCTGCGCCTGCCGCAGCACGCGCCGCGTGCACCTGGCAGTGCGGCGCCCGCCGAAGCGGTGGCCGACCTGCAGCCGGGCAGCGCCGCCCTGCCCTCCTACATCGAGCAGCTCGAGCGCAGCGCCATCCAGCGTGCGCTGGAAGAGAACCGCTGGAACAAGACCCGTACCGCCGCGCAGCTGGGCATCACCTTCCGTGCGCTGCGCTACAAGCTGAAGAAGCTGGGGATGGAGTAAACCCGGGGTCGGATCCCTTTCCAAAGGAAAGGGCTCTGACCCGGCGCGTACCACCGACCTGGTAGTGCCGGCCGCTGGCCGGCAACCTCATGCATCGCGTCATCCACGCATGGCGTGGATCTACCTCAATCCTTGGTGACGCGGTTGATCTCGGCCAGGCTGGTGATGCCCGCCGCCGCCTTCTTCAATGCCGACTGGCGCAGGTCATTCACCCCGATCTGCTGCGCCGCCTCGGCAATCTGCAGCGCATTGCCACCGGCCAGCACGATGGTGGCGATCTCATCGGTCATCGGCATGACCTGGTAGACGCCGGTCCGGCCCTTGTAGCCCTCGGTGCATTCGTCGCAGCCCACGGCCTCGTACAGCTCGATGCCCGCATCCAGCTGCGCCTGGGTGAAGCCTTCGGCCAGCAGCGCATGTTCGGGCAGGCTGGACGGACGCTTGCAGTTGCCGCACAGGCGACGCGCCAGGCGCTGGGCGATCACCAGCGTCACCGAGCTGGTGATGTTGTAGGGCGCGATACCCATGTTCATCAGGCGCGCGATGGTCTGCGGCGCATCGTTGGTATGCAGCGTGGACAGCACCATGTGGCCGGTCTGCGCGGCCTTGATCGCGATCTCCGCTGTTTCCAGGTCGCGGATTTCGCCGACCATGATGATGTCCGGGTCCTGTCGCAGGAACGAGCGCAGCGCCGCGGCGAAGGTCATGCCGCGCTTGTTGTTCTGCTGCACCTGGTTGACGCCGGGCAGGCGGATTTCCACCGGGTCTTCGGCGGTGGAGATGTTGCGCGTCTCGTCGTTGAGGATGCCCAGCGCGGTATACAGCGACACTGTCTTGCCCGAACCGGTCGGGCCGGTCACCAGCACCATGCCGTAGGGCTTGTGGATGGCATCCAGGAACAGCTTCTGCTGGTCCGGTTCGTAACCCAGCTTGTCGATGCCCAGCTTGGCCGCGCTGCCATCGAGGATACGCAGCACCACCTTCTCGCCGAACAGGGTCGGCAGCGTGCTGACGCGGAAGTCGATCTGCTTGGTCTTGGACAGGTTGAGCTTGATGCGGCCGTCCTGCGGGACGCGCTTCTCGGCGATGTCCAGCTGTGCCATCACCTTCAGGCGCGCGGCGATGCGCTGGTTCAGCTTCACCGGTGCGCGCGCCACCATCTTCAGCAGGCCGTCGATGCGCAGGCGCACGCGGTAATCGTCTTCGTAGGGCTCGAAGTGGATGTCCGAGGCGCCCTTGCGGATCGCATCGACCAGCACCTTGTTGACGAACTTCACCACCGGGGTGTCGTCACCCTTGGCGTCGATGCCGGAATCGCCGCCGGTGGCGCCGAGATCCTCGTCGCCGGCCGCCACGTCCAGGTTGCCCATGCCATCGTCATCGCCACCCAGGGCGTCGCCGAGGGTGTCATGGCTGGCGTGCCACTGTTCCAGCGTGCGCCGGATCTGGTCTTCGTCGACCAGGATCGGCTCGACCACCAGGTTGGTATGGAACTTGATCTCGTCCAGCGAGTGGGTCGGGTTGCTGGTGCCGACGAACAGCTTGCCACCGCGCTTGAACAGCGGCAGCACGTTGTGCTTGCGCAGCAGCTCCTCGCTGACCAGGCTCATCGCGTTCTGGCTGGCGTCGAAGGTGGACACGTCGAACAGCGGCATGCCGAACTCGACCGCGTTGGCGGCGGCCAACTGCGAGGCATTGACCAGCTTGTTCTGCGCGAACCAGGTCGGCAATGGCTGGCGCGCGGCGGCGGCCTTGGCCATGGCGTCGCGGGCGGTGGCCTCGTCCAGGGCCCCGTCCTGCACCAGGCGACGGGCCAGGCCGGTGATGCCGACAAGATTGGCGGTGGTGACAGCGTTCATATGAATCCTTGGCTCATGGGGTCATGCCATGCCGTGCGTCTTGCACGGACACCGCACGGGGCAGCAGAACCCGCCGCGACCCAATGGCCACCGGCATCGCCAATCCATGAGCAACACTGCCTTGCCCGGCACTCCCGGCCCGGCAGGCACGATCCTGACTCCCCCGGGGATGATAGCCCCGTCAAGGGGCAGCCAGCATCCCATCGGAGCGCTGAAGTGTGATCAGCAGCCGGTCGGGCGATAGCGCGCTTCGAACGCGCTGCCATCGCAGCTCCAGATGCCCTCGGCGGAGCGGCGCAGGATCAGGTCCTTGCCGTCCAGCACGCTGTGACCCTTCAGGGTGCAGCTGATGTGGCCGACACCGGAGTCGCTGAGTTCGGCTTCGACGTTGGAGCAGTGGGCGTTCTGGGCACCGCCGATGAACTCGGGGGTGACCAGGCTGGCCGAGCGGTTTTCATAGACGACCGTTTCAACCAGCATCTTGCCCGGGCTGATATCGGCCAGCGCGGCCGTCAGCTGGGTACGAATGATGTAAGGCTGAAATACGACTGTCCCGATCGCTGCCAGGATGGCGATGATGACCACAACGATCATCAGTTCGATGAGCGTGAAGCCCTTCTGTGTGTTCATGACTCCCCCTGTTTGATCCAGCAATCCCCATTGCTGCGTGCTGACCGGAATTCGTACTCCAGTCAGCACAAGGCCCGCCGAAGCGGGCCTTGTGTCTACTACCCAAAAAGTACGAAGGCTTGGACCTTCGCAGTTCTTCTAAGCAGATGAATTACTCAGTGCAACCCGCCGGACGGTACTTTTCCTTCACGTCCGTGACCTTGCAGCTGAAACCGCCGGCCTTGGTGATTGCGCCCTTGTCGTCCACAGCAGCTTCAGCGTATGCCAGCTTGAGGGTGGAAGCATCACCAATACGGCCCGGATCACGAATGGTGCAGGTCATGCCATCCTTGTCGACAGCGATTTCCTTGCAGCTACCGGTTTCCTTGCTCTGGAAACCAGCGGTTTCCAGCTTGGGAACGTTGCCGTTGCTGACTTCCATCTCGAACTGGGTCTTGTGCGAGGCCAGGTCGGCCAGCGCAGCGGTGACCTTCGACTTCGAGGTGTAGTCCTGGTAGGCCGGCAGCGCGATGGCGGCCAGGATGGCGATGATCGCGACGACGATCATCAGTTCGATAAGGGTGAAGCCCTTCTGGTTCTTCATTGGTACATCCCCAAGATAGTGGTGGTTGAGTTCAGTGCACGGAATCGGACCGGACAGCGCCGGTTGAGCGGGCTCCATGCCCTGCGGGTGGATCAACGCAGGTTGCGTGCCAACCCCGGCACGCCTCCCCCTGGATTTCCCCACGCCCATGATGGCAGCAATTTCGCGGATGGGAACCCCCCGCTTCCGAATCTGCGATGAACGCGGCAATGTGACGCAGTGCGTCACCTTTGGTCGGCACCCGGCACGAAATCGCACGCTGGGCCGCCTGCCAACTGCCCATCCGCCCTTGAACCCGCTACCATCGATGGCTAGTTACCCGCCTGGGGATGGCGGGTCTTGGGGAGCCAACATGTCTGTCAGTCGCAGTGCGATCAAGAAAGAGCCGGTGGCGCGCGCCACCATGGAACTTCAGCCGTTTGTCTGGGAGGGGACCGACAAGCGGGGCGTGAAGATGAAGGGCGAGCAGCTGGCCAAGAACGCCAACCTGCTGCGCGCCGAGCTGCGCCGCCAGGGCATCAACCCGGGCCAGGTCAAGCCCAAGTCGAAGCCGCTGTTCGGCGCCGCCGGCAGCCCGATCAAGCCCAAGGACATCGCCTTCTTCAGCCGGCAGATGGCCACGATGATGAAATCCGGCGTGCCGATCGTGTCGGCGCTGGACATCATCGCCAGCGGGCACAAGAACCCGCGGATGAAGAAGCTGGTCGACACCATCCGCACCGACATCGAGGGCGGCTCCTCGATGCATGAGGCGATCAGCAAGCACCCGGTGCAGTTCGACGAGCTGTACCGCAACCTGGTGCGGGCCGGTGAAGGCGCCGGCGTGCTGGAAACCGTGCTGGACACGGTGGCCACCTACAAGGAGAACATCGAAGCGCTGAAGGGCAAGATCAAGAAAGCGCTGTTCTACCCGATCATGGTGGTGGTGGTGGCCATGCTGGTCAGCGGCATCATGCTGGTGTTCGTGGTGCCGCAGTTCGAGGACGTGTTCAAGAGCTTCGGTGCCGAGCTGCCCGCCTTCACCCAGATGGTGGTGAATCTCTCGCGGTTCATGGTGTCGTGGTGGTGGCTGATGCTGCTGGTCGCGATCGGTACGGCGGTCGCTCTGGTCATGTCCTACAAGCGCTCGCCGAAGATGCAGCATGCGATGGACCGGTTCGTGCTGAAGGTGCCGGTGATCGGGCAGATCATGCACAACAGCGCCATCGCCCGCTTCTCGCGCACCACCGCGGTGACCTTCAAGGCCGGCGTGCCGCTGGTGGAGGCGCTGGGCATCGTGGCCGGTGCTACGGGCAACACCGTGTACGAAGAGGCGGTGCTGCGCATGCGCGACGACGTCTCGGTGGGTTACCCGGTGAACATGTCGATGAAGCAGACCAACCTGTTCCCGCACATGGTCATCCAGATGACCGGCATCGGCGAAGAGGCTGGTGCGCTGGACGCCATGCTGTTCAAGGTGGCCGAGTACTATGAGCAGGAGGTCAACAATTCGGTGGATGCCCTGAGCAGCCTGCTGGAACCGATGATCATGGTGTTCATTGGTACCATTGTGGGCGGCATGGTGATTGCCATGTACCTTCCCATCTTCAAACTCGGCGCCGTCGTCGGATAACACATACATGGCTTTTCTCGACCAGCATCCTGGCCTCGGCTACCCCGCCGCGGCCGCCTTCGGACTGCTGCTGGGCAGTTTCCTGAACGTCGTCATCCTGCGCCTGCCCAAGCGGCTGGAATGGCAGTGGAAGCGCGATGCGCGCGAAGTCCTGGAGGAACCGGACTTCTATGAGCCGCCCCCACCGGGGATCGTGGTCGAGCCGTCGCACTGCCCGCACTGCAAGCACAAGCTGAGCTGGTACGAGAACATCCCGCTGTTCAGCTGGATCATCCAGGGCGGCAAGTGCCGCCACTGCAAGGCACCGATCTCGCTGCAGTACCCGCTGGTGGAGGCGCTGACCTCACTGCTGGTGGTGGCCTGCGTCTGGCAGTTCGGCTTCGGCTGGCAGGGTTTCGGCGCCATCGTGCTGACCTGCTTCCTGATCGCGCTGTCCGGCATCGACCTGCGCACCCAGCTGCTGCCGGACCAGCTCACCCTGCCGCTGATGTGGCTGGGGCTGATAGGCAGCATCGACAACCTGTACATGCCGGCCAAGCCCGCCCTGGTGGGCGCGGCGGTGGGCTATCTGTCGCTGTGGACGGTCTGGTGGCTGTTCAAGCAGCTGACCGGCAAGGAGGGCATGGGCCACGGCGATTTCAAGCTGCTGGCAGCGCTGGGCGCCTGGTGCGGGCTGAAGGGCATCCTGCCGATCATCCTGCTGTCGTCGGTGCTGGGCGCCATTATCGGCTCGATCTGGCTGTACAGCCGGGGCCGTGACCGCGCCACGCCGATTCCGTTCGGCCCTTACCTGGCCATTGCCGGCTGGTTGTACTTCATGTGGGGTGCGCCGCTGGTGGAGCAGTACATGGTGATGAGCGGGCTGCGCTGAGGGGAGTCCCCATGAGCCGCTATGTGGTTGGCCTGACCGGTGGCATCGCCTCGGGCAAGAGTGAAGTGACCCGGCGCTTCGAAGCGCTGGGCATCGTGGTGGCCGACGCCGACCTGGCCGCCCGGGCCGTGGTGGCTGCCGACAGCCCGGCGCTGGCCCGCATTGCCGAGCGTTTCGGCGCCGACATGCTACTGGCCAACGGCGGCCTGGACCGGGCCCGCCTGCGCGCCCACGTCTTTGCCGATCCGGCCGAGCGGACGGCGCTGGAAGCCATCACCCACCCGGCCATCCGCCTGCTGATGCAACAGCAGTGCGAGCAGGCTGAGAGCCCCTATGCGATTGCGGCCATTCCGCTGCTGACCGAGGTGGGCGGGCGGAAGGCCTACCCTTGGTTGGACCGGGTATTGCTGGTGGATGCACCGGAAGCCGTGCAGCATGCCCGGCTGATGCAGCGCGACGGCATTGATGCTGCGCTGGCCGACCGGATGATTGCTGCGCAGGCCAGCCGTGCGCAGCGCTTGGCACTGGCCGATGACGTAGTGGTCAATGATGGGCAGCCGGAGGACCTGCAGGTGCAGGTGGAACAGCTGCATGCGCGGTATCTGGGCTTGGCCGGGGCTTGAGGCCTGGTTGCCGGCCAGCGGCCGGCACTACCAAAGCGCATCCACGCGTGGCGTGGATCTACTGGCCGATTCGATTGCCGGCCAGCGGCCGGCACTACCAAAGCGCGTCCATGCGTGGCGTGGATCTACTGGCCGATTCGATTGCCGGCCAGCGGCCGGCACTACCAAAGCGCATCCATGCGTGACGTGGATCTACTGGCCGATTCGATTGCCGGCCAGCGGCCGGCACTACCAAAGCGCATCCATGCGTGGCGTGGATCTACTCCAGCTGCTGGCGGGCGCCACCCTGCTCCCGCGCGATTTCGGCAGCGTGCAGCAGCTGGATCAGGGTATTCAGGCCGGCAAGCGTGCGGCTGAGACCAGCCATCGTGGCGGCCTGCGCCGGGCTGGCACCCTGCACATCCAGCCGCTGGCCGTCGGCGGCGTCGCGGCCATCCATGCGCGCCAGAAGGGCGGGCAGCAGGTCCCTGGGGTCATCCAGCAGAACTTCGGCCCGCTCGGCGACGTCGGCAGGCAGCAGGTGGGCGGCATCGCCGATCAGGGCGTGCAACTGGGGGAACAGCGGGCGGGTGGACATGATGAAGCTCCTCGCAGACGGCAGGCCACCTGCAGATGCAAGGTGGCGGACGGTGCGGGTTGGCGTACCGGACAACTCCCAGATGGATGGAAACTCCGGCGGATTCCCGGGAATCCCCACGCACCGCCCGCCATGAAGCGAGCACAGTGCATTGTCCGCGATGCCGCGCGAGGCATCGGAAGTTTTCCATCTGACAGTTGATTTCAGGACGCCAATCCCGGCCAAGGCACCTGCCCCGGCCAGGTCATCAGGCCATCACCGCGCACGGCGATCTGTAAGGAAATTCCCAAGTGCGGCGCGGGCTTGCGAATGCGTGCGTTGGAACACGCGCCGGGCGCGGCAGCGATCACGGTGGTGTCGTGTCGGGCCTGTGATGCAATGTCCGCGTGCAGGGGATTCAGTGTCACAAGCGACACAGGGCGTGATGCAAGGTCGGCAGGGTCCGTGCCGACCAAGGTCGGCACCCACCAAAGCAGGGGTGCTTACAACGGCTTCGGCGAGAACGTCAGGGTGGCGATCACGCCACGCTCGCCACCGGGACGCACGCTCACCTGCCAGCCGTACAGGTCGCACAGACGGCTGACGATCGACAGGCCGATGCCGCCGCCCTGCGAATGACCGGCGTGCGTGCCGCGGTAGCCACGCTGGAACAGCTTGGCCGCGTCTTCCTCGCTCAGGCCCGGGCCGCTGTCGGTCACCGACACCGAATTGGCGCCCACGAAGACGCGTACTTCGCCATCCTGCGAGTACTTCACCGCGTTGCCGATCAGGTTGCCCAGCGCCACCGACAGCGCCGCCTCGGGTGCATCGATCACCAGGTTGCGCTCGCCTTCCAGCAGCAGCTCCAGCGGCTTGCCACCCAGCTGCGCGCGGTGCGCATCCAGCAGCTGCTCGGCCACGCGGGCCACGTTGCTGGTGCCCTGCCCGCGCTCGTTGCGCGACAGCAGCAGCAGTGCGCCGATCAGGTCGCTGCACTGTTGCTCGGCACGCTGGATACGCTGCAGGCGCTGCAGCACCTTCTCGTCCAGGCCGGGCCGGGTCAGCAGCAGCTCGGTGGCACCGCGGATCACTGCCAGCGGCGTGCGCAGTTCATGGCTGACGTCTGCATTGAACTCGCGATCGCGCTGCACCACTTCGGTCAGCCGCGAGGAATAGTCGTCCAGCGCCTGTGCCAGCTGCCCCACCTCGTCATCGGGGAAGCGCGGTGCCAAGGGCTCGGGCTCACTGGTACCGCCGCGGTACGCACGCAGCCGCGCGGCCAGGTCCGACACCGGCTTCATCACCTTCGAGGCCGACCACCAGCCCAGCACCAGCGACAGCACACTGAACACCAGCACCGACAACACCAGCGCGCGGTTGAGCTGCTTGCCGCCGCGCACGCTGTCGGTCATGTCATAGGCGAGGAAGAACCAGGCGTCGGGCGTCTTCCGCACGGCCAGCTTGTAGGAATAGGGTTCGCCGTGTTCGTCGCCGCTGACGCTGTGGATGCCATCGGAGAAGCCCGCCCACTGCGCGCGTTCTTCGCGCACCCGGTCGAACTTGTCCTTGGAATAGGCATACGCACGGATCTGCAGCACCGGCGCGTCCGGGTTGTGGCCCGGGTGTTCGTAGTAGCGCCGCGCGTACTCGTCGATGTTGCGGTTCATCAGCTCTTCCACCAGCTGGTTTTCCACGCGCAGGCGGGCCCAGTTGGTGGCGAACGCGAACAGTGTCGTCAGGCAGAAGCCCAACAACACGAACGAGACGATGATGCGGCTGCGCAGGCGCCGCCGGTATGGCGTGCGCCGGCGCTCCCCCTTGGCTGCCACGGAATCAGGCTTCCGGGGTGGCGATGCGGTATCCGATGCCATGGCGGGTCTGGATCAGCGGCACTTCAAACGGCTTGTCGACCACCGCACGCAGGCCATGGATATGCACGCGCAGCGAATCCGAATCGGGCAGTTCCTCGCCCCACACGCGGGTTTCCAGCTCCTGGCGGGTCACCACCGCGGGTGCCGCTTCCATCAGCGCCTGCAGGATCTTCAGCGCGGTCGGGTTGAGCTGCAGCAGCTTGCCCTGGCGGCGCACTTCCAGCGTATCCAGGTTGTATTCCAGGTCGCCGGTTTCCAGCACGCGGGTCTGCACGCCCTTGCCGCGGCGCGACAGGGCGTTCAGACGCACTTCCACTTCCTGCAGCGCGAACGGCTTGATCAGGTAGTCATCGGCACCGGAATCGAAGCCGGCCAGCTTGTTGTCCAGCGAATCGCGGGCCGTCAGCATCAGCACCGGGGTCTGCTTGCGCGCTTCATTGCGCAGCTTGCGGCAGACTTCGATGCCGTCCATGCCTGGCAGGTTGAGATCCAGCACGATCGCGTCGAACTCGTGCACCACGGCCAGATGCAGGCCGGTGACCCCGTCAGCCGCGAAGTCCACCGTATGCCCCCGGTCCTCCAGATAGTCGCCCAGGTTGGCCGCAATGTCGCTGTTGTCTTCGATTACCAGGATTCTCACTGTCACCTCTAATTGACTGTACTGCCGGCGCGCATGACCTGCCTCATGTCCTGCTGTGCCCGTTCCTTCTGCCGAGCGCGCTCGGCAACGGTCATGCACTGCGTCGTGGTCCGGTTGGAACCGATGGGCTTTTCACGTTGGCATATTAGACGACTATCTTCACGCGCCTGTGTCAAAACCGTGTTCACGACCTGCTGATCGTTGAAGACCTGGGTTTGCACCGGTTCAGGCATGGAATCGCGTGCCGGGTACTGCTCCACCGCTGCGCGCATGCGTGCCAGGGCGTCGTTGACGCGGGTGCGCTCGTCCTGCTTGAGTTCCGAATAGGTTTCGCCGTCCTTGAGCTCCACCTCGATACGCGCGATCTGCTGCTGCAGCGGCTGGCCGGGCACGAACACGTCCTTGCCCCTGGATGCCGATGCGGTACTGACCAGGGCGAGTCCTGACAACAGGACGGCCGACATCAAAGCCTGTTTCATGGCAAACAAATCCTTGTCTGTGGCGAATCCCGACTCTATTCGCACCCCCTTCACGCCAGCAAGTGCCAATGGTCGGGGCAGCGGAAGCCCTACCGCGAGCTGGCAGGGTTGAAGTTGTTGAAGGTGCGCTGGTCGTTCAACAGCGCCTTGCCCTTTTCCTCGATCCGGCGGCGCTCGGCCACCGTCAGGCAGCGGCTTTTGGGCATGTTGCTGCCGGTGCTGCGCGTGTGCTGGCAGATCTGCCGGCTGTCCTCGTGGGCACGGGTGAGCAGGGTATTGATCCGCTCCTGGTCGTTGAAGACCTCCCCCTGCACCTGCGGCGGCAGTTCCTGCACGCTCTGGTGGCCGCCCATCCGCGCGGTGATCCGGGCCAGCGCTTCGCGCACGGTGCTGCGGTCATCAGCGGAAATCTCGCTGTAATCGCCATCATCCAGGGCTTTTTCGACCTGGCGCACCTGCTCGGCCACCGGCGACTGCCGGTCCATCTGCACAACGGATTTCTCCGGCTTGGCCGCAGCAGATCCGGCCAGGCCCAGCAACAACGCGATCATCGTGATGCGGTACATCGCCAGCCTCCGATCCATCCAGGAACGATGGGGGCCACTCTACGGCCGTCACGCCACCCCCACAAGGGACAGCGGGCAGGCATAAAAAAGACCCAGGCGGTGCCCCCGCCTAGGTCTGAAGTTGTATCCCGATACCGATCCTGCTGAGAGGCAGAGCTGCGGTTCGCTGAAGCCTACGCGTGGGCCGATTAAAGGCTTGTTAAAGCCGGCCTCATCCGCCCGTGAGAATCTCAAGCCGCTGAATAATCAGGGTTTTTTAAGCTTCTCGACGTGCTCGATGATGCGCGTGGCCACGTCCACCCCGCAGGCGGCCTCGATCCCTTCCAGCCCCGGCGTTGAATTGACCTCCAGCACCAGCGGGCCGCGCGCGGAGCGGATCAGGTCCACCCCGCACACCGACAGTCCCAGCGCCTTGGCCGACCGCACCGCCACCTGCTGCTCGGCACGGCTGGCCTTGGCCGCCACCGCCGTACCCCCGGCATGCAGGTTGGAGCGGAAGTCACCTTCCGGCGCCTGCCGCTGCATCGAGGCAACCACCTGGTCACCGACCACGAAGCAGCGCAGATCGGCGCCCTTGGCCTCGCCGATGAATTCCTGCATCAGGAAATTGGCGTACAACCCGCGCAGGGCCTCGACAATGCCGCGCGAGGCGCTGGCCTTCTCGGTAAGGATCACGCCGCGCCCCTGGGTACCCTCATTGAGCTTCACCACATGCGGCGGTGGGCCCAGCATGGACAACAGGTCGACGGTGTCGTCGGGGTTGTCGCCGAACACAGTGACCGGCATGTCGATGCCCTTGGCCGCCAGCAGCTGGTGTGCGCGCAGCTTGTCGCGCGAACGCAGGATCGCGTCGGACGGATTCGGGGTGCGTGCACCCATCAGTTCGAACTGGCGCAGCACGGCCGTGCCATAGCGGGTGATCGAGGCACCGATGCGCGGGATGACCATGTCCACGCCGGTCATCGGCCGGCCCTTGTAATGCATCGAAAAGCCATCGGCGGCAATGCGCATGTAGCAGCGCAGCGGATCGAGGATGCGCACGGTGTGGCCGCGCGCGCGCGCCGCCTCGACCAGCCGGCGGGTGGAATACAGGGAACTGTTGCGGGACAGGATGGCGAGCTTCATCGCGGCAGGATCGGGCGGCAGGCGCGCAGCATAGCGCGGGCGTGTGGCGGGTGGATGATGCCCTGCGGCGTGGCTTGCTCAGGCGCAGGCGGCACACTGCGGGGGCAGGCCAGACCGCAAGGAAACCCGATGTCGATCACCGTATTCCCGCGCTTCTCCGAAGTGGATGTACTCGGCCACGTCACCAACACCGCCCTGCCCGTCTGGTTCGAGGAAGGCCGCCAGGAGATCTTCCGGCATTTCAGCCACGAGGCCAGCATGCGCGACCTGGCACTGATCCTGCGCCGCTACGAGATCGACTTCCTGCAGCAGATACAGGCGGGACACGAAGTGCGCATCGAGACCTGGATCGAGAGCATTGGCCGCTCCTCGCTGTCGATCGTGCAGCAGGCGTTCCAGTTCGAGGCCCTGGTAGCCAGCGGGCGCTGCGTGATGGTTCATTTCGACTACACGGCCAACGCCTCGCGCGAGATCGATGCGGAGCAGCGCCAGGCGTTGTCGGGGCTGTTCACCGAGGAATATGCACAGTCGCTGCGGGAAACGAGCGCGCGCGCCGCCGAGGCCTGATCAGCGCGAGGGAAGGCGCAGCCTGAAGCGCCCATCCCGGGCGCGCAGCGCCAACCCGGTTTCCCGCCATTCCACAGGCAGCTCCAAGGCCGTGTGGCGCGTGGGGTATCGATGGACGGCATCGAACTCCCAGCGTTCCTCATAGGCTTCGCACTGCAGTGTGCCGTCATCGTCAGCATCGATCACATTGATCCAGGCCATGCTCCGGGCCTTGCCGAAGCCCCCCATCGCATGACGGGCAAAGGCTTGCCAACGACCCTGCCAGCAGACAAGCCACACGCCCTCGATGGGTCGCAGGTTTTCATCAAGCACACTGCCGGCCACCACCAGGCAGCGTCCCGACGGGCTTGCGATCACGGTCTCCAGATCACAGGCATGGCGACCACTGGAGATCTCGTCAAGGTAAAGGGCATACGGGCAGATGCACGCGAACAGGGCCGGATGCGCAGTCACGCGCAGATCATCGGGAAGCAGCGGGACCGCGCGCAGCACCCGGGCATCAGGCAGGACGTGCCTCAGCTCCCGCGGCAATCCGGCGGCCAGCGCCGGATGTCCGTGCTCCAACCATAGGCCTCGGCAGGAATGCAGCTGGGTCACGCCGCCGGACTGGCTGCGCAGCCACGCCGCCGCCCCCGCCTCCCCATCGGTCTGCAGGCGCTCGCCCAGCTGCTGCCGGAACTGGCCGGGATCAGCCGCAAGCACCTGCACCGTCTTTTGGCGCTCGTCGTAGACGATCACTGCTTCGCATCGATCAACATACCCGCTGGCCAGGCGCAGCGCGCCTCCCGGCAGGTCCTGCCATTCACCACTGGCATCACGACTGCCTCCAGTGGATACGCCTTCGACGATGGCGCCATCGCGCAGCATCTGCGTGCTGTACGCCGGTCCGCCCATGCCCAGCTCGCCCCAATCCAACAGCACATCATGTGCGGGCGGCCGTTCGGCAAAGGGCTTCATCGATTGCGAGCGCAGTCGTGAACCGCCCACGGCATTGCCGACCAGATCGATTCGCTGCAGCGCGCCCCCCAACGCAAGGCACACGGCAAGGCCGGCAATCACTCCCAGAGGCGACCACCAGGCCACACAGACGGCGACCAGGGCCAGGAACGGCAACCACTGGGTGTAGCGCCGCAGGGCGGTTCGATCAAGGGACATGCGGATGAGAGAGGCGCCCCAGCGAACTGTCCACGTCTTCAAGGCGGATCCGATCGATTGCGGCCGATGCCGGTTCAAGCATCCTGCGCTCCTGGAACTGCGCCAAATCGATTCTCTTCCTCGCTCCCGGGAAGCAGCATGACCGGAAAGAGGACGAACACCCCCAAGGGAATGAACGCGATCACCGTGTACCAGCCTGACTCGTCGATGTCGTGCAATCTCCTCACGGTCAGGGCCAGCATCGGAGGCAGGAAGACGAAGACAGCGCAGACGGTCATGACCCATCCCACCTTCCACAGGATCTCGGACGTTTCCCAATCCAATGACAGGTACCCGACCAGCCAGTAACCGCGATCCATCACGCTGTAGCTCACCGCCATCACGAACCCGGCCAGCAGCGAATACGACCAGAACTCCCGCCGGTCGGATCGTCCGGAAAAATCAAGGCATCGCCTGATAGGCACAAGTGCAGCGATCATTCACGCTCCGGGCAACGGATGTTGGGCGTCAACAGCTGACGATCTTCTAGCATTGCGAAGCCAAGCATCAACTGAACCCCGCAGCTCGACCGGGCCCGGGAGGCCACAGCAGCCGCAGCTGCAGCGGGGCAGTTCCTGTCCTGCAGGCTCAGCGCAAGGATGCATTCGGACTCGACCGATCCGGCCAAGGGATGTTTGCGAAGCCACGTCCAGCCCTGGCATTCACCGGGCATCTCGACCGGGATCCATGCGCGGAAAAGCGGGGTGCGGATATCGCGGAGCGTCTGCCTGATACAGACCGCTGGAGACATGGAGCGGGCGATGGGAATCGAACCCACGTCAGTAGCTTGGGAAGCTACAGCTCTACCATTGAGCTACGCCCGCGTTGCGGTGGGAAGTCTATGCGCTGGGCCCCGTGTTGCGCAATGGTGCCCATCGCATCAGGCCGGGGGTCAAAGCCCTCTCGTTGCCGAGAGGGCCGACCCCGCCTGGTTTCTGCTTAGAAGGTGCCGCTGAAGTTGGCGAACAGCGTTGCGTCTTGGGCACGCTTCTGCCCGGCCGAAGCGCTCAGGCCGAAGTTGCTCTGCAGCCCGAACAGTTCGGTGCGGGCGCCCAGCACGACGGTCGCGTAGTCCTTGTCGAACTTCAGGCCCGGCACACGGTAGCTGCCCAGTTCCGGCAGGGTCTGCAGCCACGCGCTGCCCTGCTTGGTGTCTTCGAACTCATGGTCGTAGGTCAGCTGCGCGTACGGCTTGAGGGTGCCGCCATCGAAGTGGGCCTGCCAACCGATGCGACCAACGGTCGAATCAACGTTCTGGCGGTCGTAACCCAGCGCGGTAGCCAGGGTGCCGGCCGCAGCGCTTTCGGTGTAACCATCGATCTTCACCTTCTGCCAGATCACCGAAGCGATCGGGCCGTGGCGGAAGCCGCCTTCGGTGCCGAACTCGTAACCGGCGTTCAGGGCGGCGGTCAGGTTGCTGCCGTCCGGCGAACCACCGTGTTCGCGGGTGGCCGGGCCGAGCTGGACCTTGCGGTTCACGTCATACGACAGCCAGGTGTAGCTGACCTGGCCGTTCACCCAGATGCGATCGCCGTACCAGCCGGCGAACAGACCGGCGGTGGTGTCCTTCTGGGTGAAATCGCCACGGCTGTTGCCGAAGTCGGCGTTGAGGCGGCCGAAACCGGCGAAGCCGCCGACCACCATGCCGTCGCGCGCCCAGTCGATGCCGAACAGGCCGGCCGGCGCCAGGCCGTCGTACAGATCCGCGTGGTCGTAGCGCTGCAGGTCACCGCGGACGCCGCCCCACCAGGACAGGCCGTCGGCCGGACGACCGCCCAGGTGCATGCTGACCTGATCGGCACGCGAACGACCGATGGTCTGTGCCGAGTGGCTCAGCACCTGCTGCAGGCGCGGGGCTTCCAGCACCGAGACCGCGTATTGGCCCAGCAGCTGGTGGCCCGCCGTGGTCGGATGCACGCCATCGGCGAACAGATAGGTGTTGGCCGCATCCGGGCTGACGTAGCTGGTCGGATTGCAGGTCAGGATGCTCTGGGTCGAATTGGCCGGATCGATCTTGCAGGCGGTGCTGGTGACGTTGGTGAAGCCGTACATGGCCGGATTGGCGGCGACTTCGCCCAGCACGGTGAAGGTATCGAGCGGGATGAACTCGATGCCGGCCTGCTTCAGGCCACCATAAAGAGCCTTGTTGTAGCCGGCTGACAGCGCGGTGGCGGTGGCCGCGTTCGGGCCGCGGAAGGCCGGAGTCAGGCCGACGTTCGGCAGGTTCGGCACCAGCACGTACTGCGCACCGGCCTGCTTCAGCGCACCCACCAGAGCGATCTGGTCGGTGACGGCGGCGCCGATGATGGCCTGTGCCTGCGCCGGCGCAGCTGCGGCGGCGAACAGGTCATTGGCGCCGCCCCACACCGTGTACAGGACATTGCCGTCAGCCTTGCCGCCGTTGGCGGCCAGATAACGGGCCGCCTGCGACTTCAGCGAGGGGATAGTCCCCATTGCGCTCGGCACGTCCACGCCAACGCGGGCACCACCGACCGCGTAATTGTCACCGTTCTGGCCGTTGCCATTGGCGGCGCCATTGAGGCCATAGTAGTTGGCGACCTGCTGCGACCACACCCAGCCCGGGTTGGTGGTGAACTGGCCGGTCACCGGACGCACATCGGCCGGCAGCAGCGGGCGGAAATAGCCGGCATCGGTCAGGCTGTCGCCGAAGAACACGGCCTTGGAATACGGGGATTCGCCTGCCATGGCCGGAAGCGCGGCCAGCGCGATCGCGGCCGCCATCAGGGTGCGGATCGGGCGTTTGCTGAGCAGCATGAAAAAACTCCTGTGGGGATATCGTTGAGGACCCGGCGGACGTACGCCGGCGCACGGTGAATGGTTTCACTGCGCCGCGTTTTGCTCACGCTGCGCCGCCGCATGGATTGTCGCCCGATCGCCGGGAAACCTGCTGTGCCGGAGCTGGCGCCCCGTTCAATTTGCAAGTGTTCCGATCCCGGCGGGCTATCGGCGACAATGCACGGATGAACATCCAGCTCAATGGCGAACCCCGCGCCCTGCCCGCTTCGGCAACCCTCCACGACCTGCTCGAGGCCGAACAGTTGCTGCAGCGCCGGGTGGCGGTCGAGGTCAACGGCGAGATCGTCAGCCGCAGCCGCCACGGCGAGCACGTCCTGGCCGAAGGCGACGTGGTGGAGATCGTGCACGCGTTGGGCGGGGGCTGAGACCTCCGGGTGGTGCCGGCCGCTGGCCGGCAATCCGACGCTGTCAGGCACCCTGCATGTGCCGGCCAGCGGCCGGCACTACCCTCGCCCTCCTGCGGACAGCACCGCCTTGCGTGATCCCATCTTCAGGCGGATAGGCGATAATCGCGCCATGAACGTTCATGTCTCCCCCGATTCGCTGGTGATCGCCGGCAAGACCTATGGCTCGCGGCTGCTGACCGGCACCGGCAAGTTCAAGGATCTGGAAGAAACCCGCCTGGCCACCGAGGCCGCGGGCGCCCAGATCGTCACCGTGGCGATCCGCCGCACCAACATCGGGCAGAACCCGGGCGAGCCGAACCTGCTCGACGTGCTGCCGCCGGAGCGCTACACCATCCTGCCCAACACCGCCGGCTGCTACACCGCCGAAGACGCCGTGCGCACCTGCCGCCTGGCCCGTGAGCTGCTGGACGGCCATAACCTGACCAAGCTGGAAGTGCTGGGCGACCAGAAGTCGCTGTACCCGGACGTGGTGCAGACCCTCAAGGCTGCCGAGCAGCTGGTCAAGGACGGCTTCGAAGTGATGGTCTACACCTCTGACGATCCGATCCTGGCCAAGCGCCTGGAAGAGATCGGCTGCGCTGCGGTGATGCCGCTGGCCGCGCCGATCGGTTCGGGCCTGGGCATCCAGAACAAGTACAACCTGCTGCAGATCATCGAAGACGCCAAGGTGCCGATCATCGTCGACGCCGGCGTCGGTACCGCGTCGGATGCCGCGATTGCGATGGAGCTGGGCTGCGACGGCGTGCTGATGAACACGGCCATTGCCGGTGCGCGCCACCCGGTGCTGATGGCCAGTGCCATGCGCAAGGCGGTCGAGGCCGGCCGCGAGGCCTTCCTGGCCGGGCGCATCCCGCGCAAGCGCTACGCCAGCGCCTCCTCCCCGGTGGATGGGCTGATCGGCTGATGACCAATCCTTTCGACAGCGCCGGTTCCAAGGCTCCGCCCAAGCCCTTCACCGTAAGCGAGGGCCGCCGCGAGGTGCGCAGCTTCGTGTTGCGCCAAGGCCGCTTCACCCCCGCCCAGCAGCGCGCGTTCGACGAACGCTGGCCGCGCTTCGGCCTCGACTACACCGGCCAACCGCGTGACCTGGACGCCACCTTCGGCCGCCCGGCACACAAGGTGCTGGAAATCGGCTTCGGCAACGGTGCCGCGCTGCGCTTCGCCGCCCAGCACGACCCGTCACGCGATTACATCGGCATCGAAGTGCACGCCCCGGGCGTGGGCCGGCTGCTGAACGCGCTGGCCGACGACAATGCCGACCACGTGCGCCTGTACCACCACGACGCGGTGGAAGTGCTGCAGAACGAGATCGCCGATGGCGCGCTCGATGAAGTGCGCATCTACTTCCCGGACCCGTGGCACAAGAAGCGCCACAACAAGCGCCGCCTGCTGCAGCCGGCGTTCGCCGAACTGCTGGTGCGCAAGCTGCGCCCGGGCGGCCGCCTGCACTGTGCCACCGACTGGGAGGACTACGCCGAGCAGATGTGGGACGTGCTCGATGCCACCGCCGGCCTGGTCAACCGTGCCGGCCCGCGTGGCAGCGTGCCGCGCCCGGACTGGCGCCCGCAGACCCACTTCGAGACCCGCGGCCAGAAGCTCGGCCATGGCGTCTGGGACCTGCTGTACGACCGCACCTGACGATCGCCTGAGGATGCCGCGCCCCACATGGATACCGCGCTGACGCTGACCAACGACATGAAGCTCGTGCTCGGGCTGGTCGGCTTCACGATGGCGATGTTCCTGTTCGAGCGCATCCGCGCCGACGTGGTCGCGCTGGTGGTGCTGGTGGTGCTCGGTGTCACCGGGCTGATCGCGCCGGAGGAAATCTTCGGCGGCTTCTCCGGTAACGCGGTGATGAGCATCATCGCCACCACCATCCTCGGTGCCGGCCTGGACCGCACCGGGGCGCTGAACCGGCTGGCCGCGTGGCTGCTGCGACGCGGTCATGGCGTCGAGCAGCGGTTGCTGATGATGACCACGGCCATTGCCGGCCTGAACTCGTCCTTCATGCAGAACCCGTCGGTGATGGCGCTGTACCTGCCGGTGGCTTCGCGACTGGCAGCGCGCACCGGCCTGACCCTGCAGCGCCTGCTGCTGCCGATTTCGGCGGCGATCGTGATGGGCGGTGCGCTGACCATGGTCGGCAATTCACCGCTGATCCTGCTGAACGACCTGCTGGCCTCGGCCAACAACAACCTGCCCTCGGGCCTGGCCACCATCGAGCCGCTGCGCATGTTCGCGCCGCTGCCGATCGGCGTGGCGCTGCTGATTGCGTCACTGCTGTACTTCCGCTACTACGGCGACCGCAAGCTGATCGAGGAAGAGAACCTGGTCAACGACGGGGTCACCCCGGCGCGCACCGAGAGCTACTTTGCCAAGACCTATGGCATCGAAGGCGATGTGTTCGAGCTGGTGGTCAGTGCCGAAAGCCCGCTGGTGGGCATGACCCTGGGCGAGGCCGAGAACCTGCACGATGCCCCGCTGCTGCTGGCCCTGAAGACCGGCAACGACACCCGCCTGGCGCCGCCGGCGGAGATGCGCATCTGGGTGGGCAGCGTGCTCGGCGCAATGGGTCCGCGCGAGCAGATCAACGACTTCGCGCAGAACCAGTTCCTGCGCATGTCTTCGCGCCTGAAGCACCTGGGTGACCTGTTCAACCCGAGCCGCGCCGGTATTTCCGAGGCGGTGGTACCGCCGACCTCGAACGTGATCGGCAAGAGCGCGGCCGACCTGCGCCTGCGCAAGGAGCGCGGCATCAGCCTGCTGGCGATCAACCGCGACAAGCAGGTGATCCGCGAGGACGTGCGCGACGTGCAGTTGCGCGCCGGCGACATGCTGGTCTTCCACAGCATCTGGACCGACCTGGCACAGGCGGCCAAGAGCCGCGACTTCGTGGTGGTGACCGACTACCCGACCGGCGAACAACGCCCGCACAAGTTCAAGATCGCCATGGCGATCTTCGCGTTGACCATCCTGATCGCGCTGACCAGCAAGCTGCCGGTGGCGCTGACGCTGATGACCGGCGTGGCCGGCATGCTGCTGACCGGCGTGCTGCGCATGGACGAGGCCTATGCCTCGATCAACTGGAAGACGGTGTTCATGATGGCCGGGCTGATTCCGCTCGGCTGGGCGATGGACTCCAGTGGTGCGGCGGCATGGGTGGCCGGCCACACCATCGACAAGCTGCCCACCGGCATCCCGGTGTGGGTGCTGGAGGTGGCGCTGGCGCTGCTGACCACGGCGTTCTCGCTGGTGATCAGCCATGTGGGCGCGACCATCGTGATGGTGCCGATCGCGGTGAACCTGGCACTGGCGGCGGGCGGCAACCCGACCGCGTTCGCGCTGATTGTGGCGCTGTCGGCGTCCAACAATCTGATGACGGCCTCCAACCCGGTGATCTCGATGATCACCGGCCCGGCCAACTACACCCCGCGCGAGATGTGGCGGGTCGGCGGACCGCTGTCGCTGATCTACACCTGCGTGGTGGTGTTGATGATCAACCTGATGTTCTGAGGGTTGGGTTTGTTGGCAGGGCTGCGCCCTGCACCCGCAGAATCAACGTCAACGTCAAAGGCTGGCAATCCGTGGGATGGCGGGGTGGGTCCGGTTGCGGGGGACGCCGTAAACCCGTCCGTGGGGGCTTGGCCGCGGCATCCATGCCGCGGACACCCCCGCAACCGGACCCACCCCGCCTTCGACAGTTTCACGCGGCTGGTGGTGGGTGCCGACCGTTGGTCGGCACCGATCTCGCTCTGGTAGCTGTCGACTTGGTCGACACCGTAGATCCACGCCATGCGTGGATGAATCTCTGGATACCCATTGATGTGGATACCCATTGATCCTGTGGGTGCGAACCTTGGTTCGCACACCGGTTGCCTCAAGCCAGGTAAACCTGCCCGTCGCGCACGTCCACCGGCACCGCGCGCAGGCGGTCGCCCTTGCAGGGGCCGGCGACGCAGTCGCCGCTGTCCAGCGCGAACGAGGCGCCATGCGCGGCGCAGACCAGGTGGCCTTCACGGCTCTTCAGGAACTGGCCCGGGGCCCAGTCCAGGCGGCGGCCGGCGTGCGGGCAGATGTTCAGGAACGCGCGCACCTGCGCACCGTCGCGGTACAGCACCAGCGATTCGGCATCGCCATCAACCACTGCTTCGACCTCGGCAAACGCGCCATCGGCAATGGCATCAAGGGCGATCAGGGCGGCAGGGGCAGTCATGGCGAAGGCTCGGACAGTAAACCCGCATTGTCGCACGCCCACTCAGGTGACTGGCTGCGACATGAACACAAGTCATTGATCCGTAATAAGCACAGGCTATATTTAACGAGTTTTTCACTCAATGACAGTGGCGCGTCCCGATACTCTGGTTTCGCTGATCCCAGCCTATCGAGCCGCCATGTTCAATCGCGCATCCGCCTTCAACCAGTTCCGCACCCTGTTCGCGCCGCGCAAGCCGCGCCATCCGTTGGTGCGCGTTGCCGTGGGCCTGCTTGGCCTGGCGATCCTGGCCGCGATGGTGTTCATCGGCGTGTTCGTCGGTGCGGCGATGATCCTGGTGGGCCTGGCGTGGAAGCTGCTGGCCTCGCGCAAGCCGGGTGTTGCCCGTCCGGTCGACCCGACCGTGGTCGAAGGCGAGTACCGCGTGGTGCGCAAGCCGGTGCTGCCGGCCTCGCGCTGATCCAGGTCTTCCGCGCCCGCTGACGGCGGGCGCCATGCGTTCTAGACTGCGGGCACGCCCTTCCTGGATGCCCGCATGTCCGATGTCTCCGATGTGATCCCTGCCGTAGCCCTGCCGCGTGTCCCGGTAGTGGGCGGTGGCAGTTTCCCCGTGCACCGCATCTACTGCGTCGGCCGCAACTTCGCCGACCACGCCCGCGAAATGGGCGCGGCGGTGCCGACGGTCGATGACCGTGGCCGCCCGATGTTCTTCAGCAAGCCGGCCGATGCGATCGTGATCGGCCATGACGACGTCATCCCCTACCCGTCGGCGACCGCCAACCTTCACCACGAAGTGGAGCTGGTGGTGGCGATCGGCCGTGATGCGCCCGCAGGCGAACTGGCCGTGGCCGATGCCGAAGCACTGGTCTACGGCTACGCCGTCGGCCTGGACCTGACCCGCCGCGACCTGCAGGCTGCGGCCAAGGACAAGGGCCACCCGTGGGATGCCGCAAAGGGCTTCGACGCCTCCGCGCCGATCAGCGAAATCGTCCACGCCGAAGAGGTCGGCGACCTGGCCGCGCTCAACCTGTCGCTGGAGGTCAACGGCGAGGTGCGCCAGCAGGCGCTGCTGGACCAGATGATCTGGAACGTGCCGGAGATCCTGCACGAGCTGTCCAAGCTGTGGCAGCTGCGTGCCGGCGACCTGGTGTTCATGGGCACCCCGTCAGGCGTGGCTGCACTGAAGCCCGGCGACCGCTTCAGCGCGCGCCTGGAAAACGTGGCCGAGCGCCACGGCGTGATCGCCGGCTGACACTACCTGCGCTACCCTGCGCGCTGTCCACTTCCCCACCGGAGAAAAACAACAATGGGAATGCTCACCGAGTTCAAGGAATTCGCGATGCGCGGCAACGTCATCGACCTCGCCGTCGGCGTGGTGATCGGCGCGGCCTTCGGCAAGATCGTGACGGCGCTGGTCGAGAAGATCATCATGCCGCCGCTGGGCTACCTGATCGGCCGCGTGGACTTCTCCAGCCTGGCCTGGACCCTGTCGCCGGCCCACCTGGGTCCGGATGGCAAGGAGATTCCGGCCGTGGTGGTTGGCTACGGCGACTTCATCAATACCATCATCCAGTTCGTGATCGTGGCCTTCGCCATCTTCATCGTGGTCAAGGCGATCAACCGCCTCTCGCGCAAGCAGGAGGCTGCACCGGCCGCACCGGCCGAGGAAGTGGTGCTGCTGCGCGAGATCCGCGACAGCCTGAAGAAATAAGGCGGCAGAACGGTAGTGCCGGCCGCTGGCCGGCAATGTCGGAACATGCGGAAGCCGGCCAGCGGCCGGCACTACCGCGACTGCGCGAAAGCCCCGCTCCGGCGGGGCTTTCGCTTTGCCGGACATGGCGGAAAACAGCGTTCGCGCCAGCCATGACCTCCCGCCCATGCGCCGGACTGAACGACTGTTAAGCTCCAAGGCTTGGTCCCTTCCCGGAGCTGTCCATGCGTCGCCGCGTCCTTGCCATCGCATCCTCCCTCGCCCTGCTGGCCGCCCCGGCCTTCGCGGCGCCGCATACCACCACCCTGCCCCCGGCGTCGCTGGCCACCGCCGCACAGCTGCGCGACCAGGCGCTGGCCGATGACACCGGCTGGAAGGTGGTCGAATCGCTCACCACCGAAATCGGCCCGCGCATCGCCGGCAGCGAGGCCGACGCCCGCGCCGTGGCCTGGGCCGAAGCCAAGTTCAAGGCATTGGGCTTCGACAAGGTGTGGAAGGAACCGGTGACCTTCCCGAAGTGGGAGCGCCGCAGTGAACACGCTGCCGTGACCGGCAGGAACCCGCAGCCGCTGCAGATCACTGCGCTGGGCGGCAGCCCGGGCGGCACGGTGGAAGCGGAGGTGGTGCGCTTCGCCGATCTGGCCGCCCTGCAGGCGGCACCGGCCGGTTCGCTGAAGGGCAAGATCGCCTTCGTCGATTACCAGATGCTGCCGTTCCGCGATGGCCGCGACTACGGCCGCGGCGGTGCAATCCGCAGCAAGGGACCGTCAGAAGCGATCCGCAAGGGCGCGGTGGGCTTCCTGATGCGCTCGGCCGGTACCGACTCCCACCGCGTGCCGCACACCGGCATCACCCGTTTCGATGATGGTTTGACCCCGGTGCCGTCGGCGGCACTGTCGGTGCCCGATGCCGACCAGCTGGCGCGCCTGCTGGCCCGTGGCAGCACCACGGTGAAGGTGGCGCTGGACTGTGGCTGGGATGGTACGGCGACCTCGTACAACGTGATCGGCGAGATCACCGGCCGCAGACTGCCGAAGGAAGTTGTGGTGATCGGCGGCCATCTGGATTCGTGGGACCTGGGCACCGGCGCGGTCGATGACGGCGCGGGCGTGGGCATCACCATGGCCGCCGGCCACCTGATCGGCCAGCTCAAGCAGGCACCGAAGCGCACCATCCGCGTGATCGCCTTCGCCAACGAGGAACAGGGCCTCTACGGCGGCAAGGCCTATGCCGAGGCACACGCCAAGGACGTGGCCCTGCACCAGCTGGCCGCCGAGAGCGACTTCGGCGCAGGCCGCATCTACGCCTTCAATACCGGTTCACCGAATCCGGAAGGCTCACGTGAAGCGACCAGGCAGATTGCCGAAGTAATGAAGCCGCTGGGCATCGAGTACCAGGCCGACAAGGGCGGCCCGGGCCCGGACGTCGGCCCGCTGGCCGCCAAGGGCGGTGCGTGGGCGTGGCTGGCGCAGGACGGCTCGGACTACTTCCACCTGCACCACACCGCCGACGACACGCTGGACAAGATCGACCCGAAGGCGCTGGCGCAGAACGTGGCCGCGTATACGGTGTTCGCGTACCTGGCGGCGGAAGCCGATGGCAGTTTCGGCAGCGAAGCCAAGGCGACCACGCCTCCGAACGAATGATGCGGTAGTGCCGGGCCATGCCCGGCGAGCGCAGCGGCAGGAGCGGTGCGAACCAAGGTTCGCACCCACCAAGGCGGGTCCTGAATCAGGAACCCGGCAGGGTCAGAGCCCTCGCCTGCGGCGAGGGATCCGACCCCGATCATGCGACCCCGGATACGGGATCACCCGCGGCGACTTGCCCACTGCGCCAGCAGCACGGCCGTGGCCGAGGCCACGTTCAGGCTCTCCACCGCGCCACTGCCGGGAATCGAGACCCGCATGTCGCATTCGCTGGCCAGGCCGCGGTCCATGCCCTCGCCTTCAGCGCCCATCACGTACACAAGGCGCGACGGCAGCGACGCGCGGAACACGTCATCACCGCCCTCGACCAGGGTTGCGGCCAGGCCGAAACCGGCACTGCGCAGCTGCGCCATCGCCTCTGCAGTCTCCGGCAGCTGCACCAGCGGCACCGACTCCGCCCCGCCTTCGGCCACGCGTGCGGCAGCACCGGACAGCGCCAGCGTGCTGCCGGCCGGCAGCAGCAGCGCCTTGACGCCGAAATGCGCGGCCGAGCGCAGGATCGCGCCGAAGTTGTGCGGGTTGCCGACACCATCCAGCCACAACGCCAGCACCGGGCCCTGCTCCAGATCGGCCAGCCACTGCGCCAGCGGCACGACCGGCGCACGCAGCACGTCGGCCACCAGGCCCTCGTGATGGGTCGTGGCAGCCAGCTTGTTGAGATCGCCTTCCTCCACCACGCGATAGCCCACGCGGTTGGCCACGCACCACTTCAGCACCGGCTGCATGCGCGGAATCAGCGCGTCCACCAGGTACAGCTTGCGCAGCGCCTGCGGGCGCTTGGCGAACAGCGCCTGTACGGCGTTCCAGCCATACAGGCGCAGTTCGTCGTTGCCGCGCCCCGGCGGCGGCGGGGTGCCGCCCTCACGCGGTGGCAGCGGGGTGGCCCGCGGCGGTCGCGACGACGGGCGGCGGGCATTCTTCCAGGGATCATTCACTACGGGACAACTCCAGCTTGCGTTGACGCCAGAAATCGGCGTTCTTGATGCCCAGGGCATCGGGGTCGAAGATTGGATCGAGGCCGAGCTTCTTCTGTCGTTCGTAATCACGCAGGGCGAGCATGGCCGGCTTCTGGATGATGAGGATGGCAATGATGTTCAGCCAGGCCATCAGGCCGACGCCGATGTCACCCAGCGCCCAGGCCAGAGTCGCATTATGGAACGCGCCGAACACCACCATGCCGATGATGCCCAGGCGCAGCACCAGCACGGTCAGCGGGCGCTTCCTGTTGTGGTTCACATAGCTGAGGTTGGTCTCGGCCATGTAGTAGTACGCCATGATGGTGGTGAAGGCGAAGAAGAAGATGGCGATGGACACGAACGCCGAACCCCAGCCCGGCAGCACGGCTTCCACGCCGGCCTGGGCGTAACCGGCGCCTTCGGGAATGCCGGCCAGGCCCTGGAAGATCGGCGGGGCGCCGGCACCTGCCGGCGAGTACACGTTGTAGGTGCCGCTGGCCAGGATCAGGAACGCGGTGGCGGTGCACACCATCATGGTGTCGAAGTAGATGGCGAAGGCCTGCACGTAGCCCTGCTTGGCCGGGTGCGAGACTTCCGAGGCGGCCGCTGCATGCGGGCCCGAACCCTGGCCGGCTTCGTTGGCGTAGATGCCGCGCTTGATGCCCCACTCCACTGCCAGGCCCATCATCGCGCCGAACGCGGCGTGGGTGCCGAAGGCGCTGCTGAAGATGATGTTGAACATCTCCGGCACGCGGTCGTAGTTGATGATCATGATGACGATGGCCATCAGGATGAAGCCGGCGGCCATGAACGGCACCACCACTTCGGCGAAGTTGGCGATGCGCTTGACGCCACCGAAGATCACCACGCCCAGCAGCAGCGCGACCACGATGCCGATGCCCAGCTTCAGCGCCTGCACCGATTCCATGCCGAAGGCCTGGCCGTCGAGCGGACCGCACAGGGCAGTACCGCGGCAGGCGTTGATGATGCTGTCGGCGATCGCGTTGGCCTGCACGCCCGGCATCAGGAAGCCGGCGGCGATGATCGTGGCGATGGCGAAGGCCAGCGCGTACCACTTCAGGCCCATGGCCTTTTCGATGTAGTAGGCCGGGCCACCGCGGTAGCGGCCTTCAGCGTCCTTGGTCTTGTAGATCTGCGCCAGGGTGCATTCCACGTACGAGGTGGACGCGCCGAGGAAGCCCATCACCCACATCCAGAAGATCGCACCGGGGCCGCCGAAGGCGATGGCGGTGGCCACGCCGGCGATGTTGCCGATGCCCATGCGGCCGGCCATCGACATGGCCAGGGCCTGGAACGAGGACACGCCGGCGTCGGATTTCTCACCCTTGACGGTGAGGCGGCACATCTCGAGGAAGCCGCGGATCTGCATGAAGCGCGTGCGCAGGCTGAAGAACAGGCCGGCGCCCAGGCACACGAAGATCAGTGCCTTGCTCCAGATGATGCTGTTGATGAAATGTACGGTTGCTTCCACGCGCGCTCTCTCCAGTCGGCGGGTTGTAAGGACGTCCCGTCGGCTGGAAGGGACCGGTCGATTCTCCCTGATCGAAGGCCGCTGCGGTAGCGCCAAGAGGATGGGGTCGGATCCCTTGCGCGCCGCGCAAGGGCTCCGACCCCAGTTCGCCCGTGTGGCAGGTTGGGGTCAGGGCAGCTGGGTGCGTACCCGGGCGAAGCGGCGCAGGTCGTGCAGGACGCCGCGCTTGTAGACCGCACAGCGCTCCACGCCCTCTTCCTGGAAGCCGTTCTTCTCCAGTACACGGGCCGAGCCGAGGTTGAAGTCGACCACGGTGGCCTGCAGCCTGAACAGGCGCAGTTCGTCCATCACCCACGGTGCGAACAGGCCAACCACGCGGGTCATCACGCCCTGCCCCCAGTAGGCCTGGCCGAGCCAGTAACCCAGTTCGGCGGTATGCCCACGCTCGGCCACGCCCTGCTGGGCACCGACGCTGCCGCAGGCCTGGCCGTCGATCTCGATGGCCAGGTTCAGGGTTCCGGGGGCAAGCACGCGGCCGGCGAGGAAGGCCTCGCCATCCTCGCGCGTGTACGGGTACGGAAAGCGATCACGCAGGCCCCGCGACACCTCGGCGTCGTCGGCATGCCGCAGCAGGGATTCCAGGTCTTCCGGGCGCCAGGGGCGCAGGCGGAAACCTTCTCCCTGTAGTGGCGGGGTCAGAGCCCTTTCCCTTTGGGAAAGGGATCCGACCCCGTCGGCGTGCCGGTCAGGCATGGCCACCCACCGAGGGCGATTCGGCTTCCTGCTTCTCCAGCTCTCGCTTCACCGCTTCCGGCGAGCGGGTGTACGGGGCCAGCCGCGCGTAGAACGCCGGCACCACGAACAGCGACAGGAACGTCGAAAGAGTCACGCCGAAGATGATCACGATGCCGATCGTGCCACGGCTGGCCGAGCCGGGGCCACCGGCCACCACCAGCGGAATCGCGCCGACCACGGTGGCGATCGAGGTCATCAGGATCGGGCGCAGGCGCACCATCGCCGATTCGATGATCGCCTCGCGCACGGTTCTTCCGTCGTCGCGCAGCTGGTTGGCGAATTCGACGATGAGGATGCCGTTCTTCGCTGCCAGGCCGACCAGCATGACGATGCCGATCTGGCTGAACAGGTTCACCGTGCCGCCGCTCACCCACAACCCGACCAAGGCACCGAGCACGCCCAGCGGCACGGTCAGCATGATGGTGAGCGGGTGGATGAAGCTCTCGAACTGCGCGGCCAGCACCAGGTAAACCACCAGCAGGGCCATGGCGAAGGTCAGCAGCACCGCGCCACCCGCACTCTGGTACTCGCGCGATTCGCCCTTCCAGTTCACCTGCGCGTACTGCGGCAGTTCCTCGCGGGCCACGTTCTGCGCCCAGGCGATGGCCTCGCCCAGCGGATAGCCCGGTGCCAGGCCGGCGGTGATGGTGATCGAGCGCAGGCGGTTGAAGCGGTTCAGCGTGCCCGCCTCGGCCACTTCACTGAGCGTGACCAGGTTGGACAGCGGCACCAGTTCGCCGGAGGTGGCGCGCACGCGGATCGCGGCCAGGTCGGCCGGGCTGGCACGGCCATCGCGACCGGCCTGCACCAGCACGTCGTACTCCTCGCCGTTGTCGACGAAGGTGGTAACGCGACGCGAACCCATCATGGTTTCCAGCGCCGAACCGATCGCGGTGACCGGCACGCCGAGATCCGCCGCACGCTGGCGGTCGATGTTCACCCGCATCTGCGGCCGGGTTTCCTTGTAGTCCGAATCCGGGCCGACCAGGCCGGGATTGTCGGCCATGCGCAGCAGGATGCGGTCACGCCACTGCGCGATCTCGGCGTATTCCGGGCCGCCCAGCACGATCTGGAATGGCTGGCCGCCACTGCGCACCAGCCCGCCGCCCACCTGCGTACGCACGCGCACGCCGCGGATGGTGTCCAGTTCCTTCTGCAGTGCGTTGGCCACGTCCGGCGTGGCCTCGCTGCGCTGGCGCCACGGCTGCAGGAAGATGCTGACGCGGCCGGTGTGCATTTCCTCGCTGGCACCGAAGCCGCCGGGCACGCGGGGGTTGGCACGCACGATCGGCTTGTCCGGGCCGACGTGAGGGGCCAGCAGCGCTTCCACCTGCTGTACCTGCTGCACGGTGTAGTCGTAGCCGGCGCCTTCCGGGCCGTCGATCATGATCTGGAACGAACCGCGGTCTTCGGCCGGCGCCAGCTCCGACGGCAGCAGTTTCAGCAGGCCCCAGCTGGCGGCCAGCGCGGCCACCATCACCAGCAGGTAGATCCAGGTGCGGTCCACGTGATGGTCGAGCACGCGACCATAGCCGGAGGCCAGGCGCTCCAGGTTGCGGTTGACGAAGCCATGCAGGCCGCGCGGTGCCTGCCCGGTGTGCGGCTTGAGCAGTTTGGAGGCCATCATCGGCGTCAGCGTCAGCGCCACGAACGCGGACAACGCAACCGCTGCCGCCAGCGCCACCGCCAGTTCGCGGAACAGGCGGCCGGTATTGCCTTCCAGGAAACCGACCGGCAGGAACACCGCCACCAGCACGGCGGTGGTGGCGATCACCGCGAAGGCGACCTGCGTGGTACCGCGCTTGGAGGCCACCAGCGGGGGCTCGCCCAGGTCGATGCGGCGCTGCACGTTTTCCACCACCACGATCGCATCGTCCACCACCAGGCCGATGCACAGCACCAGGGCCAGCAGGGTCAGCAGGTTGATCGAGAAATCGAACGCATACAGCGCGATGAACGCCGCGACCAGGCAGACCGGCACGGTCACGGCCGGAATCAGCGCAGCGCGGAAACTGCCAAGGAACAGCCAGATCACCGCCAGCACCAGGATCATCGCTTCCACCAGCGTGGCGTAGACGCGATCCACCGCCGCTTCGATGAAGGTGGTGTTGTCGAAGGCGACGAAGATCTGCGTGCCCTTGGGCAGGGTCAGCGCCACCCGCTCGGCTTCAGCGCGCGCGGTACGCGCCACGTCCAGCGAGTTGGCAGTGGAGGTCTTGACGATGCCCAGGCCGATGCCCGGCTCGCCGTTGCTGCGGTAGTACGCGCGACGCTCGGCCGAAGCCAGTTCGATCTTCGCCACGTCGCCCATGCGCACCACGTAACCGTCGCGGCCCTTGCCCAGCGGGATGGTCGCAAAGTCTTCCGGCTTGATGTAGCTGCGCTCCACGCGCAGGGTGAAGTCACGGTCGGTCGACTCGATGCGGCCGGCCGGCAATTCCACGTTCTCGTTGCGCAGTGCGGTTTCCACATCGCCAGTGGTCAGCCCGCGCGCGGCCAGCTGGTCACGGTCCAGCCAGATGCGCATCGCATAGCGCTGGCGGCCACCGATGCGGACCTGGGCCACGCCATCGAGGCTGGAGAAACGATCGACCACGTAGCGGTCGGCGTAGTCGCTCAGCTCCAGCGTGTCCATGGTCGAGGAGACCATGTTGAACCAGATGATCGGGTCGGCATCGCTCTCGACCTTGGCGATTTCCGGCGGACGCGCTTCTTCGGGCATGCGGTCGGCGACGCGGCTGACCGCATCGCGCACGTCATTGGCCGCCGCTTCGATATCGCGGTTGGAGGTGAACTCGATGCTGACCTGCGAGCGGCCGTTGGTGCTGCGCGCATTGATCGTATCGATGCCTTCGATGCCGGCCAGCGCATCTTCCAGCACCTGGGTGATGCGGCTTTCGATGACCGCCGCCGAGGCGCCGGTGTAGTCCACCGACACCGACACGATCGGCGGATCGATGGCGGGCAGTTCGCGCAGGGTCAGGCGGGTGAAGGACATCACGCCCAGCACCAGCAGCAACAGGCTCATCACCACGGCGAACACCGGCCGCTGGATGGAGATGTCGGACAGCTTCATCCGCCGTGGCCCTCGGCCGCGACCGGCGCCGGTGCATCCGCCGGCTTGGCACCGCTGGCCGGCGCCGCATCCTTGGCCGCGACCTTCAGGCCCGGGCGCAGCTTGCCGGTGCCATCGACCACGATGCGCTGGCCGGCTTCCAGGCCCTGCTTGATCTCAACCACGCCGGCACGGCGCGCACCGGTCACCACGTCCACGCGCTCGACGCTGTCGTCGCTCTTGATGCGGTACACGAACGTGTCGCGGCCCACCTGCACCACGGCAATTTCCGGCACCACCAGCGCCGGGCGCTCGGGGCGGAACAGGCGCACGTCCAGCAGCATGCCCGGGCGCAGCGCGTGGTCGCTGTTGGCGAAATCGCCGCGCACGGTCACCGCACGGGTCGCCGGGTCGATGCGTGCGTCGATGGTGCTGACCACGCCCTCGAAGGTGCGGCCCGGCCACGCCACGCTGGTGGCGCTGACCTTGTCACCGACGCCCAGTGCGGCCAGTTCCACTTCCGGCACCTGGAAATCGATGTGCATGTGCTCGATGTCGTCGAGCGTAGCAATGACCGTGGTCGGGGTCACCAGCGAGCCTGGGCTGACCTGGCGGATGCCGAGCACGCCGGCGAACGGTGCGCGCACACGGCGATCACCGATGTCGGCCTGCATCTGCATCACGCGCGCCTCGGCGGCATCACGGATCGACTTCTGCGTATCCAGCGTGGCGCTGGACACCAACCGCTGGGAGGCCAGCTCGCGCTGGCGCTTGTACAACTGGTCGGCCTCGTGGAAGGTGGCCTGCGCCTGAACCAGCGCCGCTTCCTGGGCCTGCCCGCGCAGCGTCACGATCGGTGCGCCGGCGGCGATGTGCTGGCCGCTTTCGAAATGCACCTTCTCGACGATTTCGCTGACCTTGGCGGTGACGCTGATCGACTCGCGCGCCTTGGCCGTGCCCAGCGCCTGCAGGGTGTCGTTCCACTGCGTGGGCTGCACCACCTGCGCCGTGACCGGCACTGCTTCGCCCTGCCGACGCGCGGCGGCCTCCTGTTTGCCTGCGCACCCGGCCAACACGGCCAGGCTGAGGCCAAGGGCCAGGGTCGAAGCGATACGAGCCAGCATGAATGGTCCTGATTGATCCACGGCCGCCGAGTGTAGGCAAGGCCCCGCAAAAGCGGTATGTGCCAAGCGTTTACCATCGTGGAACCGAAGCCGTGATAGCGCCTTGAACCCGTTCCGTGCAAGGCTGCCCTTGGCGGTGTCGGCGTGTGTCGGGTTGTATCCAGCCGTGCACCACGGGCGTTGCCATCGTAGAGTCGAAGCTGCCCGACAGAGGGCGTCGGGCGGGGACGGATCCTGGCGGGGATCCGGCCCCGGTTTTTTTTCACCCGGCGGATCAGTACCGGTAGTTCACCTTCATCCACAGGCTGCGCCCGGGCTCGTTGATGCGCTCAGGGTCGGCCGGGAAGCCGAAGTCGGCACTGCCGGCCAGGTTCAGGTGCTCGCTGTAGGCGCGGTCGAACAGGTTGTCGACGCCCGCGCTGAGCTGCAGCTGCGAACTGAAACGGTACGCGGCGTTGAGCGCGAACGTGGCGAAACCTGCACTCGGCCCGAGGTCCTGTGCGACCACGTTGCCCTGGCCCTCGGCCACGCGGTGCTGGTGGGTCACCGCACGCAGCAGTGCCCCGGCACTCCAGCGCTGGCCTTCCCAGTTCGCGCTCAGGCGTGCTTCCAGTGGTGGCATCTGCGGCAGCGGACGCTGCTGGTCGCGGTTCTCGCCCCAGGCATAGGCCAGCGTGCCGCCCAGCTTCCACTGCCCGGCCAGGCTCACTTCCAGGCCCGCCTCGGCACCGGCGATGCGCGCGTCGACATTGCGGGCCTGGCTCATGCCCATCATGCCGCTGCCGTGGTACGTGAACAGGATGTAGTCCTGGACCTGCCCGGCGTACGCCGAAACCCACGCCTGCACGCGCGGTCCCTTGTACTGCAGGCCGACGTCGAGCTGGGTGGTGCGTTCGGGCTGCACGCCGGTGAACGCGTTCACTGCGCCGGCCGGGCCGTGGTTGGGCGAGAACAGCTCCCAGTAGTCGGGCATGCGTTCACTGTGGCCGAGCCCGGCGTACCAGGTCAGGCCGTCGGCCAGGTCCTGCTCGTAACGCAGGAAACCACTGCCGAGCCATTCCTTGCGGCGCTGGCCCGCAGTCGGATTGGGCCTGTTCCCCATCATTCCGCGGATCGATTGCCGCTCATCGCGGACGCTGGCGCGGTCGATGCGCAGGCCACTGATCCACCGCTGATCGGTGCCGGCGCCGAGGGTCAACTCGGTGAACACGCCGTAGCGGCGGAACTTGGCATCGGTCTCCCAGGCGGCCTGGCGGTAGGTGTTGCGGCCCATGCCCATGCGGCCACGATGGCGGCTGTCTTCGCCGTCCACACCCGCCACCAGTTGCACGTCCTGCCAGTGCCACTCGGAACTGACCCGGCCGCCCTGGGTACGGCGGTCCACGTTCGACGCCATCGGCATCGGCATCATGCTGTTGGGATTCGGCGTGCGCAGCGTGTAGTTGTCCATCGCGTGGTCGGCTTCGTTGTAGTACACGTTGGCCTGCAACGTGTCCCACGCACCGGGCAGGTTTCGTTTTTCGAAGCGCGCGGCATAGCTGGTGCGTTCGAACGCGGCACCGTCCATGCCGCGCCCGGCGTAACGCGCGATGGCATCGCCGGCACCGGCGGAAATCTCCAGCAGCGTGTCGGCATCCGGCGTCCAGCCGATGGCCACGTCACCGTTCCACTTGCGCCACTTCGACGGCACCACGTCACCGTGGCCGTCCTTGTAGTCATCGGCCTCGGAGCGGTTGCCGCTGGCGCGTACATGGCCGGTTGGATTGCCCAGGGTCAGGTCCAGCACCTGGTCATTGCGGTTGCGCGAACCGACCAGCGCACTGGCATCGGCACGCAGGCCGGGTTCATCGAAGCGCGGCGTGTCGCGCTCGAAGCGCACGGTACCGGCCGAGGCACCTGCGCCCCAGCGCACGCTCTGCGGGCCCTTGATGATGGTCAACCGGTCGAAGCTTTCCGGCGCGATGTAGGACAGCGGATTGTCCATGCGCGACGGGCAGGCACCGATCAGGTTGCCGTCGTTGCTGAGGATGTTCAGGCGCGAACCGAACATGCCGCGCAGCACCGGGTCGCCGTTGGTGCCGCCATTGCGGACGGCAGAGAAGCCGGGAACGGTTTTCAGGTAATCGGCACCATCACTGGCCGGCACCGGCTGCCGCGGCAGGCGCGGATCGGTCACCCAGTGCAGCGGCGAGGATGGTGCGGCGGCGGTGACCACCATCGTGTCGAGGGTGCGCGCCTCTTCGGCGGGCGCAGCGTAGGCCAGTGACGTGGCCACGGCCAGGCCAAGGGCAACCGGCAGGCGCGCGCAGGCGCCCGCGGGGCGGGAAGTCATTTTCATCGGAACAGCTCCAAGGTACGCACGCGCGCACGGCGCCCGGTCAGGCGTCGTGCGGCAGATTCACGGGGATATCAGCGGACGATGGAGACGCGCGGTGGCCCACGTGCGGCGTGTGCGGGCCAGTGCGGTACGGGCAGCACCTGTTGCGACCACGGGAACACCAGGCGCGGCCGCCACAGCAACGGCAACAGCAGCACCAGCACCGCCAGCCCTGACAGCAGGCGCATGGCCAGTACACAGTATTCGCAGGCTTCGCCATGCATGGCGTGGGGATCGGCCGCGGGGCTGGGCGCTGCCGGCGCGGCGCCGTGCTGATCGTGCCCGGCCATGGCCATGGCGTGCATGTCATGGCCCATCGCGGCATGGTCCATGCCCGCCATCGCGGCGTGCTCCATCGGCTGTGCCTGCAGCGCGCGGCTGACCAGCGGCGCAAGCACCATCAGCAGCGTCGCCAGGATGGCGAGCTGGAGCAGAAGACGCTGCGGGCGGGACAGGCGGGTCACCCCGCTAGTGTAGAGGCGGGTCCAGGGTTACCCGTGCGACGAACCGTCGCAGGAGGGGGTTTATCGGCAGGGCTGCGCCCTGCACCCGCTGCGAGCTGGAGCAACAGCAAGAGCCGAAGCAACATCAAAAGCTGGCTTCCTGTGAGTTAGGCGGGGTGGGTCCGGTTGCGGGGGGCGCTGCAAGTACGTCCATGTAAGCTCGGTCGCCGCATCCATGCGGCTCACGCCCCCGCAACCGGACCCACCCCGCCTTCGACAGATCTCTGCGATCTGCAGTAGATCCACGCCATGCGTGGATGAATCTCCATCGGAATCGAATATTTCGAACTGGAATCGAAAAGCATCCACGCATGGCGTGGATCTATCGTGTCGACCAAGGTCGACACCTACCAACAGCCGCCGGAATCTGTCAGAGGTGGGGCGGTGTGGGCAGGCAGGACCGTTGGCGCCATGGATGGCGCCATCGAGCCCCCAGGGATGGGTTTACGGCGTGTCCTGCCTGCCCACACCGCCCCGCCCCCCCACGGAAGCCAGCTGTTGCTTCGGCTGTTGCCATTGATTCGGCGGGTGCAGGGCTGCAAGCCCTGCTCGCCCCCCCCCTCACACCGTGATGGTCTGGGTCAGTGACTCCCAGGTCGGTGGCACCGGCCACGCGGCGGCCTGGTTGCCATCCAGCACCCTGCGCAGATCGCGCGGATCAATCTGCGGTGCCAGCACGTGCACCAGCTCCAGCGCGTAATCGCGCAGCACCCGGTCGCGCGGCAACACCGCCCAGGCAATGCACTCGCTGATCGGGTCTGGCGCCGGCCACGAGCGCAGGTCTTCGTCGCTGGAACTGACCGCCATCTCCGCCAGCAGGCCTACGCCCAGCCCGGTACGCACATAGGTCTTGATCAGGTCCGCATCGAGCGCGGTCAGCGCCAGGTCCGGCGCCAGGCCGTTGGCAGCGAAGGCGCGCTGCAACGAGGAATTCGGGCGGGTTGAGGATTCGTAGCTGATCAGCGGCTGCCGGGCCAACGCGGCCAGGTCCGGTGCGCGGCCGGCGCGGTCCAGCGGGTGCCCCTTGGGTACCACCACCAGGCGTCGCCAGCGGAACAGCGGCACCGCGATGCCATCGGTGGGCTCACTGCCGGCGGTGCTGATGATCGCGATATCCGCGTCACCCTGGTTCAAGCGGTCCAGCGCGTCGGTTTCACCGGCCTGCTGCAGGTGCACGCTCACCTGGGGATAGGCCTGCTTGATCGCTGCCACCGCCGGCGGCAGGACGAAGCGCGCCTGGGTGTGGGTGGTGGTCAGGATCAGCTGGCCCTGGCTCTCGCGGCGCTGGTTGGCCGCGTAGGTGCGGATGTTGTTGGCCTCGGCCAGCACCGCGCGGGCGCGGGCGATGACCTCGGTGCCGGCCGGGGTGACCGACTCCAGGCTGCGGCCCTTGCGCACGAACAACAGGAAGCCGAGCTCGTCTTCCAGCTGCTTGAGCTGCTTGGACAGGCCGGGCTGGGTGGCGTGCACGCGCGAGGCGGCCAGCGTGATGTTCAGCTCGGCGTCGGCGATGGCGACCAGGTAGCGCAGCTGGGTCAGCGTCATGGGAGGCGGGCGGCGTGGGGCGGAGGTCCACTCTAGGGTCAATTGCCGTCACCAGCTTATAACCAAAGGTTGTTTAAGAAAGGTATCTGGTCATTTCCGGGCGTCATATGCCGGCGCTACGGTCAGCCGGCAGCCGCTGGCCTGAACAGCCAGCCCTCCCCTTCTGCCCGCCGGCGTCCGGCGCGGCCCTGTTTCCGGAGCGCTTCCATGGCCCTGTACGACTCCATCCTCGACACCGTCGGCAATACCCCCATCGTCAAGCTGCAGCGCCTGGCGCCGCCGCAGGTCAGCGTCTACGCCAAGGTCGAGTCGTTCAACCCGGGCGGCTCGGTCAAGGACCGCCTGGCGCTGGCGATCATCCTCGACGCCGAAGCGCGTGGCCTGCTCAAGCCGGGCGACACCATCGTCGAAGCCACTTCTGGCAACACCGGCGTGGCGCTGGCGATGGTCGCCGCCGCGCGCGGCTACAAGTTCGTGGCGACCATGGTCGAGACCTTCTCGGTGGAGCGCCGCAAGCTGATGCGCGCCTATGGCGCCAAGGTGATCCTGACCCCGGCCGCCGAACGCGGCAGCGGCATGGTGCGCAAGGCGCGCGAACTGGCCGAGCAGCACGGCTGGTTCCTGGCCAGCCAGTTCGCCAACCCGGCCAATCCGGCGTATCACCGCAACACCACCGCCGCCGAGATCCTGCGCGACTTCGCCGGCAAGCGGCTGGACTACTTCGTCAGCGGCTGGGGCACGGGCGGCACGCTCACCGGCGTGGGCGAAGTGCTGAAGGTCGCGCGTCCGCAGACCCGCATCATCGCCACCGAGCCAGCCGGCGCCGCACTGCTGAAGGGCGATGACTGGAAGCCGCACAAGATCCAGGGCTGGACCCCGGACTTCGTGCCCGACGTGCTCAACCGTGATGTGGTGGATGAACTGCTGACGGTGGAAGATGACCGCGCGATCGCCACCGCGCGCCGACTGGCCGCCGAGGAAGGCATCTTCGTCGGCATCTCCGCCGGCGCTACCGTGGCCAGCGCACTGGACGTGGCCGCACGTGCCGAACCGGGTTCAGTGATCCTGGCGATGCTGCCGGACACCGGTGAACGCTACTTCTCCACGCCGCTGTTTGCCGACGTGAACGAGGGTTCCGACGACGACTGGCTGGCCGGCCTGCCGTGACACCCCGGGGTCGGATCCCTTTTCCGCAGGGAAAGGGCTCCGACCCCCTTCTGCTTCAGCCTGCATGAAGGCGTCGCCCGCCATCGTGCGTGAAGGCCGTCGGATCGCAGCGCGTGAGACGGTCATGACGCAGTATCCATGCCCTGTCCCCTACCGTGGGAACAGCCGGCGCAGATGCTGCGCGGATCACCTCACAGGCAGGAGACGGACGCATGAAGATCGAAGTTTGGCAGGGCGACATCACGACCCTGGCGGTGGATGCGATCGTCAACGCGGCCAATGAAACGCTGCTCGGTGGTGGCGGTGTCGACGGCGCGATCCATCGTGCGGCCGGGCCCGCGTTGCTGGCCGAATGCGAGCAGCTGCCGGAGCTGCGCCCGGGCGTACGTTGCCCGACCGGCGAAGTGCGCGCCACCAGTGCTTACGCTTTGCCTGCACGCTACGTACTGCACACGGTGGGCCCGGTCTGGCACGACGGCCAGCGCGATGAACCGGCGTTGCTCGCCAACTGCTACTGGAAGTCGCTGCAGCTGGCCGAATCGCTGGGCGTGCAGTCGATCGCATTCCCAGCCATCAGCTGCGGCGTATACGGCTATCCGCTGTACCAGGCCGCGCAGATCGCAGTGACCGAAACACTGGCCTGGCAGCGCAGCCATGCGCAACCGATGCGCATCGTGCTGGTGGCGTTCAATACCGCTACGGCCAAGGCCTACCAGCAGGCGTTGAGTGCCGCCGGGCAAAGCGCCGACAGCGAACCGCGCGGGTCGATGCTGCCGCCCCTGGGTGACGCGGGTTTTGCCGCCGCGCATTGAATCGCGATGCAGCGCGAAAAGGAAAAGGCCGGGCATTGCCCGGCCTTCTCAGTTGCACCATTGATGTCATCCACGCATGGCGTGGATCACGCTCAACGACTGGCAGCTTCCACCGCAGCGGCGTCATCGGCCACGGCGGCTGCAGCGTCGGCAGCGGCACGTGCAGCCGAGGCGGCAGCGCCATCGGCGCTGGCCCCTTCCACCTGCACGCGCACCTCGACCATGCCTGCGCCATTGTTCAGGCTGGACACGTCGACGGTGTAATGACCGGCCGGCAGAGTCTCTTCCAGGCGCGAGTTGGTACCGTTGCCACCGTCGTCGTCGGTCAGCTCGACATCGCCACCGACCACGCGCAGCACGGTATCGACCTGGCTGGAAATCGCATCCAGGCGCACGTCGGCCGGCCGGTCCAGGGTCAGCAGGAAGCGGCGACGGCCTTCGTTGTCCAGCATGGTGTACACGCTGCCCGACTTCGGCAGGGCGGTGCCATCGCGCTCGACCAGATTCCCCGGCAGTTCGATGCGGGTGGCAGACAGGGTGAACATGCCATTGACACCGCTGCCGAGGCCGCGCGCGGTCAGGGTGTACTTGCCCGGCTTCAGCGACAGGGTCAGCCGCGAGTTGGTGCTGTCGTTGCCATCGTCGTTTTCGGCTTCAACGCCCTGGCCCGACAGCTTCAGCACCGGATCGAAGACATCCGACACCAGGCGGATTTCGTACAGGCCGGCCTTGTCCACCTGCAGGGTGTAGTCCTGCGAATCACTGGCCAGCATGTCCACGATTTCGCCACTGCCCGCCAACGGCTTGCCGTCGTAAGGTTTCAGCTTCTCGGCTCGCAGGCGATACGGACCAAAGGCGGTCGGGCCATCGGCATTGACCGCCACCTGGTAGGTGCCGCCGCCATTGGCACGGAACGCCAGCGAGACGTCGCCTTCGCGTTCGTAACCGGTGTTGCTGGTGGAAACAAGACTGCCGTTGTTGAACACGGCGATCGAGCCGCTGAGGGCACCAGTAAGTTTCAGGCCGACCAGATCCTTGTCTTCCAGCTTGATCTGGTAGAGCTGGTGATGGCTGCCATCATTGAAGTTGATGCCGCTGCGCGAGGTGATCTCGCCGGACACCGGCTTGTCGAAATCGAGCGACGCGGCCTTGCCTGCCTCTGCGCCGCCGCCGATGCGGTTGCACCCGCCGGCGACCAGGACCGTGGCTACGGCCAGTGTGATTGCTGCCAAACGCATGTTGTTTCTCCTTGGCCTTCCATGTGGTTCCCGCGTACCGGCCGGGCACGCGGGGGCGGAAAAGATACCCGCAAAAGCAAACGCCGGCGTGATGCCGGCGCTGCCTTGTTCATCCAGCGATGGGACGGATCAACCGTTCCACTTGCCCAGCGCAGCCAGGCCGTTGTCCTTGGCACGCTCGTACACGGTCTTCTGGGCGGCTGCGTAGTTGCCCTTCATGTCCTTGGCCCACAGCTTCAGCGCGGCCTGCTGCATGGCGCGACCGTAGGAGAAGCTCAGCGGCCACGGCAGGTTGCCCAGCTGGTTCATCGCGTTCAGGTGCTCGGTGGACTGCTCGTCGCTCTGGCCACCGGACAGGAACACCACGCCCGGCAGGATGGCCGGCACGGTGCTCTTCAGGCACATCACGGTCGACTCGGCCACTTCCTCGACGTCGGCCTGCTCATCGCAGTTCTTGCCGGAGATGACCATGGACGCCTTCAGGATGGTGCCTTCCAGCAGCACGTTCTGCTGGTACAGCGCGTCGAACAGCGAACGCAGGGTGGCTTCGGTGACTTCGTAGCAGGTCTCGATGTCGTGGTCGCCGTCCATGATCACTTCCGGCTCGACCATCGGCACCAGGCCGCATTCCTGGCACAGGGCGGCATAACGGGCCAGCGCATGGGCGTTGGACTCGATGCAGGTGCCCGACGGAATGCTCTCGCCGATGTTGATGACCGCACGCCACTTGGCGAAGCGCGCACCCAGCTTGTAGTACTCCTGCAGGCGCTCGCGCAGGCCGTCCAGGCCTTCGGTGACCAGCTCGCCCGGGCAGCCGGCCAGCGGGTGCGCACCCTTGTCCACCTTGATGCCCGGAATCATGCCGTGGTCGGCCATGTACTTGGCGAACGGCACGCCGTCCCTGGTCGACTGGCGGATGGTTTCGTCGTACAGGATGGCGCCGGAAATGTGCTCGTTGAGCTTCGGCGTGGTCAGCAGCAGCTCGCGGTAGGCACGACGGTTCTCCTCGGTGTTCTCGATACCGACGCCGGCGAAACGCTTGGCGATGGTAGCGGTGGATTCGTCGATCGCGATGATGCCCTTGCCCGGGGCGACCATGGCCTGGGCGGTTTCGGCCAGCTGTTCGATGCTCATGTATTTCCTGTGGCGGGTGCGGGAAAAACGTAAGTATAGCCCCGCCGCCCGTTGCCCCGGTGTCGAGGCCAGGATGGAAACGATTCCAATGTCCACGCAGGACAAGGGATGTCCTGCGGCATGGGGTCAGAGCCCCTTTGGGGATCTGACCCCGGGTCGGATGCGCGCAGCGGCTCCGACCCGAGGCCGACTGGGTTTACAGATCGCCCAGCCCAATGGCGCGGCCGTCTTCACCCACTTCCAGCAGGCGCAGGGTATTGGTGGCACCGTGGGTTTCCATGTGCTCGCCGCTGGTGAACACGACGCGGTCACCGGCCTGCAGCAGTTCGGCTTCCACCAGCAGGCGGATGCTGCCGCGCGCGGCTTCGCGCGGGGTCAGGCCGCGGCTGTCGAAGTTGATCGGGAACACATCGCGCATCAGCGCCATCTGCCGGCGCGCGCCGTCATGGCGGGTCACCGCGAACACCGGCGCCTTGGCGCGGAAACGCGACAGGTAACGCGCGGTGCCACCGGACTCGGTCATTGCCACGATCGCGCGCACGCCCACGTGCTGGGACAAGAACATGGTGGCCATGGCAATGGCCTGGTCGGCACGCTCGAGGTTGCGCGGCGAAGCGTTGAAGTCGGTCTCGGTCTGGAACTGGCGCTCGGCCCCCAGGCAGATGCGCGCCATTGCTTCGACCGCCTTGACCGGCCAGGCACCTGCAGCGGTCTCGGCCGACAGCATCACCGCATCGGTGCCGTCGATGACCGAGTTGGCCACGTCCAGCACTTCGGCACGGGTCGGAATCGGGCTTTCCACCATCGACTGCAGCATCTGCGTGGCGGTGATCACCACCTTGTTCTGTGCCAGCGAGGCCTTGATGATCTTCTTCTGCAGGCCCGGCAGTTCGGCATCGCCGATCTCCACGCCAAGGTCGCCACGGGCGACCATCACCACGTCGCTGGCCTCGACGATTTCTTCCAGGTTCTCGATGGCCTCGGTGCGCTCGATCTTCGACACCAGCGCAGCATCACAGCCATGCGAGCGGGCGATGTCACGCGCATCGTTCATGTCCTGTGCGTTGCGGCAGAACGACACGGCGATGAAGTCGACACCGATCTTGGCGACGATGCCGATCAGCTCCTTGTCGCGCTCGGTCAGCGCGCCCAGCGAGAGGCCGCCGCCCTGCTTGTTCAGGCCCTTGCGGTCGGACAGCACACCGTCGTTCAGTACGGTATTGATGATGCGTTCGCCCTGCACCTCCACCACCTGCAGCTGCATCAGGCCGTCGTCGAGCAGCAGGACGTCGCCCGGACCCACGTCCTGCGGCAGGCCGAGGTAGCTCACACCCACCTGGGTGGCATCACCCGGGCCGGCGCTGGTGCTGGCGATCAGGTCGAAGCGGTTGCCCGCCTTCAGCTGCACCTTGCCTTCTGCGAAGCGCTCGATGCGGATCTTCGGGCCCGGCAGGTCGGCCAGGATGCCCACTTCCACGCCGACGCGGGCGGCGGCGGCACGCACTTCGGCGGCACGCTTGGCCTGGCCGGACGGGTCACCATGGCTGAAGTTGAGGCGCACCACGTTGACGCCGGCGCGGAAAAGATCCTCCAGCACGCCCGGCGGATCAGTGGCCGGACCGAGGGTGGCAAGGATCTTGGTGCGACGCTGACGCTCGAACATGGTGAATGGGCCTCTCCCGATAAAGAACGGAAATTAGCACATCCTTCACGCCGCATGTATACGGTTACAGCCTTGTGCTGCCTGACTTCGCGGGTCATGGAACGGACATCACCCGGACATACGCTGGCGCAGGGTGTTCTGTAGAGCCGGGCCATGCCCGGCTGCACCGTGGGCCGCAATCAGCCGAGCATGGGGCCAGCTCTCCAGGCGGGGCGGCTAGGCCAACAGCGTCGTCAGCTGTGCCGGCTCGCGAGCCAGCTGGCCCGCACCGGCTTCGGTCAGTTCGGCCTCACCGCCAAAGCCCCACAGCACCCCCACGCTGCGCAGGCCGTGGTGGCGTGCGCCCTCGATGTCCATGCGGCGGTCGCCGATCATCCAGCACTGTGCGGGCTGCAGCTGCAGGCGGCGCAGTGCCTCCCCGACCAGCTCGGGCTTGTGGCTGCGCGAGCCGTCCAGGGTCGAACCGACGATCTCCTCGAACAGCCCGCCAAACGGCAGGTGCGCAAGGATGCGGCGCGCATGCGGCTCGTTCTTGGCGGTGACCACCGCCAGGCGGTGGCCTCGGCCATGCAGCGTGCGCAGGGTGTCTTCCACCTGCGGGTACACCGTGTGTTCGCGCCAGCCTTCGGCGTCGAAGCGCTCGCGGTAATAGCCCACCGCCTGCTCCACCCGCGCTGGTTCGACGAACAGTGGCGTGAAGGTGGTACGCAGCGAAGGACCGATCCAGCCCAGCAGCGTTTCCTGCGGCGGCACCGGATGGTCCATCTTCTGCAGCGCATAGGCGATGCAGGCGGTGATGCCCACCTGCGAGTCGATCAGCGTGCCGTCCAGGTCGAAGAACAGGACATCCTTGCCGTGCCCGGCACTCATGCGCCGCGCGCGTCGAGTGCGGCGACCGCCGGCAGGGTCTTGCCTTCCAGGAACTCCAGGAACGCGCCGCCGCCGGTGGAGATGTAGCTGACCTGCTGGGCGATATCGAACTTGTCGACCGCCGCCAGGGTGTCGCCGCCACCGGCGATGGAGAACGCCTTGGAGCTGGCGATGGCGCGGGCCAGCGCTTCGGTGCCCTTGCTGAAGGCCTCGAACTCGAACACACCGACCGGGCCGTTCCAGACCACGGTACCGGCCTTGTCGATCAGCTGCGCGTACTGCGCCGCGGTCTGCGGGCCGATGTCCAGGATCAGATCATCTTCGGCAACGGCGTCGACCGCCTTCACCTCGGCGACCGCGTCGGGCATGAACTGCTTGGCGGTCACCACGTCCACCGGCAGCGGGATGTCGGCGCCGCGCGCCTTGGCATCGGCCACGATCTTCTTCGCGGTGTCCAGCAGGTCCGGCTCGTACAGCGACTTGCCGACGTTGTAGCCGGCGGCAGCGATGAAGGTGTTGGCGATGCCACCACCGACGATCAGCTGGTCGACCTTGCCGACCAGGTTGGCCAGCAGTTCCAGCTTGGTGCTGACCTTGCTGCCGGCGACGATGGCCAGCAGCGGCTTGGCCGGTGCATCCAGCGCCTGCGCCAGCGCGTCCAGTTCGGCCATCAGCAGCGGGCCACCGGCAGCAACCGGGGCGAAGCGGATGACACCGTGTGTGGAGGCCTGCGCACGGTGCGCGGTGCCGAAGGCGTCCATCACGAACACATCGCACAGGGCGGCGTACTTCTTCGACAGGGCTTCATCGTCCTTGCCCTCGCCGACGTTCATGCGGCAGTTTTCCAGCAGCACCAGCTGGCCCGGCTGGACCTCGACGCCGTCGACCCAGTCGCGCACCAGCGGAACCTCGCGACCGAGCAGCTCGGACAGGCGCTGGGCCACCGGCGCCAGCGAATCGGCTTCGCTCCACACACCTTCCTTCGGGCGCCCCAGGTGCGAGGTGACCATCACCGCCGCGCCCTGCTCCAGCGCGCGCTTGAGCGTCGGCAGCGAAGCGGTGATGCGCTGTTCGGAAGTGATGCGGCCATTCTCGATCGGCACGTTCAGATCCTGGCGGATCAGCACGCGCTTGCCGGAGAGGTCGAGGTCGGTCATGCGGACGATGGACATGGGCAACTCTTTGGCTCGGGGACAGGATGCCGGGATGCGGCAGGCGGTCATTGTATCGGGTGCGGGTGGTGGGAGGGTCCATGCCTGTGGCAGACAGAGGCACAACTGCAACTGCAGCAGCAACAGCAACAGCAACAGCACAGCCAGAGCCAAAGCGCTGGCGGTTCGTGGTGCCGTGAGTGGGCCGGGGCGGTGCGGGCTGGCAGGGGACGCCGTGAATCCGTCCGTGGAGGCTTGGCAGCCGCATCCATGCGGCTGACACCCCTGCCAACCCGCACCGCCCCGGCCTCGACAGGTTCATGTGACGGAGCGGATGGCAAAGGCAAGAGCGGTTTCTGATGTCGGATGGAGAAAGAAGGGGTCAGATCCGTTTTCCTGCGGAAAACGGATCTGACCCCGAGGGCCCCGCTGTTCTGTAGAGCCGAGCCCATGCTCGGCTGGAGATTTCGCGGAGAGCAGCCGAGCGTGGGCTCGGCTCTACAAGAAGCGCCCAGCGAAGCTGCTTTGCTCTTGCTCTTCTTCTTTCTCTTCCGTGGGTGGAAGCAACCGGAAACTGTCAGAGGCCGGGCGGGGTGGGTTCGCGGGGGTGTCTGATCTGGCCCCCTGAAAACGGACGCCATGAAGCCGTTTCAGGCGGCAGCCCGGAGCTGCCGGGCGTAGTTGTTAGGCGAGTGGTAGCCCAGCGCCGAGTGTAGCCGGGCTGGATTGTAGAAGCCGTGGA